>JAIPBE010000034.1 GCA_021738725.1 Saprospiraceae bacterium | reverse complement strand
TTTTAGAATTAGAAGTAGCTCCGATGTGATATCGGAGCTACACGGGATAGATGGCTCAAAAGAGCACCTTCCTTGTAAGTGTTAAAGTTATGAGATAACCCTGAATATGCTAGGTTTTAAACACAGTACCTCAACTCCTTAACCTTACAGTACCTTTAGGCAGATTTTTTTTAACATCATCAACCAATCCATTGGACAGTATCACACAAGCCATCCTGGGTGCCGCGGTCGGAGAAGCAGTGCTGGGTCGAAAGTTGGGCAATCGGGCAGCCGTTGCAGGCGCGATCATCGCGACGATTCCAGACCTGGATGTCATCCTGTATGCCTGGTATGACCACTATGAGATGCTCTCCATCCACAGGGGGTACAGCCATTCTCTGACAGGGAGTCTCGTCGGCGCCTTCGTGATCACCTGGCTGCTGAAACGATTCCGCGGATTCCAAACCGTCCGGTCGGGGACCCTCTGGCTGTTCACCTGGCTCGCCCTGATCACACATGTCCTGCTCGACCTCTTTACAGGATACGGAACCCAGTTTTTATTGCCTTTCAGTCACAGGCGTCTGGGATTGGACAGCGTCAATATTGTGGATCCAGTGTACACTTTACCCTTATTGATCGGCTTGGTCCTCACCTTGCGGTTGAATCCTTCCGCGCCAAAGCGCCACACCTTCAATCGTTGGGGCCTGCTGTTCAGTACCGGTTATCTGCTCCTGACGCTGGGTGTCAAACAACATGTTCAATCTGCTTTTAACAACCAATTAGAAACAGAACATATCCGATCGGAGGACATCCTGACTTTGCCTGTCGGCATAGGTAGTATCTATTGGTATGGTGTCGCCCGGACAGATGATCAACTCTATCTACAGAAATACGCGCTGATGGATGGCTTCATTACGCCCTTGTATGCATTCCCCATCCAAGAGGAATACCTCGAGGAGATCGATCCAGAAGTGGCGCAGCGTATGCGCTGGTTTGCCAAAGGATTCTATACCGTTGAAAAAGAAGCCGATTCTATTCGGGTGTTCAATCTGCAGGTCGACATGCGCGGTCCGGTTTCCCATCAGGGACATCTATCGCCCACTCGGGGTTATTTCCAAATTTCGAATCAGGGCGGCAAAACACAATTTTCGTCCGGGACCATTTCTGGTCCGGCTCCTGAGTAAGCAATTGATCATTGCGTCACGATCCAGTATATCTCCTGCAGTTGATTTTCTCCAACCGGCGGTATTGGCACCCTGGTACTGACCTGTTATAATCTCAAGGTGAAGAAGACAGGAAGTTGTGGATCCAGGTAGGTGATTATCTGGATTTCAGATCATCCACTACCAGTTTATAGGTTGGATCCTCCAATACATTGACATCGATGATCGCCTCTGCATTCTGCAGGAGCTGACGACAATCCTGACTGAGGTGTTTGAGGTGGACTTTTTTTCCCACTTTCAGGTATCGCTCTGTGATCTTGTTGAGGGCTTCAATGGCGGACATATCTACCACCCGGCTTTCTGCAAAGTCAATGATGACCTCCTGCGGATCATTCAGCACATCAAACTTTTCGTTGAAGGCCGAAACTGATCCGAAAAACAGCGGGCCATAAATTTCATAGTGCTTGATCCCGTCTTCGTCGATATGTTTGCGAGCTCGAATCCTTTTGGCATTATCCCAGGCAAAAACCAGGGCGGCGATCACGACGCCGATGATGACGGCCAGGGCCAGGTTGTGTAGGAATACGGTGACCAGCGTCACCATGACCATGACAAAGATGTCTGACTTGGGCATCTTTGTAAATGTGCGAAGACTGGCCCATTCGAACGTGCCAATGGCCACCATAATCATCAGTCCTGTCAACGCTGCCATAGGCAGTTTTTCGATCAGACCGGATCCAAACATGATAAACACCAAAAGCATCACGGATGCGACGATACCAGACAATCTGGCCCGAGCACCGGAGGAGATGTTGATCAGGCTCTGACCGATCATGGCACAGCCACCCATGCCGGAAAAGAAACCGGACAGGATATTTGCAGCGCCTTGGGCAATCGCTTCTTTATTGCCCCGTCCTCGTGTCTCGGTGATCTCATCGATAATGTTCAGGGTCAGCAAACTTTCGATCAGTCCGACCCCAGCGACAATCGCTGCATATGGAAAGATGACTGTCAGCATTTCCCAGTTCAAGGGAATCGAAGGCAGATGAAAAGGCGGAAACCCTCCCTGGATGGAAGCGATATCCCCAACGGTCTTGGTATCCAGCCCCATCACAGTCACCAGTCCGAAGATGACCAGAATGGCCGTCAGCGCTGCTGGAAGCAATTTCGTGATCTTGGGCAGGCCCCAGATGATCACCATCGTGATCAATACCAATCCCAGAAACCCGAACATGGGCATGCCCGTGAGCCAGGCACCTGACGGGTCTTTGAACTGATCCATTTGGGACATAAAAATGATGATGGCCAGACCATTGACAAATCCGAAAATAACTGGATGCGGTACCAGGCGCATCAGCTTGCCTAATCGAAGAAAGCCAGCTGTCATTTGGAGCAATCCTGCCAGGATCACGGTGGCGAAGACATATTCCACACCATGTGACTGAACCAGCGCCACCAGTACCACGGCAACGGCACCTGTAGCGCCGGAAATCATTCCTGGTCGACCACCCAACAAGGAAGTCACCAGACCCATGACAAAAGCGGCATACAAGCCGGTCAAAGGCGAGAGCCCGGCAATCAGAGCGAAAGCGACCGCCTCCGGCACCAGGGCCATAGCGACAGTCAATCCGGAAAGCACTTCCAACCGATAATTGACCTTTTGAGACAGGTCGAAAAGATTTAGATATTTTTTCATGGGTCTCTATCGTTTGCAAATTGGTGGCCAAAGCTCCCGCGCGTTTGCATAAAAGGGTGCAAAACTAAGCCTTTGGCTGACATTACCCTGGCTTTTGCCAAAGCTCTACCAATCTCGTAACTTGTAGGATCAACCTATTCCTTATTCAGTGTCAGGCATTCAAATCATCCCTGTAGTTCTCTCAGATCACATTTCGCTGTCCACTCTCACCAAACGGTCAAAAGCATATTGGGGCTATTCAAAAGAGCAAATGGCACTTTGGGATGATGAACTTACCATCACGCCGGAATACTTACAGGTACACACTGTTTTCAAAGCGTGTAGAGGAAACAGCCTGCTTGGAAACTATTCTTTTCGGTCGAAAGATGCCCAAACCATGCTGATGGACAATCTCTTTGTCGAACCGGAATATATTGGCCAGCAGGTAGGCAACCGACTGATGACTCATTTCCTTCGCCTCATGACTGAAAAGCAAATCCATCGCATTCTGCTCCATGCTGACCCCCATGCCATGCGATTCTATTTACAATATGGGTTCGATGTGATCGGCCAACTTCCCACGTCTATTCCCGGCCGTTTTCTGCCCACAATGAGTCTTGACCTGGATACAGAATAATAACAATTCAAGGACATTTCAGCCTGCCCCGAAGAATGCCTGGTTTATTCGGCAACCATAGCAAATCTCACCTAACTTGCTCCCCCATCCAAACCCCATTACCATATGAAAACTCTGGATCAACTCTTCACCCTTGAACTTTTTCATATCGGCAATTACAAGATCCACCTCAGTAATATTGCGATCATTCTGCTCATTCTACTGGTTACCAAACTGGTATCATGGGCGATACGAACGGCCCTGTATCGCCGGACTCGAAAAAATGATCTGGACCCCGGTTCCACCTATGCGCTCTTTCAGATCATCCGATACGTGCTATGGATCCTGGCTATAGGCCTCATACTTGAATCCGTTGGCATTCAGCTGACACTTCTTCTCGCAGGGTCAGCCGCATTGTTGGTGGGCGTCGGACTGGGTCTTCAGCAAACATTTAATGATATCATTTCCGGTATTATCCTGCTGGGAGAACGATCCATCAAGATCGGTGATGTGCTGGAGATCGATGGAGACGTGGTTCAAATCCAGAGTATTGGATTGCGGACCTCCAAAGGACTCAATCGAGATGAAATATCCATCATTATCCCAAACTCGTTGATCACCACATCGAAAGTGATCAATTGGAGTCATCAATCTGAAAAAACGCGGTTCAGGATCGATGTCGGAGTCGCATATGGGAGTGACGTGGATAAGGTCATACGCATCCTGGAAGAAAGCGCCATTGAACATCCCGATGTTTCTAATCCCGATCTGATCGAAGGCCGCCTGGTCAATTTCGGGAATTCTTCCCTGGATTTTCAAATACTTTTCTTCAGTAAGAATATCTTTCGAATCAACAAAGTAAAGAGTGATATTCGGCGAATCATCAACCGAAAATTTGCCGATAATCAGATCACCATACCATTCCCGCAAGTTGATCTGCATGTCAAGTCGGGCTTGCATAAAGAAGACTAATCAAAACTGATTTGGGTACTGGCGCCTTGCCGATCCCTGAAAACTGTACTTGAACACCTAGATGTCTACATGTGAATACTTTTCTAAACGCTGGATTGTTCAACGTTTAAAGGGGTAGCTGGCGCTACCCTTGTTCAACGTTCAACGTGAGCAACATTGAACTTTGAACAGAGGGCCGACTTGTCGGTCCTCCTTGATCGTTAAACCATGCCTACGGCAGGCGGGCCGCCAGTCGTTTAAATCCAACTGTCCAAACGATTGTCAATATCTGCACGGCGGAGTGAATTAGAACATTCGCCTCGAGGTTGCGGTGGAACACCGCACGCATAGCCGGTACGAGTGAGACACTCGTACCAACACAGTTAATAGTTAGTATTAAAATAGATTGTTGGTGCCAGTGTCTCACCGGCTCCTCCTATCTGTCGGTGTCTCACCGATCCCTGAAAACTGTACTTGAACACCTAGATGGCTACATGTGAATACTTTTCTAAAAGCTGGATTGTTCAACGTTTAAAGGGGTAGCTGGCGCTACCCCAGTTCAAAGTTCAACGTCTATCCGTTGAACCTTAAACAGAGGGCCGACTGGTCGGTCCTCCTTGAACGTTAAACCATGCCTACGGCAGGCGGGCCGCCAGTCGTTTAAATCCAACTTTCCAAACGATTGTCAACATCTAAACGGCGGAGTGAATTAGAACATTCGCCTCGAGGTTGTGGTGGGACACCGCACGCATAACCGGTACGAGTGAGACACTCGTACCAACACAGTTAATAGTTAGTATTAAAATAGATTGTTGGTGCCAGTGTCTCACCGGCTCCTCCTATCTGTCGGTGTCTCACCGATCCCTGAAAACTGTACTTGAACACCAGGATGTCTACATGTGAACACCTTTCTAAACGCTGGATTGTTCAAGGTTCAAAGGGGTAGCTGGCGCTACCCCTGTTCAACGTTCAACGTCTATCCGTTAAACCTTAAACAGAGGGCCGACTGATCGGGCCTCCTTGAACGTTAAACCATGCCTACGGCAGGCGGGCCGCCAGTCCTTTAAATCCAACTGTCCAAACGATTGTCAATATCCGCACTGCGGAGTGAATTTAAACAATGTCCTCGAGGCTGCGGTGGGACACCGCACGCATAGGCGGTACGAGTGAGACACTCGTACCAACACCTACTTATTATGACTAAAACCAAACAGTATTGGTGCCGGTGTCTCACTTGTTCCTCCAAACTGCTCTAGTCCTCAATTATATTCACTTACTTTTTTTGAAAGTAAACTGCAGTTGAGTAATTTTACGATGATGATCATTTGAAATGGCACGAAGAAAAATACTCGATCCTAAAGGTCTCAACTTTCTAACATTGACTACTGTAGGGTGGATTGATGCATTCAGTCGACTGTCCCTTAGGAATATTCTTATAACCAATCTTGATTACTGCCGACAGAATAAAGGAATGATGATACATGCATATGTAATCATGACCAATCACATACATCTTATTGTCCAAATGGAAGCCGATCATAAGGAATCATTAAATAAAGTGATCGGCGACTTCAAACGATACACTGCACATCAACTTATTAAAACCATCCTGGAGGAAGCAGAAAGTCGAAAAGAATGGATTCTGTATTTACTTAAATATTTTGCTCATGGATCAAATGATCAACGATCCCATCAATTTTGGCAATCCGATAACTACCCAACTGCTTTATTCACAGACAAGGTTATTTGGGAAAAAGTACATTACATTCATCAAAATCCAGTTCGTGCTGGATTTGTGGCAAATCCGGAGGACTACTTGTATTCAAGCGCATCAAACTATTTCAATGGAGCCAACCATGGCCTGATTGAAATCGACCTTTTGGAACCATATCTTCCAAATTCAGGATTTGAATTTATTCCAGATGAACATCGCCCGATACTATAAAAAAAAGTTGTTGGTGCCGGTGTCTCACCGGCTCCTCTTATCTGTCGGTGTCTCACCGGTCCCTGAAAGCGCATTAAACACTCTAGATGATACTTGGACCAGTTTGGATATTGTTCTCAAGGCTGCGGTGGGACACCGCACGCATAGCCGGTACGAGTGAGACACTCGTACCAACACAGTTAATAGTTAGTATTAAAATAGATTGTTGGTGCCAGTGTCTCACCGGCTCCTCCTATCTGTCGGTGTCTCACCGATTCCTGAAAACTGCTCTTAAACACCAGGTTGTCCACCTTTGAACACCTTTCTAAACGCTGGATTGTTCAAGGTTCAAAGGGGTAGCTGACGCTACCTTTGTTCAACGTTCAACGTGAAAAACATTGAACTTTGAACAGAGGGCCGACTGGTCGGTCCTCCTTGAACCTTGAACAATGCCTTCGGCAGGCGGGCAGCCAAACGTTTACAAACAACAGTTTAAACTAAGGTCAATAGGAAAACTGCGCAGTAAAATTAAACATTGACCTCGAGGTTGCGGTGGGACACCGCACGCATAACCGGTACGAGTGAGACACTCGTACCAACAACTTATCAATTAATAAATTCGTGTTGGTGCCGGTGTTCCACCAGTGGAAAATGCCCAACTGAAAGACAATTCTCCGTTCTTAGCCGGAGGTACTGTGATACAATCCGTCTGTTGCGTACATTTTATCGGAATACCCAAACAATTTAATTCCAGCTATCACCTACAAGGGGCACTTCTACTAACCTCTGAAATAGACCAAGGCCAAAGAATATGGAACGTGACTTATCTGCTCAGTTTGCATGCAAGACGTTTTGAAAGTATGCTGCCTTAGCTCCCCAGACCCCGTGGACTCAGCGGAGGAGGGAGTGGCTGTGATGAAAAGAGAATAGCCATAGCTAGCTGACTCAAAGACAATTCAGAGCATTTGGGATATTGTAGTCGTAATATTTGTTGATACGATCGAAACCATTCGGTTGGTCATTGAGTGGGGTTGATAGAGGTGCCCACAATGAGTGATTCTACTGAAATGGTAGTACTCAGGGCAATGTCAACCTCATGAGCATCTCTTCACTTCAGTATGTACTAAAAAGGTCATCCAGATACATAGTCCTAAACTGCACGGAGTTTCACAGTATCTTTTTCGTTCGGAATTTGGTCCAGCCCAACAAGGATAATGGGGAAAATACTGGTATCCATAGTAAATATCTTGCATCTGAGTCGGCTGGAATAGAGCCAATGAAGGCCCAACAGCGGTTCAACTGATCCAATAGGTTGAAGTATAGACCCAGGAATACCTCAAATGCTCTGTTGCAGTTGCTTTAGCTGATCACAAATGTGCATGGTGCGTTAATCACTCTCAGGTGAATGAGGCTCCAATGAGCACTTTTAAACTGATGTTAATTCTTTCAAAGGATGTTACCTCTTTGATCTGCAGGTGCGCATGTCTAGCCAATGCGTCCATGTATTGATCACTTTACTGTATTTGACTGATTCATATTGCTAGACCACTATAGTCAGGATACGGCAAATCAGCAGAGTTATAGGTTGGTCAAAAGATTTGATTTCGACTTGGCCGAGGTGTTATTTCCAACCCAATGCTAGGGGCTTTAGCCACAGCCCAATTCACATACCTTGGATGCTTATAGTGTGAATTTTACAATTTTAATCATCAAATGTGTAACACTTGTCCGTATATAGGCTGACATCTTTGTCAGTCACTGATTTCTCCAGGAGAATAATACGTGTGTTGACAATTGCCCACAATGCTCAACGCAAGTATATTTTTTATTTGTCTTGGAAGAAAATCATAGAAAACGATCCTTGAAATAAAAGGGACAAACCATCCGCTGCAAAAATCCACTGAGACATTTGATCGTCCACCAGCATACCACTTGCGAACTATGAATGAACATGACCTCGAGCAACCAGCGGACTAATTAAAATATATTATGAAGTACTTCAGCAGAATAATTCTATTCGTTGTGACATGTTTGCTGACCACAACATGCTTACAGGCACAACCTGTTTACAGGTCCTCTTCATCCAACGTGGGAATTACTTCATCTGCTACTGTGTCCCTTCCCGTTGGAACTGAACCCGGTGATCTATTAGTTTCCGGATTGATGATTGAAAAAGGAAGTACATCAACAGTCACTCCTCCGACGGGCTGGTTCCTGATTCGAAGAACCAATAATTCAACAAATATTGGTATGGCGACCTATTATAAAGTAGCCGGTATTAGTGAGCCTGGAACCTATTCTTTTACATTATCTAGCGGTTCCAAATGGGCCATTGGCTGTTCGCGTATTTCGAATGTAAACACGTCCTCTCCAATCAATGCCTCTGCTGGAGTTACAGGGAATGGAACAGCGGTCAATGCACCCTCTATAACGACATCAAATGGGAATACACTGGTGCTTTGTTATTATACAAATAGTAAGAATTCAACCTACTCTCCACATGTCTCCACGACTGAACGATACGACAACCCCTACAATGCCGGTGAAGGCCCCTCCAATATGATGGCAACCTTTGTGCAAGCAACGACTGGTGCAACTGGAAACAAAGTAGCGACTGCCTCCCATTCTGTTCTGTGGGTAGGTATACAAATCGCCATTTCAGAAAGCTTACCATTGCCAATAGAATTGTTATATTTCACAGCGACTCCCTTTAATCACTCTTCGGTTTATATCGCGTGGAGTACGGCTACGGAAATTAATAATGATTATTTCAGCATCGAACGGTCAATCAATGGATCCCTTTGGGAGACCATCAAAGAAGTGCCAGGAGCTGGAAATTCCACCCAAATAAATCATTATCAAGTTTATGACGACTATCCATTTTCAGGAATTTCTTATTATCGGCTGAAACAAACGGATTATAACGGGACATTTACCTATGCAAAAATAGTAGGGGTCGATATTCAATTTGAAGAATATCCCCAGACTGTCATTTATCCAAACCCTACGACAAATAAAATTTCAATTTCTGGCCACCCGAATGAACTGACAGAATACACCATATTCAACTTGCTTGGACATGCTGTCCGCCCCATGGAAATTCAAGAGAACAATACAATGATAAACGTGGATCTGTCTGAATTTCCGGCAGGAGAATATCTGATCAAAACTAGGACTGCTGTTCATAAAGTATATAAACTTTAGTGCTATCCTGCACCGTGCAATAACTGACACCTGTGTGATGAATCTGCCGACACGCATATATCATGATGTAAAAAAATATATCGTTGGTGCCAGTGTCTCACCTGCACCCCCTATCTGTCGGTGTCTCACCGGCACCCTCTATCTGTCGGTGTCTCACCGATTCCTGAAAACTGTACTTGAACACCAAGATGTCTACATGTGAACACCTTTCTAAACGCTTGATTGTTCAAGGTTCAAAGGGGTAGCTGGCGCTACCCCTGTTCAACGTTCAACGTCTATCCGTTGAACCTAAAACAGAGGGCCGACTGGTCGGTCCTCCTTGAACGTTAAACCATGCCTACGGCAGGCGGGCCGCCAGTCCTTTAAATCCAACTGTCCAAACGATTGTCAATATCCGCACTGCGAAGTGAATTAGAACATTCTCCTCGAGGCCGCGGTGGGACACCGCACGCATAGGCGGTACGAGTGAGTCACTCGTACCAACACCTCCTTATTATTACTAAAACTAAACAGTGCTGGTGCCGGTGTCTCACCGATTCCTGAAAACTGCTCTTAAACACCAGGTTGTCCACCTTTGAACACCTTTCTAAACGCTGGATTATTCAAGGTTCAAAGGGGTAGCTGACGCTACCTTTGTTCAACGTTCAACGTGAGCAACATTGAACTTTGAACAGAGGGCCGACTGGTCGGTCCTCCTTGAACGTTAAACCATGCCTACGGCAGGCGGGCGCCAGTCGTTTAAATCCAACTGTCCAAACGATTGTCAACATCTAAACGGCGGAGTGAATTAGAACATTCGCCTCGAGGTTGCGGTGGGACACCGCACGCATAACCGGTACGAGTGAGACACTCGTACCAACACCTCCTTATTATTACTAAAACTAAACAGTGCTGGTGCTGGTGTCTCACCAGCTCCTCCTATCTGTCGGTGTCTCACCGATCCCTGAAAACTGTACTTGAACACCAAGATGTCTACATGTGAACACCTTTCTAAACGCTTGATTGTTCAAGGTTCAAAGGGGTAGCTGGCGCTACCCTTGTTCAATGTTCAACGTGAGCAACATTGAACTTTGAACAGAGGGCCGACTGGTCGGTCCTCCTTGAACGTTAAACCATGCCTACGGCAGGCGGGCCGCCAGTCCTTTAAATCCAACTGTCCAAACGATTGTCAATATCCGCACTGCGAAGTGAATTAGAACATTCGCCTCGAGGCCGCGGTGGGACACCGCACGCATAGCCGGTACGAGTGAGACACTCGTACCAACACAGTTTTAATTATTATTGAAGTATAATGTTGGTGCCGGTGTCTCACCGAATGGCGAAATGGATACTTGCATGAACTGCAAAGACAGATCTAATTCGGGCCTACCGCTGAAACCGAATGTTCCTTATTCTGACAATTCCCCTTATGCGTAAGTCCGCTGACCGTTCCATCCGGATTGGTCACATAGACATATTCACAATCATTGTATTCGACCGTGTTAATATGAAAATTATCGGATGGCTTGTCCGGCGAAAATTCCTCCCCCTGATTGCCACAACCAATAAACAGAAGCAACATCGAGAGTTTTATCAGGATCAGTAGATTTCTCATCACATCGATTTTTAGAAAAACATTCCGATTACATATTCGGAATATCATCTTTGGTGAATTCATACAATCGCACAGCTTCTTCCTCCTTGTATTTGCGGACCATCTCCAGTGCATCGCTGACTACATCGCTGCACATCACGATCAGACTGCCCGGAGTCGCATGCGTGATCGCCCAGGCAACAGCCTCCTTTTCTGAGGGGATGATCTTGACCTCTTTTTCGGGATCTACCCTTCGAATGCCTTCATGCAGCAGGTCGATCAATTCCTGTTCTGTTCGACCCCGCAGATTCTTATCCTGACGGATGATGATCTCATCAAATGTCTCAGCCGCGATCTGGCCGATCTCCAGGATATCTTCATCGCGCCTATCGCCGACACCTGAAATGATACCCACCTTGGGAGAGCCTTCCAGGTTTTCGACAAACTTCTGGAGCGCCCGCATACCCGCAGGGTTGTGGGCATAATCCAGCAGCACTTTGAAGTCGCGGAATTCAAACATATTCAGTCGGCCAGGAGTCTGGCTGGGCGACGGAATAAAGGTGGTCAGGGCCAATTTGATATCATCCAGTTTGTGCCCGCGCAAATAACCGGTCAAGACAGCTGGCAACACATTCTGGATCATAAAATGGGCACGTCCACCAAAGGTCAACGGCACTTCGATGGCTTTTGCCACCCGCATCTTCCATTCGCCCTTACAAATGGTGATAAACCCGCTCTCGAAAATGGCACTGATACCCCCTTTTTTAGCGTGCTCCTTAATGCGCGGATTGTCTTCGCTCATACTGAACAGAGCCACCTTGCATTTTACATTATCCTTCATAGCATACACCAGATCATCATCCGCATTGAGAATGGCATGCCCCTCAGGGAGGACACTCTCGGGGATCACCCCTTTGGCCCGGGCGAGCTGCTCCACCGTATGGATCCCTTTCAATCCCAGGTGATCGGCTGCGACATTGGTCACGATGCCGATATCACAAAAGTGAAATCCCAGCCCCGCACGCAACAGTCCGCCACGTGCACATTCCAGCACGGCAAAATCAACTGTCGGATCCTTCAGAACAAACTCCGCACTGACCGGGCCTGTACAATCGCCCTTGACCAACATATGGTTTTGGATGTATACGCCGTCAGAAGTGGTATACCCGACCTGATGGCCCATCATCTTGGCCATATGGGCAATGAGACGTGTGGTGGTGGTTTTTCCGTTTGTCCCGGTGACAGCGACGATGGGAATACGGAACGGTGTACCCAGCGGGTACAGCATATCCATGACCGCGCCAGCCACGTTGCGCGGCAAACCATCTGTGGGTGCCAGATGCATTCGGAATCCCGGAGCGGCATTCACTTCCAGTACTGCCCCCTTGGTCAAAGCCAGGGGCTGGCTGATATTGTCGGTCATGATATCGATCCCGCACACGTCGAGGCCGATGATCCGGGCAATCCGTTCCGCCATAAAGATATTCTCCGGATGGACGATGTCCGTGACATCGGTCGCCGTACCACCTGTGCTCAGGTTGGCGGTATCCTTCAGATTGAGGGTCTCCCCGGCCGGCAGGACAGTGGCCTCGGTATATCCTTTTTTATCCAGGATCCCCTGGGTCATGGCGTCAATATGAATAGCGGTTAACACATTTTCATGCCCATACCCGCGCTTCGGATCTTCATTGACCAGGTCGATCAGCTCGCGAATGGTAGCGGTGCCATTACCGATCACCCGGGCAGGTGTTCGTTTGGCGGCAGCCACCAATTTATTGTCGATCACCAGCAGGCGATAATCTTCTCCCGTGATAAATCGCTCGACGATCACCGAAGTGGAGACTTTCTTGGCAGATTCAAAAGCGACCAACGCCTCTTCCCGGCTGTTGATATTGGCTGTGATCCCGCGCCCATGGTTGCCATTGATGGGCTTGATCACCAGCGGGAAACCAAGGTCCTTGATCACTTCATCCAGTCCAAGCTCCGTCTTGATGATCTCTCCGCGTGGCACCGGCACTTCCGCCTGCAGGAGAAGCGCCTTCGTATCTTCTTTGTCGCAGGCGATCTCCACCCCGATACTGCTGGTATGACTGGTCACGGTCGCCTGGATCCGCTTCTGATTGCATCCATAACCGATCTGGACCAGGGAATATTTGTTGAGCCGGATCCAGGGCATGCCCCGGCTGACCGCTTCATCCACGATGGATCCTGTGCTGGGACCCAGACGCTCTTTCTCGCGTAACTCTCGCATGGTCTGAATATCGGCCTCGAGGTCATACACCTTTCCTTCGATCAGTGCCTCAGCGATCTGGACAGCTGATTGGGCGGCAAACCGCCCGACACTTTCTTCCATATAGGCAAAGACGACATGATACACACCGTCCTCTCCATAGCCGCGGGTGCGGCCGAATCCGACGTCCATGCCAGCCAGGGTCTGGATCTCCAGGGCAATATGTTCGATGACATGACCCATCCAGGTCCCTTCCTTTACCCTGGAGAAAAATCCACCAGGAGCCCCTTCGCTACACCGATGTTCAACCATCGTCGGAAACATCGTCTGCAGTCGCTCCAGAAAACCGGGAATGGTATCGGTCGGGCGTTGTTCCATCTCCTCCAGATCGAGGACCATAACGATGAGTTTGTGTCGGCGAATGGACCAGTAGTTGGGTCCGCGCATGGCATTGATCTCCCGGATTCTCATAGGTGTCGTATACGTCAGTTGAAGGTTGGGTTGGCAAACAAGGGAAGTCCTCCTCAATGAGTCCTCCCCGTATTTGTCTCAATATAGAAAACCATCCCTATTCCGGGATTATCTACTTTTGCCGATTCGAACAAGAAAAGACCAGGCATGACCATCAAAGGCATATTGATCCCGATCGGTGGGAATGAAGACAAGGGATTGCGCAAAAATGAAAAGTATACACTCGACTTCATCAATGAAGGCATCCTGAGTCGGGTTGTTCGCGAAAGCGGATCCACCGAAACGCCTATTGTCGTCATTCCGACGGCCTCCAAGATCCCTGTAAAGGTGGGTAAAAATTATATCCAGGCATTTGAAACCCTGGGCTGTTCGCACGTGGATGTGCTGGATATCCGCCAAAAAAATGATGCCAATGACCCTCAAACGCTTCGCAAATTGGAGAAGGCTGGGATTATCATGTTTTCCGGCGGTGATCAAAGTCGAATAACACAGATCATCGGTGAGAGCCAGATGAAAGAGATCCTGGTCAGGAAATACCGGGAGGAACCGGTGGTCATCGCTGGCACCAGCGCTGGCGCCATGGCCATGTCGGACGAAATGATCGCAGGAGGAAAAAGTACGGAAGCGATGTATAAGGGAGGTGTCCTTATGGGAAAGGGCCTGGGTCTGATTCCGGGACTGATCATTGATTCACACTTCATCCAGCGAGGCCGATTCAATCGGGTCGCAGAAGCCACTGCAAAATTCCCTCATCTTCTCGGTGTCGGTCTGGCCGAAGATACGGGCATCATTATCCGCAATGGAAATGATTGCCAGGTGATCGGTTCGGGGATGGTCATCTTTTTCGATCCCTCAAAACTGATCCACAATACGGAGTCCATCCTGCCGGAAGGAACGCCCATGTCCATGTCCAATCTCATCGTCCACATCCTGGCAAACAGTGATCATTTCCGCATCAGTGATCGGAAGATCACCGTCCTCCCAGTAGATGCGCCCTGGGAGTAAGTTGATCGGTTTTTGGTTCCTGCCTGCAAGCCGCATTCATGTATTCCTGGTTCCTTGCTCCTGGGTTCCTGGTGTGTCAATGTATTGGCCGGATCGTTCCTTTCGCTTAATCCTTCTATTACTGCTTCGCTCTGGGGCCTGGTTTCAAATTGAAATGATACTTCTGTGGCTCTATGAATACATAAATCCTGGCAATTACTCCTGTAACCAGGTAAGTGAACCAGGACCAATTCCATTTTCTTAGTGGTTATTTTGTATCGGGCTGTCTACTGTAGTCTGGCCTTATAGCTGAAGTCCAAATCTGTAAATATTAATCAAATATTGAATTATATGGCAGCAAGACGACTCACTTAATGTTAAAGGTTATAAATTATGATTTGGGTGTAGGGTTTAGTATATGAAAAGTAGGAGATTTCGAACTACGAAACTTTCGATTTGGCAAAATCTTTAATACACGCCAAAAGCCTTGAACTTCTTACTATTCCGTCTATTCATTATATACAATTTCATGTGCTGGCATTCTTCATTACTTCTGGCTGTTATATTCGTGAATTGAATTTGAACAATTGCCTTTATGTGACATAAAACCTAGAGCCGAATTTTGGTCTTCATCTTCTTTATAAATAATATACTCACAGCCGTCATAAACAATTACTTCAATTCTATTTATTGGCACTTTCTTTATTTTGTTCTCAGTGGAAGTCTTTCCTGTATTTGGATTTTCTGTTCTCTCGATCTGAAAATCACAAGATGTCAAGACAAACAAAATAAATGTAATTGATATTATTGTTTTCATCATCTCAATTTTTGTTTTAGGAAGACTTGTAAATCTTTATTTGATCCATAGAGAACTAAAATGTCATCATTTTCAAGAACATTGTCGGCCGATGCAACACCTTGAATTTGTGATTCTGTTTTTGTCTTTCCCAAAATGCTTTTTACTTCCACCCTTTTGATGATTGTAAGCACCAATAAATCAAATTCTCTACGAAAACCTACTTCTCTGACCGTTTTGCCCACATAACCGTTAGGTACTTTAACTTCTATAATGCTGTAATCGTCATTTAATTCAAAAGAATCCACCACATTTTCAAGACAGAGTTTTTTCGCCCACCTTTCGGCTGTTTCTTCTTCAGGATGCACAATTTCGTCAACACCGATAGCTTGCAATACTTTTTCGTGCAATGGATTTATGGCTCGACTTATCAGTCGTTTTACTTCAAAATTCTTCAATAGTGCGGTTGCCATAATATTTGCTCCTTGGTCTTCTCCAATGGCAACAAGCACAATGTCTGTTTCCTTTAATGGCAGTCCTGAAACGGTAAACTCGTCTGTGGCATCCATACAAATGGTATGAGAAATTTTTTCTTTATACGCATCCACTTTTGCCATACTGGAATCAATTCCAATAACTTCATTGCCTTGTTCGGTAAGTTTTTGGGCTAATGAAGCACCAAAATTTCCAAGTCCGAATATGATATATTTCATCTTTAAATACTTTTAATTTATTGTGATTTCTTCTTTTGAGTAACTGTAGTTCTTATGCTTGATTTTTCTAAAGACTGCAATTACCAGTGAAAGCATACTGATACGTCCAACAAACATTACAACTATAATTACAAATTTACTCGCACTGCTCAAATCGCCTGTGATTCCCAAGCTTAAACCAACAGTACCGTATGCGGAAAAGCACTCAAATGCAATGTCCACTAATTCCTTTTCGGGGTCAAAAATGGAAATAAACATTATTGCAAAACCTATTACAACTAAGGATAATGAAATAATGGCAAATGCTCTGCGTACCGAAATATCCGCTATTTCTCTTCTGAAAATTTCAATTCTTGACTTTCCCTTAGCCAAACTCAAAATATTGAGTGTTGCAATAGCAAAAGTGCTCGTTTTTATACCCCCACCTGTAGATTGGGGCGAAGCCCCTATCCACATTAAAAGAAAAACCATCATCAGCGTTGGAAACGCCATTGCGGCTGTGTCGATGGTATTAAATCCTGCCGTTCTTGGTGTTGTGGCTCCAAAAAGTGCTGTTACCATTTTTCCAAATCCACTGTGTTCTGCTAAAGTGTTGTTGTATTCAAGTAAATAGAAAAGAACAAAAGAAACAATTAAAATTGAAAGAGTAGTGACCAAGGTAATTCGACTGTTCAAGTTTAATACCCAAGGCCTATATTTACTTTTTCTGGATGAAAACAAAGTGATAATTTTATACTTAAAGTATTTTAAAATGTTTACTACTATGGGGAAACCCAATCCACCAAGTACAAAGGTGAGAATAATCACTAATTGAAGGTAATAGTTAAATCTAAAACCTCTTTCGTACAAACTATTGGTGAGTGTTGAAAATCCTGCGTTGCAAAATGCAGAAATGGAATGAAATACAGAAAAGAAAATTCGGTCGGATTGAGAAACAAAGTTACTGGAATCGATACTTGTATAAATTAAAATCCCTGCAAACAGTTCTATTCCAAAAGTGATGAGAATAATGTACTTTATAGTTGAAAACACTTCTCCCAATTTTTTTGAACTCGTTATATCGCTTAATGCTAATTGGTTTTCGTAGGATGTGCCACCTTTGAAAAAGTAACTGAAATAACTCGCAAAGGTCAAAATGCCTAAGCCACCAACTTGTATTAAAATCATTATGATGATTTGTCCAAATAAAGTAAAATGTGTAGCTGTGTCAACCACTACTAAGCCTGTAACACAAACCGCGCTTGTTGAAGTGAAAAGTGTGTCTATGTATGAAATTCCGTCATAAGTGGCGTTGGGCAAAATCAATAAAAATGAGCCAATAAATATGATAGCTAAAAAGCTTATGATAAAAAGCTGCGCAGGATTTAAAACCGTTCTTTTGAAGTCAATTTTTAGTTCAGAAAATTCCCTTATAAATGTAAATATGACCGCCAATTGTATCCAAATTGGATTTTCAAGTAGCAAATCGGTTTCAAATGGAATGCCTACAAAAAGATACAAATAGAATACCCATAATGTAAAAAGCACTGAAAGTAGGTCAAAAATAAAAACTTTATTCTTCAAAAAAATCTTATTCTTAATATGGCGATAAAAAGTAGAAATCAAACCAATTCCCAAAACAAAAAAGTAAAATCCGTCTAAAAAATTTTGCGTAAATTTAGCTTGAGAAAATCCAAAGTCTGCAATTATGGCAAACAGTCCTATTAGGCTAATCCAAAATGCAAATCTATATAACTGTTTCAAATCCATTTTCATAATGCAAAAGTCGGTATTTAGTTTGGGTTGTTAAATGTTCACACGTAAGTTCTTTTAGCTGGCAACACAACATTCACATACACGAACCTCCAATGTCGCATAAATCTATTACATCAGCATAAAACATTCGCATACATCCAGAATCCAGGGTGTATGCGACACAAACCATGTTCGCAATATCTCACCATATGATTCCGCTGACCAAGTTAGCGATTGTCAGGGATCCCGGCAACTCCATGAAAGACTTGAAAGAGGTCCTTCGATAAAACAACTGAAATTAGATTCCACGAAAGATGAGCGAACAGCCGTGATAACCTTCCGCCAAGGGCGGAAGGAGCACCTTATCCCCCGGACGTGACTTCGTCAGTCTGGGCAAGCTTCTCCTTTCCAAGAAGAGTAGCACCTTCTCTTTGGCCCCTTTACCATTTACTATTTACCCTTTGCCCTTTACCTTCCTTCAAGAACCCCACTGCCCAAATGGCGCCAGCCAGTGACGTGCTTCGCGAAAAGCGAACGGCCCCGAGTGCTCGGGGCGAACAGCCACGATAACCTCCCTCCTGCGGCGGGCAGGCACCCCCAAACCCTCTCCTTTTCAAGGAGAGGGGAGCCTTCCCTTTGGCCTTTTACCATTTACCCTTTGCCCTTTACCTTCCTCCAGGAACCCCACTGCCCAAGTGGCGCCAGCCACTGACGTACTTCGCGAACAGCGAATGGCGAACAGCGAACGGCGAAAAGCGACTATCCATAAATCCCCACAAACACCTCCTGCCCCGCTTTCACACTCGCCCGATACATCCCTTCCGTATTAAACGGTAACGCAATATTCCCCAATGCATCTACAGCAATCAAACCCCCATCTCCTTCGATCTCCATGAGGCGACGTTGGATGACTTCATCACAGGCAGCTTGCAAGGTCATGCCTTTATATTCCATCAAACAAGACACATCATATGCCACCACCCCACGCAGGAAAAACTCGCCGCTTCCTGTACACGACACGGCACACGTGAGATCATATGCATACGTGCCCGCGCCGATCACCGGACTATCCCCCACCCGACCGAATTTCTTATTTGTCATGCCGCCAGTGGAGGTAGCGGCCGCCAAATGGCCCTGTTGATCCAGGGCGACGGCTCCAACGGTGCCGAACTTCCTGTCCTTTACAGTATGGTCCAACTGCATCGCATCGGTGCCTTGCACATCCTTCCATTGCGCATATCGAAACGCATCATGAAAATAATCCGCGGGCATCCGCTCATAGCCCTGCGCATCCGCAAAAGCCATAGCCCCTTCTCCGATCAATAATACATGCCCGGATTTATCCATGATATCACGTGCCAGACAAATCGGATTTTTAATCCCCGAAATACCGGCAGCACCTCCCGCCATCCGATTGGATCCATCCATGATGGACGCATCCATCTCGTGGCCACCAACAGCGTTAAAGACCGCCCCTCGCCCGGCATTGAACAATGGACAATCCTCCATGGAACTGACAGCTGCGATCACCGCATCCACAGATGAACCTCCCTTTTTCAGGATGACCTCCCCGGCATCCAGCGCCTCACGAAGAGCCTTTGTATAGGCCACCTCTTTCTCAGGCGACATCTCGGATTTCAATATGGTGCCAGCACCGCCGTGGATGGCCAGGGAATAGGATGGAGTCATATTTCGAAGATTATGTATCAAAGGTAGGCTGCTCCGGGGAAACAGGATCAGCCTGAAGGAATGTAGATTTCTATTCCCTCTATCCGGACACGTTGGACGACATAGATCAACCCCCGATTAATGAGAAAAGACCCAGGTCACCCCAAGGTCTTACTCATTAAATCATATCAACTTCCCATCTCAAGGATGGATTTGTTGTCCATGATTTTCCGTGTGTTCATCTTCTTTCGATTAGTCATCGTCCTCGTCACCTGATTCAGGCAGATTTGTTCCCTGCCCAGCCGCGTCACCCCGGATCTCAGTATGACGAATCTCGCCTCCCGAAGTACCCACCTGCTGTGCGAGGACCATCGTGCCAAGAGCCACAACCAATGTTATCATGAACATTGCGGACGCAGCTTTCCAGGCCCTCAGAGAAGCGTATAACGTGGCCGTTGCCAATATACCTAATCCGATCACAGTCCATAGGAAATAGTTGGCCAGGTCTTCATGCCGTTCGATCAGATTTTCACCGACACCGGGTAAACCTTCAACCAATTCCTCTGCACCCTCTCCAGTGAGGAAGGCGGGTATGGCTGCCAATGCAGAAAAAATGAATAACCCCAACCCCGTCCGCTTGACTGCCTCCTGTTTGAGAAGCCAACCGGCCAACAAGACCAGGACACCGAACATCACTCCCAAAATAGGGAGATGGTTGAGGACTAAATGCAAATGTGCTTGATTCATGAGTATTTGTTTAAACGTGAATAAAAGGACGACCGGCTATGTGCTATTTTCTTCCGGTCAGCTATTGTAAATCGACCTGACTATTTCATCGCTTCTGTCGATCATAATCACCCTTGCGGGGCGATGGCTATGGCCTCAGATCCGATCCTCTTTCTACTCTCTTTTCCAGATTTGTTGGTTCGTACTGTCATAATAGACCTTTACCTTTTGTCCCCGATTCAGAAATTCGAACCACTTCTTTTCTTTTTACCGTCGAAAATCATTGCTTGAGGATAATCATTCAACACCCAACTTATATCCGGAACCTGATTTAACGAGAAAGGGGATGATATTTGGTCAGGCGACATCATTCCACCAAAGACGATCAGATTATTCGTGATTCATTGGTTTAGCCTGGCGCAAATTTTCCGGGTTCCATAAAAGATCACACAGATGGAACAGAGATAAAGCGCTCTCCACTTGTCATCGATATTCCACAACGTTTCGGCGCGGCTCCGTCATATGTGTTTCCACAGGTCGGGCAGATCATATAACTGGATGACAAACTTTGGAATTGGCCGGCATCCACAGCGGCCAGTGCTTTCTCATAGAAGACTTTGTGCTTCTGTTCCGTCTTGTATGCATAGTTCATACTGATCTGAGCAAGTTGCCGCCCTTCCTTCGCCGCTACCTTTAGATAGTCGGGATACATTGTCGTTATCTCATACGTCTCGCCGGCAATCGCATCTACAAGATTTTCCCGGGTCGTCTTGACATCAAATACGGGTTGAATCAACGGGATGGATACACCCATATCCTGAAGGACAGCTCTGTGATTATCCGCATGAATTTTTTCAGACATTGACGTGGCATTGAACAATGCAGCGACCTTGGCCAATCCTTCTTCCTGTGCTTTCTTTGCATACGCTGCATACTTTGCACTAGCCGTCATCTCTCCTTTCAATGCCTGGAGAAGATTTGCAGCTGTACCTACATTTCCACTGTCATATTCATTGGCAGATTGTGAATCGGTCAATTGATTTCCAACAAGTGCAGATTGGCCATCACCTCTGTTTTCATCGCTACCAGACGAAGTGGATGTAGACGTTTCAGGTGCTGTCAATCCAGATGCCTGCTCAGCACTGGAGCTGCATGCATTCAAAATCAAAACAGCTAACAAGGCGAACATTTCGAGCATAATCAGAACAGGTCTCATGATATTAATTTTGAGTGATTTAATGGATCAAAGATGGCCACACCCACCTTAAAGGTTTCTTTGACCTTTCTCAAAATCTCCTTAAATCATTTTCATGGTCGCTGTGTAATACCCAATTCAAACTCTATATCCCGGATGACTGCCAAAGATCATAGACGCCATATCTACTAAATGCCCAACCTCCAATTATGGAAGAGCGATCAGCCTTGAATGTGAAAATCAGGCGGGTGACTGAGAGGGCTCCTGATCAGAGAACTGAAGAAAAAATGTAGTCCCCGTTCCCTCTGTGCTGGCAACCGTTATCCTCAGGTCAAGCAGATCGGCAAGTTTGCGGGCAATGGACAACCCCAAGCCGGCACCTGGAATAGTCGAACTTCGTGAATCATCCGATCTGTAGAAGCGATCGAACACCTGCTTCAAATGATTGTCCGCCATCCCCGGACCATCATCACTGACCGCCAGTACATGCATGCGCGGATTCCAGCTCAACGTGATGTGCCCTCCTCTATTACCATATTTCCAGGCATTGCTGATCAGGTTGTCCAGGATGAGACCCAAGAGCGCGGCATCTGTATAAACATGTGCCGCACTAACAATATCCAGGGTAAACTTCATTTCTTTATCCAGCATACGAGACTCCCATTGACGGGCTCTTTCACTCAGAAAGCTAGCCAGATCCAGAGGTAGATGCTGGATAGGAAAACCTCCATTTTCCAGACGTGCCAATTGTAAGAGTTGATCCAGAATGCCATTGATCCGGTCCACTTCAAGGATCACCCCGGCTATCTTTCCTTCATAATGCTCGCGCTCACGGGGCTTCCTCACAAGCACCTCAAGTGTGCCGCGAATGGCTGTCAAGGGGGTACGAATCTCGTGCGATGCATCTGATGTAAACTGCTTTTCTCGTTGTACACCATTGTCCACCCGCTGCAAGAGTTCGTTTATGGTTAATGCCAACAAATACAGTTCATCGCGATTTTCAGGAAGAGGCAATCTGGAATGAAAATCGGACTCACCGATTCTCCGTGCAGCCTGTATCAGTTGTTGGACTGGAGCGATTCCCTTTGCGGCTGCAACAGAGGTCGCCGCAAAAAGAATAAGCAAAAGTAGCGGGAAAGATATCCACAAAATATTCCGCAGATTATGAAGTACGATGGCAGATTCTTCCTGAGATATCCCAATAGTTATCTGTCCGATCACCACACCCTCTTCATTGTTGATGGGGAATTGGCCCTGCCGTATCCGCTTGGCACCAATCCGGCTGTTAAAGAATTGATCTGAAATCAGGTTCGGGTTGTACAGGAGAATATCTTCATCCAGATTGGATGACCGGAACAGGACCCTGCCCTTTGTATCAACAATTTGTAAAAAGGTCGGATTTACCTCTACATCAATATGTTCATTCTCCTCCCATTCCGGCATGTCATCAATGATGATCGCGTCACCTTTCCATCGCAAGCTGCTCAGGACTTCCTTCTTCTCCTGATAAATATCCGCATCAAGATGATTGTAAGCTGTGATGAAGACGACTCCGTAAACGGCAAGGAAGACCACTCCGATCGTCACGGCTGCAGCGATCGCTGTAAAAAGTGCAATTCGATTCCGAAGCCTCAGTTTCATAGCACATCATTCACTCTGTATCCAACTCCTCGAATTGTCTCAACAAAGGATTCCTTGCCTGGACTGTCCAATTTTTTACGGAGAAAATTGATATAGACATCGATGACCCCTGTATCATGGTTGAAATGGATATCCCATACCTTTTCAATGATGCTGGTGCGTCGGCAAACCTTTCCTTTTTCTCGTAACAACCACTCGAGCAATGCAAATTCTTTTTGTGTCAGCTTGACCTGAACACCCGCCTTTGTAACACGATGTGCAGCGACATCCATGAGAATATCCCCTACTGAATACATATGATTGATATCCTCCGAACTGCGCAATAAAACCCTGATCCGTGCCAACAACTCATCAAACGCAAACGGCTTGCGTATATAATCATTCGCTCCTGTCTCGAGTCCAAAAACGACATCATCCACCGTATCCTTGGCAGTCAGAAAAATGATCGGTACAGTCATATTCTCCATTCGTATCGATCGACAGATTTCAATTCCACTCAATCCTGGAAGCATCCAGTCCAGAAGAATAAGATCGTACTCTGAGCTTTCATCCAAAGCCATCATCAGGCCTTCCTTGCCATTGTGGGCGATGTCCATAGAAAACCCTTCCTCTTGCAATCCTTCCGAAATAAAGCTGGCAATGGCGATCTCATCTTCAACAAGCAGGATACGCATAGTGTCTGATTTACAGGACAATGTTACGGTTCTTTGACTCCGCTGGAGGTATCATCCGATGGAAAATCTCCCAATCCCAACTCTATACCTGCTCCATGACGAAAAACCAATTGCCCACCCAGATACCCGGTTCTACCCAAGGCGCCGACAGCAGCTGCAAATCCGATCAGGGCGATCCACTTCAAGGATTTGAATCGAACATCAAAAATCATCGCTATAATTCGTAAACCGACTGCCGCCAATATAGCCGCGACTGCCCAACCTGCAGCCTCCATATGTGTCGACAACGCTCGTCCAAGCGCCCCATCTTCCATCCCCTCACCGGCAACCTTTCCTGTGAAGTAAGCGGCCACGGCTCCTGCTGCTCCGAGAAGAAGCAACATCCATCCGACCTGTCTAAAGAACGGCCGCTTCAGCACCAGTCCAACCAGTTCAGATAAAAAACCGACAATGACCAGTGCTATCGGAAAATGCACCAGCATGGCATGGATATGTGTAGCACTTAACATAATTCAATGATTTGGCACAAAGGTGCCGACACTCCCCTTGAAACGACCTTAACCCATGCTTAAAATCAGCTTAATTCATCTGGAACCATCGTCATCTCCATCGCTGAAGTTCTGCCTGCTTCGGATCAGATCATTCTTCCTAAAAACCAGAATCATCAGATCTTTCCTGAATATCGGGATGAAGTGACTTACTTTCGAGGCAACAACATGGACGCGTTCTGATACAGGTCAGGGCTTTACCGTCCTCAAAGGATTGACATGAACTTCATCGATTACTACAAGATCCTGGGCATTCCCAAAACCGCCAGCGAGGCAGACATCAAAAAAGCCTACCGCAAACTGGCCCGGAAATATCATCCCGATATCAACCCCAACGACAAGGAAGCCGAACGAAAATTCAAGGAAGCCAACGAGGCCAACGAAGTGCTCAGTGATCCGGAAAAAAGGAAGAAATACGACCAGTACGGAAAGGACTGGATGCACGCCGATGATATCGAACGCGCCAAACAACAACAACGGCAGCAGCAACAGTATCGCCGCAGTTCACCTGGCGGAAACCAGGGGCAGTTCACAGGAGATGAAGATTTTTCAGATTTCTTTGCCTCCATGTTTGGTGGCCAGGGCTCAAACCAGCGACGAAGCCAGGTGCAGTTCAAAGGCCAGGATTATCAGGCAGAGTTGCACCTCCAGCTTCGAGACATCCTGAAGTCCCAAAAACAGACCCTGACGGTCAATGGCAAGAAGATCCGACTGACCATCCCGGCCGGTGTACAAGACGAACAGGTCATCAAAATAAAAGGTCATGGAGGAGAGGGTGTCAATGGCGGACCGAACGGGGACCTCTACATCCGCTTCTCTATCGAGACAGATCCCACCTTCAAACGCGATGGCAACGACCTGCATACCACCTTCGAACTGGATCTGTACACTGCCGTTCTCGGGGGCGAGATCATCGTCCCCACCCTCGATGGCAAGGTCAAACTGACCGTCCCACCCGAAACGCAGAACGGTACCAAAGTCAAACTCAAAGGCAAGGGCATGCCACACTATAAAAAGGAGGAAACGCATGGCGATCTGTATGTGACCTACCATGTTCGTATTCCCAGTCATTTGTCTCAAAAGGAAAAAGAACTCTTTACAGAACTCGCCAATCTGCACCAATCATGAACGCTCCACACTATATCCCCCTGGAAACGGTTTGCACGCATTATCAGATCGAGGTGACCCTGATCGAACGACTGGGCGAAATGGAACTTCTCGAGATCCATACCGTCGATCAAATGGCCTGTATCCATGAAGATCACCTCTCGCAATTGGAACGCCTCCTCCGCCTGCAGCAGGAACTGCACCTGGACTCCGACAGTCTGGATGTGGTGCTCCACCTCGTCCAAAAGGTGGAAGACCTGCAATCCGAACTCAACAGGTTGCAGTCCCGGCTGCAGATCTACGAATCGAGGTAATCCATCTTCAGGGCACTTCTATTAACCTCCGAAATAGGCCAAGACTAAAGAAAACCAAGCGAGACTAGGCATTTCGAATGAACCTAGCAATAGCTAAGTGATTGAGAAATAACGAAGTATCGCGTAGGTTTGCTTTAGTCAGAATCCGCCAGCTGGCGGATTAGATTGGCCATTGAGTGGGGTTGATATAGGTGCCCTTCCTTACCTTGGCCTTCAGAATGTGCAACAACCCTTCATGACGATCCTCGAAAAACTATTGAACGGACAGCCTGTATCTGACGAGGATTTCAATGTGATGTATCCTCCAGAAATGAAGGTCATTGCCGATTTTCATTATACCCCTATCGATGTCGCCCAGGTAGCCGCAGCCTTCCTGGCACCCGAACCCGGAAAGAAAATCCTGGATATTGGATCAGGTGGTGGCAAATTCTGCATGATCGGCTCTGCCACCACACAAGGTCATTTTACCGGCATTGAGCAACGAAAAGAGTTGCATGAACTGGCCTTGTCCCTCACCGAAAAAAATCAATGGCCCCGGGTGTCTTTTCAACACGGGAATATGATGGAAGTCCCCTTCAAATCATTTGATGGGATCTATTATTTCAACTCCTTTTTTGAACACCTTATCCCGGAAGATGCAATTGATAATTCTATCAGTTTCAGTCGGACCCGGCATGCCACCTACGTCCTGTACGTGAAACAGCAACTGGCCATGATGCCGGAGGGCACTCGATTGGTCACCTACTTCTCTTATGCGAACATGATCCCCTGGACCTATGAATCGGTGGGCACCGATTTTGATGGCAAACTGATCAAGTGGATCAAGAGACCCATTCCTATTTGAACTTGAAGGTTTCATTCAAGCTGCCATTGACATCTATATTATTTGCCTCAATATGTCTACTTCATCTTACCTCGACCAGAACTTCGATCAAATCGCACAACTCCAACCGGGAGAATATGAAGGATGCACATTCCGAGATTGCCTCCTTCAGGAAGCAGATTTATCCAATAGTGTCTTTACCTCCTGCACATTCGAGCGTTGCGATCTGAGTATGGCCATTCTGAAAAACACATCCTTTAAAGAGGTCCTCTTCAAAGATTGTAAAATGTTGGGATTGCGCCTGGATGACTGCAAGTCTTTCCTCCTGGAATTTTCCTTTGAAGATTGCCTCCTGAATTTGTCCTCCTTCTATGGGCTCCCGTTGAAAAATACTGTATTTCGGCGTTGCAGCCTGGTCGAAACCGAGTTTGTAGAAGCGGATCTCAGTGCCGCGATTTTCGATGATTGTGATCTGGCAGGTGCCACGTTCGAACACACGAAGCTTCAGAATGCGGATTTACGATCCGCCCGAAATTATATCATCGATCCGGAGATAAATCCGATCAAAGGCGCCCGATTTTCTGTCAATGGCCTGGAAGGATTGTTGATGAAATATGGGATAGAAATAGACCAATAAAACAGGGAAGTCAATTATGCTCAATGCTTCATCACTTTGGAAGACCAAATCGGCACACCGTTTTCCTGGATAACTTGAAGCAGATAGATTGAAGAAGGCAAGTGACTCAGATTCACAAAGAATACTTGATCGTGCGGATCAAGAATCTCTTGTTCGAACACAGTAACGCCACTGGGATTTGTCAAAATAATACGGGTGCCATCCTGAAATGGCACCTCCACTGGCCAGTGCAAATACAATTGATCCTGAATTGGATTTGGAAAGACATAGAACAATGACTTGCTTTCATTATCTGAAGGGTCAATTGAATTGATCAATTTTCCACAGTTTTGTCGATAATGTACATTCGTCCCGTCTGGAAATGTAAAACAGGTGAGTTGCAAATGACCAATATCGACAAGGTTATAAATAAACGGGTATATGGAAAATTCATCACCAATATGCTCATTTACATAAACAGATTGTTGTCGCTGAAGGACTCCTGTCCACGGCTGAACGACAAGCGTATCTTGAAAGTACCCAGATTGTACCAACGTCAATTGCTGGACCTGAAACCCTGATTCAAAAACGGTATCCACATCAATGACTTCTGTGTGAGGAAGTGTGGTTGTTGATAATGGCCCTCCATCCATATAATACAACGTGTCACCGACAGAGGCATCTAAATGCCAGGCATGGACTCGTTCCCCTTCTGGATCCCCCTTAAATGCCTGAACAAGATGGATTCCTTCACGTCGATATAGATGCAGGCCATCCTTGACAGAAACAGGGCCAGAAGATCCGTCCTTCAACTCACTATGCCATTTCATGATCTGCCAGGAAAACCCATTGAAAAGTGAGTCTTTATCGGTGGCCTCCAGTTGAATATAATAGGAATAAGGCCCACTAAAACTGATGTCGGAGCCATCAAATTTCCAAACGGAACCCGGCGGAAAAACCGCTTGGCTCCGGGCCTGGATGGTGAGACCAAGCAGGATAGAAAGCACCAGGAACCGGGAACAGGATCTCATAAAGCAATCTTTGACGTAATTTACGAAATATTCAATGCCTTTTCACGCCGAATGATGATCTGCGACAAAAGTTTCATGTCATGATTTCTCAATGGAATAGATGAATGTGATCACTTAAAATCTCCTTATGCTTCACCGATATTTTTTGCTTTTCCTTGTTTCACTCATCATCAATATGTTGCCTGGCATTCGGGTAGAATGTCCGGCACAAACATGTGGTTGCACCATCACACAAGTGCAAAGCAACACCGTCACCCCTTGCGACCTGGTCATCGGTCCGATCATCAATGTGGCCACCACCAATGAGTTGTACAATGCCATCAACCAGGTCAATGCCAATGGCGGCAACATGACCGTCCTGCTGGCAGATGGCACTTACCCCATTGCCTCCCCGAGTTGGTATCCCTATATCACCGCCAGCAATGTGGTCTTTCGCAGTGCTTCCGGCAATCGGGATGCCGTCATCCTCACCGGCACCGGGATGAAAAGCGTGTCCCCTAACGTGGAAAATGTGATCTACTTCGTGGGTGACAACAATACCATCGCCGACCTGACCATCCGCGATGTCGGCAATCACGGCATCGCCGTGGAAGGAGACAGTCTGTTCGTCCACAACGTGCGTATCCAGAATACGTACGAGCAGATGATCAAAGGAACCGCCGGAGGCGATGGCGCCGATTACGGTCTGGTGCAGTGCAGCCTCTTTGAATATCCTGCCGGTATCGGCCCACAATTCTACATCGGCGGACTGGACATCCACAAAGGCGACCACTGGACTGTGCGGGATAATGTGTTCAAGGACATCGCCAGTCCTTCCGGTTCGGTCGCCGAACATGCCGTGCATTTCTGGAATGATGGCAGTGATCAGACCATTGAACGGAATATGATCATCAATTGCGACCGGGGTATTGGCTTGGGTCTGGGGAGTAGTCCCAACACCGGGGGGATGATCCGCAACAATATGATCTACAATGATGGCGGCCATCCCTTCCATGATGTCGGGATCGGGCTGGAGACATCCCCCGGCACCCGGGTGTACAACAATACCATTTACATCCAATACCAGAATGCCATCGAATATCGCTTTCCGGCGACTACGGGAGTGGATATTGTCAATAACCTGACCAATAAAACCATAAAATCCCGCGATGGTGCCCAGGCCACCCTGGCCACTAATCAGACCTCTGCATGGGAGACCTGGTTCATAGATGCGGCTGCAGGTGACCTCCACCTCCTCGATGCATTTCCCGCTGTGGTCGATCAGGGCACTGACCTGTCACCGGATGTGCTGGTGGATATCGACCAGCTGTCCCGACCCCAGGGCAGTGGATATGATATCGGCGCACATGAATTCCCCATGCCCACTTCGCTGACTCCCGCAAAGGCACCTCTACCCGTTTCCATTTTTCCCAATCCAGCCCGTGAATCGTTCACGATCCAATCGTTTCGATCGGGTGTGCATCATTTGGTTGTCACCGATCTTCTGGGGCACCTGATGTTCAATCAGAGAATGGTCACACTACCGCAGGGTGTCCAGGTAGACACACGCAGTTGGGATCCCGGAATATATGTCTGCCGTCTGATCGGGGAGAATGGAGCAGTGGTCGTGAGGAAGGTGATGATCACGGAGGAATAGTTGGGATTTATGCATGGCCAGGGGGATTCCCGCCCAGGTCTGTAGAACGTGCTCTTCAACCCCTTCAGGGTTGATGGTATTGCGCGTCGGAAACCCCGGGTTTCACCCGGGGCTATCCTATTGAACCCCTTCAGGTTTCGTGAAACTTATGAGAACTTGTCCATTCTGCACACCCAACCATCGGTTGATCCAGGAATATCCTTTAACGTTTCTGGCCCCGTAGGGGTCAAACGATTATAGCAGACCAATGACACAAGATATCCCGGCCCCGTAGGGGTCGTACTACCCCTACGATCCTTCAACCGTGCCCGAATGGGGACTGGGTTTTGATTTGTGTACAATATCCTGTACATTTATATGTACAACAAACAACAATGAAAGCGGTCACCATTTCTTCTCTTCGGAAAAATCTGAAAGAATACCTGGACAAGGTTTCACAATCTCTCGACGTGCTGATCATTCCCCGCAACAAGGACGACGAGGCCGTGGTGATCTTGTCCCTGAAGGAATACAATGCCCTGACGGAAACGGCTCATCTGCTATCAACAAAGGCGAACAGGGAACGGTTGACCGCCTCCATTCATCAATATCGACAGGGTGATGTGATCTCCTACGCTGCGGAACCGGAAAAGGAATGAACATCCAATTCACGCCACATGCCTGGGAGGAGTTTACCTGGTGGCTGGAAACGGATAAACGGATGGCAAAGAAAATCCAGACCCTCCTCAAGGACATTCAACGCACTCCTTTTGACGGTCTCGGTCACCCCGAACCCCTCAAACATGACCTTGCCGGATTCTGGTCTCGCCGGATTTCTGGTGAGCACCGCCTGGTTTACGCCATTGATGGCCAGACCAAAGACACCCAGGTCTGCACTATTGTGCAATGTCGGTTTCATTATGATTAAGTGAGACGTTATTGGGTTATTGAGTTATTGGGTTATTTCGAAGGATCAGGGATGAAAACGGAGTTCGGTATTCGGAATTCGGTCCTACAAGCCAAAGCATCCTTCAATGGGAGGAGGGTTACTACTTACGGCATGATTTCGATATTGGGTTATTTCGCAAGGGCCGGATTTTAGCTGTCAGAAAATTTTGGCAGAGGGACACCTAAAATGTCCCCCGCCGGCGGGGGTGGCATTGAAAATCGCCGCAGGCGCATTTTCAATGCCGGGGGTGGCCACCGTGCTCCGAAATAAAAGCATTTCCGCCTCCCCCTTTATCCCCCTCATGAATTCTGACTGATCCGGTATTGGCATTTGGACGGGATGGGGACCCCAAAGCCCCTTAACGAATAAACTCATAAACCAATAAACCCTGCCTTTGTGATCCCTTTGTGTCTTCGAGTCTTCGTGGCAAGTATACCCCTCAACGAATACCTGTCCGCCGGGGCGGAAACGAATAAACGAATAAACCCCTTTCGCGTCTTCATGGCGTGCACACCTTCCCAACACGATCATCTCATACCAATCAGGAACAAGGAACAATGGGCCGAGCCCGGACGATCCCACATTCAGTGTGATGGCCGGATCCAGACTTGGCCTTTAAGGCCAATGGCTGGGGAACGAATATTCCATCCAGGTAATTTCACGTTAAACATTGAACAAGCTGGCCGCCAGGCCACGCCTTGAACATTGAACAGCTAAGCGTTTAAAACTGCATCTAAAACCTGAAGCAAACCAGGAACCAAGCCTGCGGCTTGCAGGCAGGAACACAGGAACTTGGAATTCATTCACCTGTCACCCAGTCCATTCTTTTCAACAGTCATTTGTGATCCTTCGCGCCTTAGCGACTTCGCGTTTCATCTCCTCCCCTCCATAACTCCATAACACCTTAACTCCGTAACTCATCTGAGATAATCGCCCCATCCTCCACGGTCACCACCCGCTTGGCCCGATCGATGACCCGCGCATCGTGGGTCGAGAAAATAAAGGTCACCTGCTCTTCCTGGTTCAACTTGCCCATGATATCCAGCAGGTTGGCAGAGGTGTGCGAGTCGAGATTGGCGGTCGGTTCATCCGCCAGGATAAAAGCCGGACGAGGTGCCAGGGCACGAGCCACCGCGACCCGCTGCTGCTGGCCACCGGAAAGTTGAGAGGGCCGACGGCGCATTTGATCTTTCAGCCCAACCGCTTCCAGAAGTGCCTCTGCACGCTCGCGTCGCTCCTTTTCAGGACGCCCCTGGAGCAGCATCACAAATTCGACGTTTTCATAAGCCGTCAACACCGGGATCAGGTTGTACGACTGAAACACAAAACCGATCCGGTTCTTCCGAAAGTCGATCAATTCATTTTCACTCAGTTTGCTGATATCCGTACCGCCGATCTCCACATATCCGGAGGTCGGATTGTCCAGTCCGCCCAGGATGTTCAACAAGGTGGTTTTGCCGGATCCGGACGGACCGACGATAGCCGTAAATTCGCCCTCCTCCACCGAGAGGCTGATGCCATTGAGGGCATGCACCGGGATGGTTTTTGGATTGTAGGTCTTGAACAGGTCGCGTGTGACGATCACAGCCATGAGGATCAGATTTTAGACAATGCTTCAACAGGTTTCAGGCGGATGGCTTTCCATGCCGGATAGATCGCCCCCAGGAAGGCCGTCAAAAAGACCGCCCCTGCCACCTGGAAATAAATGGAGGTCACCGGATCGGGATAGACGATCTCGGACATGCCAAACTCGCGCATCCCTTCCGAGAAAATGGACAGATCGATGCCCGTCTTTTCAAAAAACTTCAGCGTCAACATCACCAGTCCGATTCCAACCGGCATGGCCGTCAGTCCCAGAAATAATGTCTCGAACATCACCATCAGGAATACCCGTCGTCGGTTCATCCCGATGGCCATGAGCATGCCCAGTTCCCGCACCCGCTCGAGGACAGCCATCAACATGGTATTGATGATGCCGAAGATGAGGGCCAGCATGAAAATGGTGATGACGATCATATTGGTGAGGCCGATCTGCGATTCATACAGGGCCACTTCCGGGGCCACCTCTTCATAGGTGCGCAGCTTGGCTCCGGGAAACAAGGGCGCCAGTCGGTCGCGGATCACCTCGACACTGTCGGGGTCATCGACGATGGCCACGATCTGCTGGGCGATGTCGCGGTCGGCACCACCAGTGAGGCGCAGGAGATCTTCCCGCCGCACCATCACCGTCCCTTCGTCGAAGGGCGTCGTGCCGGAATCAAACAGGCCGGTGATCCGGAAGGCGCCGGCGGTGATATTCCCTTCCAGGTCCTGGAAGGTCAGCACGGCTTTGGACCGCATCTTCAGACCCAGTTTACCCGCCAGATGACTGCTCATCAGGATCGGATTTCGACCCGGTTCCAGAAACTCTCCCTCTACGATCTTGTCCGCAATGAACGTCACACCTCTTTCCCGCTCCGGGTCGATCCCCCAGATCCGAACCCCTCGTGCCCCTTTGGCCGAAGAAACCATCCCCATCGAAACGGCCCGCTCGCTTACCGATACGACACCCGGATCCTGGAAGAACAGCGCTCCTAATGAATCGGCATTCTCCAGGTGAAAACGGAAATCGTGTTGCTTGTTGAATTCGGGATGTTCGAGTTGCAGATGCCCGATCTCCCGCCGAATGCTGTTGTCGATCAGGTTGTACACCATTCCCCGGGAAAAACTGAGGAGGAAGATCAGGGCCCAGATGCCCAGACTGATGGCACCCAGCACCACCAGGCTGCGGGTGCGGCTTCTCCAGATATTCCGCCAGGCGATCTTGATCAGTACTCCCATATCAGTGACGCATGGATTGTACAGGTGACAAGGTGCTGATCTTGATCAGGGGATAGAGGGCCATCACCGCAGCCATCCCGAAAATGATCAACCCCTGTTTGATAAAGATAGCGGCTTCCACCACGGTGGGGATGATCGGCTCGACACCATATTGGATATAAGCCTGGGCCATCTCCCCCTCAAAGACGATGGGGTGGACATGAAAATACCAGACCACGGGAAAGGCCAGCAACATGCCAATCACCGTCCCCACAGCGGCCAGGAAGAGGATCTCGATCCAGACCACGCCTGTGAGCAGTCGTCGCTTCATCCCGATGGCGATCAGCACGCCAAACTCGTATTCACGCTCCTTGGTCATCATCAGCACCGTGCCAAACAGGCCGAAGGCGATGATGAGATACAGGATGAGGATGATGACATTACTACCAGCTGTATCCAGGCTGCGCGCCGAGACCAGGTCCGGGATCAGTTGCTCCCAGTCAAGCACCTCATACTTCGTCAGATCCAGTTTTTTGCGCAGGGTGCTCACCGCTGCCTTCGCCTCTTTGGTACCTTCGAGCTGGAGGACCAGAGAGGTAGCCCGCCCGTCGGCCCCAAAGAAATATTGTGCCGTATGCAAGGGCATAAAAACCATCAGCTTGTTCAGGTCGGGCGAACCGAAGGACACCAGCCCGGTGATGGGATATTTGCCGGCGGCACTGACCCCGTGATACCCCTGACTGAGCAGGACCATGGTATCGCCGACGGAGAGTTCCAGCTCTTCGGCGATCCCCTTGGCGACGAGGACGCCATCTTCCGTGCCATCCAGAAAGTAGCGCCCGGCGATCACCCGATCGGCCAGGCCGGTCAGGCTGTCCTCACCAGCGGGGCCGATCCCGCTGACCAGCACCCCCATGGTGATCGGGCCGGTGGAGGCCAGGGCGAAGGACTCCAATCTGGGGACAATGGGTTTGTTGCCGATCAGGGCCGACATAGCTGCCAGAGTATCGGGGTTGAGTTCGAGCGACCGGTCGATGGTTTGCTCATCCCAGTACCCTTCGGCGTGGATCTGGGCATAGCCAAAATAGAAATGGACCACATTGTTGAGCATGCGGTCCCATCCCCCTTTCTGGAGAGAACTCATGGATGTGGCAAACATCACCGCAAAGGCCACGGAGGCTGCGGAAATGAGGGTACGGCGCTTGTTGCGCCAGATATTGCGCCAGGCCAGGATCAGCCATTTGATCATTGGATTCGGCGCATGTTTTGTTCGGAAAAGAAGTTGTCGGCGATGGGTTTGTCAAACTCCAGTTTCTGATACTTGACCACAGTCTTGTGACCCGGCTCATCGGCGGGGATCATGGTCAGAGTGGCGGGCAGGGTCTTCCCGCCCAGGGTGGTGATATCAGAAGCGATCATCGTGTTGACAAGATAGCCGTCTTCGTCGTAAAACTCGGTCTGCAGCTGCATATAGTCCTTCTTGTCCACCCAGCTGATCACCTTTCCCCAGACCACGGCCGCATCGCGGGTGGGGGTCAGTTCCACCTTCCAGCAGTCCAGGCCCTGGATCTTTTCGGAGCCCAGCAGTTTGTGGGTATAGTCATAGATGGCCGAGGATTCTTTGACCAGGTCGTCGTTGGTAAAGTCGGAACCCATCCAGGACTGCATCATCATGGAGGGCGGCATCTTGATGGTCCGGCCGATGGTGGGGCGCCAGTTCCACATCTCCTTGTCCCGCTTGAGAAAGACGGAACCCTTGTCCCGCTTAGGACCGGTGATGAGGATCAGGGCATTTTCGGTGCCTTTGGACCAGGACTTGAATCCGACTTCCCGGCTCCAGGTGGGCCGGAAGATGGTCATGGTCATTTCGCCATAGCTGGTTTTACCGCGAAGTTTCTCGTCTGCACGTTTGATGATATCCGTGGCGGAGGGGGCTTGGGCTAGGAGAAAAAATGGGGCCAATAGGAAGGCGAAAAGTAAGATTCTGCGTATCATAGCAACGGATTCTGATCCCCCAAAAGTAGGGATGTATCAGGATAACCGCTGAGGAAGGAGGAAAGTTGAGAAAAATGGGGGAAAGATGGACGAAATCGAGGTAGAATCAGGCAAGGTGGAAATTCAAACAGAATTATTTAACTTTGGAGGGCTGAATTGGGTGATCATAACAACAACATATAACCTACTGGACCTCGACGCATTTATAAACTTTAAAAAGAATCACATCCCTCCCCAATGAAATTAGACCACAAAAATAGAATTTGGTACTCGCACAAGGCATATCAAAGATTTATTTCGTTATAAATGTATCCTCACAACAGAAATAACCAACACTGTAGTCCAACATCAACGCCACATTCTCTACAAATGAATCTAAATCAGGAATAACACAAACTTCAAAAATACGTCGACCTAACGAAATAAAACATTTTAAGTAAGTGAAATAAACAATATCAAAGACTCCTAGACACATTCGTGAACTAGCAAAGTAAAAATAATAAAATGATAGAAACAATTGAATTTGAAAATTATGAAACACGGGAACAAAGATTTCGTGAACTCATATTCAACTTATTGCCAAGAAAATATGCAGGAGTTTCCACTTTTTGGTTAGACTTTACAGCTAATTTTAATAGTATTGCCGAATATGAGTTTAACAAACAATCCTACATCACATCTACACCTTCAGATTGCATCGCATTCGCTACTCCGAAACAAACTATAAATGCAGCTGCCATATCAGCCTATGAAGCCGAAGACAGAGCAGAAGAAACAATGGATAAATTCAATCTTATTGAAATACAAGACCAAGAAATAAATACTCTTTCTGGCGGAGAATGTGTGAGACTTGCCTTAGCAAAGGCATATGTCTTTTCAGATTTGGTTAACAAGTTGGTAATTAGCAGTCCCTTCGTATGGCTAAATCCAGAAAGTAACTTATACTTTGAATATGTAACAACTGAATATAATAATAAAAATAAAAAAATAATAATTTTAACATTGGAGGGCGAACGAAGTAATAAAAAGATAATATTCTCGAAAAAATTTGCTCCCATCTTGTTTAGCATAAGTTTCAAGAATGTGATATTAAACCTAAATCCGTTATCAGAATTAACCAAAGAACATGATAATATTCAAGGAATAATAAACGATATTGATATTGACCTTAACTCGCCCTGTTTTTTAAAGGGCAAAAATGGGAGCGGAAAGAGCATTGTTTCAATGTCGCTAAGTAACGTAATGCAAAAATCTGGCGAAGCAACAATTCAAACCGATGGGAAAAGAGGTTTTGCAAGAATGATGTTCCAAGATGTAATAGCTCAAACATTAAATAGGGATTTTGAAAAAATCATATATTATTCTGGAATGGAAAAAGAAAAAGTGATGACTATCTATGAAAACCTAATTTTTCAATACACAACATATTTCAAGAATAATAAAAAAAAAGTTCCAGTATTTAGTTATGACGAAGAAATCGGTTCAAAATCAATAATTGAAATGAAATTTATTTTAGCTGCAATCAGAATCCTAGACAAACCTCCCTTACTTATATTAGATGAACCAGGTTGGGGAATGACAAAAATTTCGTCATTTGCATTTATTACTTCAATCATTGAGGTTTCACACGAGAACGCAGTACCAATAATTATTATCACTAATAATAATTGGTATGATAACATACTAAACGACTCTTTAATAGTATCAAAAAAAAGAAATAGAAATTCGATTACTTTTACCATACAAAAGGAAAATTAAACATGAAAGGACTCATTATAAATTGGAAACTAAAGATACTTTTTTTGCTTCTTTCAATTTTTCCAAGTTTCACAACATTTTTCATTAAATATTTTGATATTTCACTTTTCGACCATGCCGATATTTCGTATCCGTCCGAGCAAGTACATCTAGGAATTCTGAGGACTTGATTTCCACTTGTGGGGTAAGAGATCTTCAAGTTGGTTGACAGGGTAATCGCTAATCCGATTGAGAATATCGGTCAACCACTCTAGCGGATTGACAT
>JAIPBE010000033.1 GCA_021738725.1 Saprospiraceae bacterium | reverse complement strand
ACATCGGTATGGACTTCAGACAAGTGAAGTACGCATACATCAATGAATGTAGTGTTCAGGGGAATGTCACCAATCAAGACATTGGTGTGTTTCTAGAAGATGTTCCGGTATTCCGTATGCAAGGTGGGGTACTTGACGGTCTTGACTACGGGATTCAATCCCTCGGCGGCAATCAATCCAACGTCTTTCTCTATTCACAGGCGACAATCAGTAATTGTGACCGCGGAATTTACATCGAAGAAGGCGGGGTCAATTCGAATGGCAAAGATTTTGGAATGGTGTTGATGGATTGCGCCAATCTGATCAATAATAAGGAAGGTGTTATTGGCAAAGATATTCTCCTTCAAGTCGATGCGGTGAGTAACGCCACTCATCATCCAAATCAAATGGTGACTCCCAACACCTTTGTGAATGGAGCAGACCCTATAGGATTGGATGATATCTTCCAGATCTGTTACAAGGATCGAGATGCATTTACTGTCTATGCCAGAGAGAACGTCTGGAGCAACGGGGCGCCCAATAACCAGTATGATTTTAACAATCACGAATTGGCGTCACCGCCAACCAATGGTTGTGACTATATTGGTAATAAAGTGGATAACATCATCTGGAGTCCAACTGCTCAATATGTAGTCAATTGCCCAATTCCTCCACGTGCTTCTGGTTATACCGATTTGGGTGGATTGACTCAGCCCCCTATATTTGGAAGTACGGAGACATGTACACTTACTGGCAGTACTTCAACCTTGTTATTGCATGACAGATGGGCGCGAGGCTTTGATCGCTTCTATGCTGAAGATCTGGATAGTGCGGCCATCTGGCTCAATCCAGTAGCAGGGGTACCCAACAGCAAACGTGATACGATGAGTACGCCATGTCGAAAGTATATCGATCAGGCACGTGTCCTGGTTGATGCCATTGCTACCATTCAAGGAAGCAGTTCGTCCAAACCTGGTGGTATCTCGGATTCTTTTAAACAATCGAATTGGAATGAGGATCCGAGCGAAAATGGATCAACAGAATTGTGGATTACACCGAATCCGGCCAGAGATGTCATCAAGATTCAAGTGAAAAGTGCAGAAACACTGCAGTATCGCATTGTCAGCAGCATGGGCTTACTCATGCAGGAAGGCACAATCCATACACAAATTTCTTTTCCCGTCCATTCATGGCCGGAAGGCATGTATGAAGTGCAAGTGATTGGCCAAGGAAATCGGATCGTGAAGAGCGAGCGGTTTATGGTAGTGAAATAGTATTTTAGGGGTTAAGTATGTTAAGCAGTGTGCCCTTCCCAAGTGGAAGGGCACTCTTTATTCCAAGGAGGCATTCCTTTGTGGAACCCATATTCAAGTTTTGCCATGCACTGATACGGATCAATCCCCGGGGTTATGACCCGAACATCAGGTTGTCTACCTTTGTCGCAAATCCAGATATCATGAGTTTTCGCAAGGAGAAGGATAGCATGGGCAGCATTGATGTCCCTGCAGATAAATACTGGGCAGCACAGACCCAGCGGTCGAGTCAGAATTTTCGGATTGGAGGGCAGCACATTCCACATGAGGTGATTGAAGCATTTGCCATTCTGAAAAAGTCAGCAGCCAGGACGAATCAGGACCTTGGCGTTCTATCTGTAGAAAAGGCGGATCTGATTGCCGCTGTTTGTGATGAGATCCTGGCGGGTAAGCTGGATGACCAGTTTCCTCTGGTGGTCTGGCAAACGGGTTCAGGTACCCAATCGAATATGAATGTCAATGAAGTCGTGGCCAACCGGGGACACGTGATTGCTGGGGGGCAGTTGACTGATGAAAAGAAGGTGTTGCATCCCAATGACGATGTCAACAAGTCCCAGTCCTCCAATGATACGTTTCCGACGGCGATGAATATTGCTGCCTATCGGGCACTGGTGGAGGTGACTGTGCCGGGTGTTGAAGCATTGCGGGATACGCTGCGCAAGAAGTCTGAAGAGTTTAAGCATGTCGTCAAAATAGGCCGGACCCACCTGATGGATGCAACCCCGTTGACCGTGGGGCAGGAACTTAGTGGATATGCCGCACAGCTGGATCATGGATTACGAGCCGTGAAGAACACATACGTTCATCTTCGCGAACTTGCCCTGGGAGGTACAGCAGTGGGTACTGGATTAAATACCCCGAAAGGATATTCGGAAAAAGTGGCGGAGTATATCGCCAATTTTTCCGGGCTGGATTTTGTGACGGCCCCTAACAAATTTGAAGCGATGGCGGCTCATGATGCCATTGTAGAAGCGCATGGCGCGCTCAAGTTGCTGGCTGTATCGTTGATGAAGATCGGCAATGATATCCGTCTGTTGGCCTCTGGCCCGCGGTCGGGAATTGGTGAGTTGATTATTCCGGCCAATGAGCCTGGTTCTTCCATTATGCCAGGGAAGGTCAATCCGACTCAGTCAGAAGCATTAACTATGGCCTGTGCGCAGGTGATGGGCAATGATGTAGCCATTAATATCGGCGGGTCGAATGGGCATTTCGAGTTGAATGTGTTTAAACCGATGATGATCTTCAACTTTTTAATGTCAGCACGATTGATTGGCGATGCGTGTCAGAGTTTTAATGACAACTGTGCGGTGGGTATCGAACCCAACTATGCTCGGATCACTCAGCACTTGAATAACAGTCTGATGCTGGTGACGGCGTTGAATACGAAGATTGGCTATGACAATGCGGCAAAAATTGCCAAAAAGGCACATGCGGAGGACAAGACCCTGAAAGAGGCTGGTGTGGAGTTGGGGCTGTTGACCGCCGAACAATTTGACGAATGGGTGCGCCCGGAGGATATGGTACACGGGCTTTGATCTGAGCAAGACTCCTTGAGTACCGAAAGCAGGATATAGAAAGACGGCCCTGTCAGGTTGACAGCGAATGCATGTCGATCCATTGGCGAGCCGTCAGTACAGGAAGTGCAGATGATCTAAAATCGCGAAGATTTCGGGTGATAATAGCATCCGCGGGCAGGTTCAAGGCCGTATAGTATTGGAACCCATCTTCGAGGTCTGTGAAGGCATCATCCTGGATGGCCAGATCAATGATCGTCTGGGAAAAGGGCGCGATATGAACCAGGGTTCGAAATTTTCGAAGCAGCGATCGAGTGGATGTTGAATCTAATTGTCTGTTCAGGATATACGCGGTGTTGGCGATGGACAGGGCAGAGGTAAATAGGTCCACTGTTGCCGTTTCGGACATGCTGAACAGGATTTGCGCTTCTTCCACGAAGGGTTCTCTGGCGGCGAGGAGGTCCAGGATGATATTGGTATTAACAAAGAGCCGGGTCATTGATACTTCTTTGCCAGGTGATCGTGGTAGTTCTCCCGATCCAGATCTGCTTTTTTTAGATCGATGACGCCTGTGAGTTGGCGAACAGTCGGGCTGATGATTTGGGCGGATGTCTCTGATCGGGTCAATAGGGCGAGATAGGCCTCTACCAGGGAAGAGATACTGGTCTGGTGGGTGCGGGCATATGCCTTGGCCTGTTCGATGACCGATTTGTCCAGGCGCAGGGTCAGTTTCGTGTCCATGATCTTGATGTACGTATAAGATATCAATAATTATACGTCAAAAATAGTTCCCAGGGTGCTGAATGGCAATTGGACAGTCGATATTCTTGATTTGGATCCTTCTGGAGAGCCCATTGTTTCTGCAGGACAGCTGTTCAAATATCCAGTTCCGGATTGCTTCCTTTTTTCAAACATTCCTCCTATCTTTGCAGCCGCTAAAAGAAAAAGTTCTTTCACGATGGAGCGGGCCCTGTTGCCATTTACATTTCCGCTTGCGGGTATTCGATTGGGGATCACCACCTACAACTTCAAGGTTGAGGATGACTTCTTCCAGTGTTTTCCGGAGGCGCCGGTCCAGTCGGGGTCGTTAGACCTGGAAGTGGAACTGGACAAGCGGCAGGATATGATCGTAGCCACCTTTCGGTTTGAAGGGCGGGTGGCGACCACCTGTGATCGTTGCCTGGCAGATATTGGTCTGCCGATCGACGGCGAACAGGAGCTCATCATCAAGTACGGTGAAACCTACAAGGAAGAGGATGAGGTGGTTTGGCTGTCCCAGGATATGCGCGAATTCAACCTGGCCCGATTTGCCTACGAATTTATTGTGCTGGGCATTCCTGTGGTGAGGACCTTTGATTGTGAAGATGACGATCCCCGGCCGTGTGACATGGACATGTTGGCGGTGTTGGAGAAGCATCAACCGGGACCTGATAGCGAAGAAGAGAAAGACGACGAACCGGATAATCCGTTTCGCAATATATTAGACGAGTTAAACAAGAATTGATATGGCACATCCTAAATCCAGGGTATCCAAACAACGGAAGCGCAAGCGTCGCACCCACCTGGCTGCCGCAATGCCGCAGATCACCATCTGTAAGACCACCGGCGAAGCTCACCCCATGCACCGTGCGTATTGGCACGAGGGCGCGATGTACTACCGCGGCCAAGTGGTGATCCCGGCAGAAGAGATACTGGAAGGATAAGTCATTCCAGGATTCCATTCACCTGAGCTCCTCTTCCGCTGAACCGGGAAAGGAGCTCTTCGTGTTTTTCCTCGGTTCTACTTTTTCGATCAGACATCAACCTTTCACTCCCGCATTGGCGGGTCGTTCAACCCAATCCTTATGAAGCGCATCATCCATACCGATAAAGCTCCGGCAGCGATCGGCCCCTACAACCAGGCTGTGCTGGTAGATCAGACCCTCTATGTGTCCGGGCAGATTGCCATCGATCCGGCCACTGGAGAGTTGGTCCAGGATTCCATCGAGGCCGAGACCCATCAAGTCCTCAAAAACCTGGGTGCCATCCTCGTAGCGGCAGGCGCACACTACAAGGATGTCATCAAATGCAGCGTCTTTGTCAAGGACATGCATCAGTATGCCCGGATCAATGCCGTCTATGCGGAGTACTTCGAAGCAGAATGGGCACCCGCCCGGGAGTTGGTCGAAGTGGTGAATCTACCTCGATTCGTGAATGTGGAGATCTCCCTGATCGCCACACTCCCCTGATCTGAAAGAAAGGGATTGGCGGTATTTTTGTCCTTGAACACAGAATATCTGTGGATCTAAACCTGGCTAACTACCTACTCTGATCTGAAACCAGTTTGACATGAAGAAACGTGTACTATCCTGTATCCAGCCGACCGGCGATATCCATTTGGGCAACTACTTTGGTGCGGTCAAGGGTTGGGTGGACATGCAGCAGGAGTTCGACTGTGTGTTCGGCGTAGTGGATTACCACGCTATGACCATGCCGTTCAATCCGGCCAAACTGCGGGAAGCGACCTGGAAGATGACCTTTCAGATGCTCGCCTGTGGCGTCAAGTCGGATCATATCTTCATCCAGTCGATGGTGCCCGAGCACGCCGAACTGGCCTGGATCCTGGGCTGTGTGGCCAGTTATGGCGACACGACCCGGATGACCCAGTTCAAGGACAAATCCACCCAGGTGCAGGAGAAGGACAAGGATGCCTTTATCTCCAGCGCACTCTTCTATTACCCCATCCTCCAGGCAGCCGATATCCTGATCTACCATGCTGATTTTGTGCCGGTGGGAAAGGACCAGGAGCAGCATCTGGAGTTGACCCGGACCATCGCCGATCGCTTCAATCGGCAGTTTGGCAAGGAATACTTCCCGGTGCCTCGACCGTATTTTACAGAGGTGCCGAAGGTGTTGAGTCTGGCCGATCCCTCCCGGAAGATGTCCAAGTCGCTCGGGGAGAAGCACTATATCAACTTGTTCGGCGATGAGGCCCGGATGCGCAAGCAGGTCCGCTCGGCTGTGACCGACGCAGGCGACACGCCTGAAGGAGAGATGAGCGCTGGTGTGGCCAATCTCTTTACGATGATGCGAGCGGCAGGCGCGCAGGCTCCGCATGATCGCCTGATGGCGGATTATCAGGCCGGGGAGTTGAAATATGCCGACCTCAAGGAAGAGGTGGCCAATGCCCTGGCGGTGATGATGGCCCCGATCCGGGAGAAGTTCGAAGAGATCAATGCCGACAAACGCACCTGGAAAAAGAAGGTCCAGGATTCATCAGCAAATATTCGGGAGCGTGCGAAAACGACCTTGAAAGAGGTGCATGAGTTGACTGGATTGGGCGTGGTGCGGTAAAAGATGTAAATGGTCGTCAACAGCTTAGTCGACCAGCATCAATTGGATGACATTTTTCACTTCCTTGATGACAGGTGGCTGGAGTTGATCGAGTTTCCGGATGATCCGGATGCGATCAACGGTGCGTATCTGGTCCAGGACGATCCGGCCTTCCTTTCCGTTTAAAGCAACCTTTATCCTGGTGGGATATTCGCGCTGACTGGTCGTTAACGGGGCGATCATAATGGTTCGAAGATGACGATTCATTTCATCTGGAGAAATGATGAGACAGGGTCTGGTTTTTTGGATCTCATGTCCAACAGTCGGGTCCAGATTCACCAGTACGACATCGTATTGGTTCAGGTCCATTCCTCAAAAGATTCATCCGGAAATATATCACCCAGGAGGATCTCGTCATCCCCGTTCTTTCTCATTTGAATGAAGGATTCTTCCCAACCTTTTCTGGCTTTGGGGACAGGTTCGATGATTATGCAGCTTTCTTCCAGCCGGAGATTGACTTCCTCACCGAAGTCGTATTTCTTTAACATCGTCTTCGAAAGCCGGAGACCTTTTGAATTTCCTATCTGAATGATCTTTGCACGCATCAATCGTAAATTGTACTTCCAATGTAATCACATTCTGACAGAATAAGTTCCCATTCGTCCAATATCAACCAACTTTCAACATGGAGAGAGGAAAAGCCTTCGTTAGTTTATTCTATCCCCAGAGATCACCACTCTGAACCCATCCGGGTCGAGGATCATAACTCCATGGGTTTCCCAATACGGATTTTTAGGTTTAACCAGGGGGATATTCTCCCGGTGGATCCGTTGCAGGATCTGGTCGTAAACCAGGCGATTCTCCGGGTAGAATACCAGATTGTCCTCCTCGTCAAACGAATGATTCGGTGCATCAGGTGACTCTGTAAATTCCAGATGCCAGTTGCCGTCGTTCGGTCCGAGAAATACACCGTTGTAGCCATCATGATCCTGGAATCCACCGAGTATGTCCAGGTTCAGGATCCCGGAATAAAAGTCGGTCAACTTTTTCAGGTCGTTTGAATGTCGAGCGTATCTAAAGTGCATGTACTCGATCGAGTGGGCAATAGATTCTGCTGGTCAGGGCCAGAAGACAAGTTTACAATGAAGTTGTTAAATCTCCTCGGTCTATCATAAAGGCATATTGTCAGGCCCCGGTTGTCCCCAAGTTGTAGATAGCCTGGATCTCATGCAGGATCTCTTTAAAATCCAACTCCAGGTCGATGAGTTTTCCGGTGCGGATATCAAAGACCCAACCATGCACAATGGGGGTACCTTTTTCAAGGTATTTACGTTGTACGACTGCCGTTTTGGTCACGTTGACGCATTGTTCCTGCACATTCAGTTCGACCAGCCGTTTATACCGTTTTTCCTCATCTGCAATGGCATTGAGTTCTGTTTTGTGCAGCCGGTAAACATCTCGGATGTTGCGCAACCAGGGGTTGAGTATCCCCAGGTCCTGGGCTTGCATGGCCGCCTTGACCCCTCCACAATAATAGTGTCCACAGACGATGATGTGTTTTACGTCCAGGTGTCCCACTGCATATTCGATGACGCTCATGGCATTCAAGTCAGTGTTGCTGATGACGTTGGCAATGTTCCGATGCACAAAGACATCCCCTGGTTCCACACCCATCATATCTTCAGCGGTCACCCGACTATCTGAGCAGCCGATATAGAGAAATTCGGGATCCTGTCCTTTTGCCAGGTGTTCGAAAAATTGATCGTTTGTGGCCGTTTTTTCGGCGATCCACTTTTTGTTTTTCTCAAAGATCTCTTCGTACTTGTTCATATGTGTATTGGTGTGAGGTGAATGCATGCAGGCGATGAGGAACGAGTTGCTTTCCTCCGATCAGCAAACTCGGGTGGAGATGCAATGTTCATAAATCTAGAAAAATCATCAGGGAATCAGGATTAGATTCTGCTTAGGAGTGCGAACAGGATGGGTCTAACTGCTCAGACCAATCGGCCTACACGGCTAAAAACAGGGATATGGACAGCACGTTCGCTAGTGCCCCACAATTGGCGGAGTTGTGCATCAAAGGGTTCAACCGGGTCAACGCCATCCAATTGGATATACTGTCGGACTGCTGACCAGGTGTTGACATATCCCAACAAATGGTCCACACGCCAGGTGAGCAGGTGTTCCAGATCCGGAAAATGGAGCTCGCGAAATGGAAATGGAATGCATTTGTAGTGTTCATCTATATATTTCCTTTCCGGATGCCAGTAGGGTCCCAGGACATCCGTATACAATTCATCTACAATCGCATCAATTTCTGGAGTGATCCGGGCGAGACCATAACCAAGAAGGGCCAGCAGGCCATCTGGTTTGAGTACCCGTTCTACCTCCCGATAGAAGCGTTCATGCTCGAACCAGTGTACGGCCTGACCAACCGTAATCAGATCAAATACATGATCTGGAAAGGGAGTGTCCTCTGCGGGGGCCAGCGCGTAATGAATGTTTGGGCGGGCCACTGCTTCGGCCAGTTGACGGGCGCTGATATCTGTGGCGTCGACCTGGTTGAAATGGTCGGCGAGGAGGGTGGCGACCTGCCCGTTGCCCGTGGCGCAATCCCAGGCCCGGTCGCGACCGGGGCAATGCGTGAGGATGGAGGCGATCAGGTCTGCTGGCCAGGATGGCCGATAAAGGGCATAGCCGGATGATTGTTCTGAAAAGTAGTCTTTGGCCATCATATGGGTTCGGTGTTTCCCTGATTGCGCTGCAGCGGCATTTACTGTTTGATGATCATTCGGGAGGTCATGTTCTGGCCGATCATGATCTGTACATACAGGATCCCGGACGGCCATGTGTCGGTATGGAAGGTGTGTTCTCCAGGAGGCAACCGATCGGCAGAAAGCAATTCCCTGCCGAAGAGATCCAGGATGGTCAGTGATTCGATTGGCTGCGAATGGGTGATGTGGATGACGTCTGAAAATGGATTCGGCGCGATCTGGAGATCAATTGAGGGATCCACAGGTTCAACGGCGGAGGTTCCTGTCTGGAACTGGAGGAGTTTCAGACCGCCATAATTGGAGTAAAAGGGGGTAAAGGGCGGGATGTGAAACGGGGTGTTGATGTAAGACAGGAGGACACGATCTTCGGAGACATCGACGCCATAGGTGGCCATGGTGTCTGACGGAGTACCGTAATGACCAACCACTTGTGGAATTTCCGGATTGCTGATATCGAATATCAATACCTCCGATTGTCCGGCAGAAACCACCAGGAGACTGTCATTTCGGGCGAAATGAAGTTCATTGAGATGGAGATCCGCCCCGCTCCAGTTCAGCCAGCTGCAACCCCAGGGATTGTACCAATAATCAGAGGTCATGGGTGTGGTGCTCAGATCGATCACCTCCAGTCCGCAATAATCCACACTGCAGATGGCAAAGTTATCTTTGATCACGACATCGTTGTAGGCCGCTCCAGCGGAACTGTTGAGATCCAGGTTAATATACTTTCCGATCTCGGCGGGGGCGTACGGGTCGGAAATGTCCAGGATCCGGAGGCCGCCCCGGTCAAAGGCCAGGAAGAGGCTGTCGTTGCGGATCTTCAGTCCTCTGGATTGATGATCATCGGTGGACGGGGCGGGGTAGGTGATGTCGGGCAGGAAGTGGGAGACAAACTGGATGTGTTCCGGTTCCGAAACATCCAGGATCAGCAGGCCGTCGGCCATGATAGAGAGATAAGCCAGATCCTCTTTCACCATCAGGTGAGAAACGCCTTTGGTGAAGAAGGTGGAATCCCAGATGCCGACCAGGGTCGGCTGGTTGGGCATACTGATATCCAGGATGGCCAGTCCGGTAGCGGGATTGTCTTTGGTCTGAAAGTCTCCGATGCCGACATATAGGAGGTTGCCAATTTGTTGGAGGGTGGATACGTCAAGACCATTGAAGCTGTCTATGGGCAGGTCGAGTACCGGGATGATAGTGCCGGTGGTCGACAAGTCATAGATTCCAAGTCCGTGATGCATGTTAGCCGAATAAGCGAAGTCGGGATTCTGGCGATCCAACCGGCAGGCTAATGACGATTTGAACAAGAGGGGAGGAAATTGCAAGGATGCGGACTCCTCCAGGATCACGGTGTCAATCTGGGAAAAGGTCTGTGTGAGGCCTATGGTTCCCAGCAAAAGAATCGTCAGTATCCCAATGGACAGTCGGCGAGCAGAAGCGATTTTCATGATCAGGGGTTTCCCTGTAATTTACAACATGCTGGGAAAAGGCTTTCCGACCAACCGGGATCAACCCAGGATCTTTGCTTCAATGGCCCGAATAAAATCTGTTTTTGCTTGTGCATAATCATTGACAGAATCCCACTCTTTTTGGCTGAGGTCGAGCTTGAGTTGCGCATATTGATCCCGAACTTCCGGATGCGATCTCAGGTGATCCCGAAAAGCGAGATGCCGTCTCCAGAAAGGTGTATTGAATTCAACAGTGTGGACATTGGAGATCCGTTTGCCATCCACTTCCCGGATGAACAATCGGCGGAAGGGCATCCCGTCCTCATACTGGGGCAAATAGGTGAAGCCATGCGCGACCATCCGTTCGACTGCTACGGGAGCGAGATCAAATGTAGCAAGACCAACCAGGACATCGATCACCGGTTTGGCTGGAAGGTCCGGGACGGAAGTGCTGCCGATGTGTTCGATATGAACCTGGTCGGGCTGTAAAGCCCAGGCGATCCATTCGTATTCCCGGTGAAAGAGAACAGGCCATGCCGGATCATACGGAGTCAGCAGGATCTTCATGATAATGGTACGGATGTTTTTTTTGTTTGCGAAGACTCTGATTCACGTGTCGAGTGCAATCAGAATCCCCGATGATATTTTTATATCCTTGCTTTCCTGGAAAGACCAGTTGGATATTCTGCGTCTTCTTTATTCGATCCGTTCAAACTATTTCTTCATCCACCTGGTAGTTGCTTGCTCTCTTTCGGATGTGACCTGTAACCAATAGATGCCAGCTGGCAGGTCATGGATATCCCATTGATGATGGATCTGAGATCCGACCTTCACCTGGTCAAAGAGCAGTTGGCCCTGCATGGTCCACATGCGGAGTCGGACTTCGCGATCTGTGGGAAACAAGAGGTTGAGTGCTATCTGATCGCTTGCAGGATTCGGATAGAGATGAGAAGAGATCAGATCCGACAGGACGCTGAGGTTGCTGTTGATGTCAACGTCCAGGCAGATGGTCTCGCTACATCCCAGGCAATCGGTGACCGTGACGCAATAGGTTCCTAGATCCAGGTCTGAGATGGCAGCGGTGGTGTTTCCATTGGACCACTGGTAGGTATGAGGCATGCAGCCATCCTGAGGGTTGACCGAAGCGGCTCCGTCTGATTTACCTGGAGTGGCCATGGTGACCTGTGGGTGCAAGTCCCAGGGATCCGCAATCATCTCAGCTGCTGTACCTGCACTCAGGTTGTAGTAGGAACCACTACCACTGGTGCGTAGTTCGACACTGCGGACCATATACCGCACCCATCCTTCGTCTACACAGGGGTCAGTATAAGAAAGGCCTATCACAGGATCAGTGGTCAACAGTGAATAGGGCTGGTCCGGGGCAGTCTTCTTGTAAATATAATATCCGATGGCACCGGCCGGGTCTTCCCAATCCAGATGGATCTGCATCCCATCCCGGGTGAGTTCAAGGTTTTGTGCTGGTGCAAGGATATGCATGCGCAGGGTGGGATCCCCCATCAGTCCAATGTGGACAAACTTTACAGAATATCCTCCATTGTAAAGGGTGACATTGTTCATGGTCAAGCGGGTAGAGTACCCGATGGATTCACCGAGAGCCATGTGGTGCACCAGCCAATGCGGGCGGGAGCCCCAGGTGCAAACCAGTCCGGAACGTGAGGCCAGTGGTGCGCGCAGAAAATTATTCGGGACATCCCAATCACCGAAGTAAGAACCAAACAGAAAGGTAAATTGGGTTTGGAGGGAATCGGTTGCGTAATTGGTTGTATTGGAAATGTCGGACGCACTTTCCGGCCCTCCGCCTCCTGCACCAAATGACCAGAGGTAGGAGCCATTCTGCAGACTGGATCGATATGCTTTGTCATGGACATTTTTTATACCGAACATGGGGGCGAACGTTTTCCATCCTGCCTGACAAACGCCTTCTGACAATCCCGGGAAATTATTGTCGATCAGTCCTCGTTCGACTACGGGCAACTGACCTGTTCTCCAGGCATGGTCTTTATCCAGATACCGCCGGAGCAATTCTTCTTCCGATTCCGGAAATTTGGACATTCCCCATAGATCTACCCGTCCAACCTGAAGCTTGACGCCCGTAGGAAAGAAGCGATTGTCAAATTTCCCATCTCCAGGCACGTTGTCATTTCGAGTGCCAGGTGGTGTTGTGACATTGGTAATGGAATCTGTCCAGATTCCATCCAGGTTGCCATAGTAACCATCCGCCGGCCAGGCCCCTTTGTGGTCGGGTTTATGTCCATCCGGAGCGATATCCCCAGAATAGGGGACCGGTACATGTCCTAATAGCAAAAGTGCTTTTTGAGTAGCTGTATCCGTTGCTGCCCAGGTCTGGATGGCTGCATTGACTACGGTAACTGAATCATTTCTATCGACCAGGATGGCATTCGGATACCAGCCATCAGATTCCAGGTCCAGCATAAGTCGATCCACTTCCGGTTGGATGGCCTTCACGATGGAACTGTCGATGACGATCAGACAACTGCCCCGAAAATGCGTCGGTGGGACCTTGATCCCTGCGTAGAGATATCCGGACCCGTGAATAGGGCCTTCAAACTGGACCAGCTTGGGTATGCTCTTGAAGATCCGATACTCATACGCCACACCGACTGTAATGGTCGTATCGGTCCATGTGGTACTGCTCGGATCCAGGATGGCCAGGGTGTCACTCCAAACTGTATCATCCCGAAATTTCCGATAGACCGTATAACCCACATTGGTGGTATCGGCTACCCAGGTGAGTTGGATCCGGGGTGGGACTTCCTGGATGGCGGCTTCCAGAATAACCGAATGCAGGGCATCAAAATAGTTCTGGCAAAACATGGATGTGGTCAAACTGATCCACAAGAGGATGGTGAACAGATACTGCATCATGACAGGTTTTGCAAAACGGGAAAAGGGTATCTACTTGTTTGGGTGCCTTGCAGACAGATATCAGACGGCCACCCAGATCAAAGAGTCGGAAAACAGGCTGTTCGATGTCTGGTCCTCAGGATCAAATTATGGAACCTTCTCATTTACAGACAGCCAACCAAAGGAATTCAGATCATCGAAAGTCCTCTTGTGCAAGGTCCGTCTCGTCATGATCAACCAGGAAAAAGTCTACTTTCTCAGGTTGACTATTCGGTTGTCCGCCATGACTATTCGGTGACCATGACCCGAAACGTTTGATGTCCCAAACGAAGCAGATAGACGCCGCTGCTGAATCCCTGGAGGTCCAGGGTTGCCTCGCCGGGTTGGACGATACCTGACCGGAGGATTTGCCCGGTCAAGTTCATCCATTGATAGGGAAGGCTTTGATCGGGTAAATGGGCGATCGACAGCTTGCCGCTGGTCGGATTGGGGGAGATCCGGATAAATGTTGCAGGATCCGTTTCTGGAAGTACTCCTGTCGAGATAGAGAGGCCTGACTTTGTGTACCGGCTGAAAAAGCGCCAGATCTCCAGGGAGGCTTTGATGTCTTGATTAGTCCCTGCAGAGTTGAAGATCGTTCCGGGCCAGGTGTGTCCACCTCCTGTTATCTTATAATGCTCTGTAGAGGCCCCGTTGTCCCCACCCTCATATATGATAAGCTCCACGGTGCTGCCATCCTGGGGATTGATGTCCGGAAGAAGGGTTGTGATGGGATCGGTGTTGCAATTGTTGAAAGTCACCCAGTAGTTCAGCACATCGTTGATGGGCTTGGTCCACTGCGCGCCGGCATATGGCACAACACCATCGGATGTGCCGTGCATCTGGAGGATAGGCATCGGGTGGGTCGGGTCGCAGGTGGCGTAGGTCTCGGGCGTCATCGATCCGGTCACGGAGGCGATGGCCGCGATCCGATCGCTGAGCTGACAGGCTAGTACGAAACTCATGAAGCCGCCGTTAGACATGCCGGTGGCGTAGATGCGTTCTGGATCAATGGTGTACTGTGCCGAGAGCGAGTCGATCAGAGCGGCGGTAAAGCCAACGTCATCGGTCGTGCTGCCGACGGTCCAGCCGCCGACATTGAAATGCGTGGTATTGTTGAACAGGGTCCCTTGTGGATGCACGACCAGGAAATTGGCCGTATCTGCAATGGCGCGAAAATCCCCGTACCACATCTGTTCCGTGGCATTGCTGCCATACCCGTGATAGTTGAGGACGAGTGGAACTGCCTCCAAGCCGTTGTAGGCAGCTGGGACATAGAGGATATATTCACGCGCCATTCCATCGTGAGTGATGGTGCCGGTGATGGTTTGCTGGGAAAACCCCAGGATGGGTAAACAGAGAAAGAAGAAAATGCGGAAGAAGGTCATACAAGGAGGAATTAGGTCTCAAGATAACCATCCTGTCCTGCCCACAGTGAACAGGAGATGGATGCAACCGTCATGCATCGTTCAATCGCTTCAACACGGAGTTCCTGAAAGAACTCCCCATGGGGATGGATCGGGGCCCAACCACCAATTCATCCTTATCAAAGCGGGTCACCTGGTCCAGGTTGACGACGAAAGACTTGTGTGTTTGAACGAACGTATCCGGCAGGTCACGCAACGCTTCCAGGACAGATGCCCTGGCGAGGATCTTCTGCCCTTCACAGTGATAGGTCATATAGTTCCCGTCTTTTTCGAGATACAGGATATCCTGAATCTGAATGCGATGAAGGGTCGAACCACTTTTGACCAGAATACGCGAGGACCCGGGATTCGGTTTGTCGGGTTGCAGGGCCTTGGACATGGCCAGACTGAATCGTTCCAGACTGATCGGCTTCAGCAGGTAGTCGATGGCGTCTACCTCATAACTTTCCACAGCAAATTCTGCATGGGCGGTGGTGAAGATCACCCGGGTCTGATCGGGGATCATCCTGGACAAGGTGATGCCCGAAATATGGGGCATATGGATATCCAGGAACAGGAGGTCTATATCTCCGAGGGAGATGCGTTCCAAGGCATTCAATCCGTTCCGGAATGTGCCGACCAGTTCAACACTGTCGAAATGATCCAGATAACCTGTCAGTAGTTCCAGGGCCTTGGGTTCATCGTCGACGAGGATGATCTTCATAGAGATTGCAATTGGAGGTGTACGATGAACGGGTCTCCCGACTGGATATCCAGGGTGTGCCTGTGCGGGTAAAGGAGGTTGAGGCGCTGGCGTGTGCTCTGGAGGCCCAGCCCGGAGCGATCGATCTCCTGGATCTGCTGGACGACCGGATTGGAGATATGGAATATCATGCGGTCCGGACGGGCCACGTCGATCTGCAGTCGGATCACCGAAGAGGAATCTGGAGCAGCCCCGTATTTGAAAGCATTCTCCACAAAAGGAAGGAGGAGGCCCGGCTCGATCTTCTGACCATTATATGGTCCAGTAGTTTCCAGTTGGAAATCGACCTCTCCAGGTTCAAATCGAAGCAGTTGCAACGCGACGTAGTTGCGGATGAATTCGATTTCCTCGCTGATGGTGACCATGCCCGATCGACTGTCATCGATGATGTATCTCAATAAATCTGACAATCGGCCAAAAGCGGAAACCAGGGCCGGGCTTTTCTGCTGATCTACCATAGACAGGAGGTTGTTCAACGCATTGAAAAGGAAGTGCGGCTGCAGTTGATTTCGCAGGAGACTTAACTCCGCCTGTTGCTTGGCGTAGATCAGTTGCTGTTGCTGTTTTTCAGTATAGGACCAGGCTCTGATTAATCCATAGGCCGTTGAAATGGTAAAGAACCAGACGAGGATGCCGATCTGGAGTGTTGGCGGAAGTCCGATCGGGAGATGACCGGGCACCATGGACGCCAGCAAAGGGAAAGCGACGATGGCTATGACCAAAATGCCAATGGACGTCAAGGCCACCATGGTCCGTGATCCGGGTCGGTTCAGCCGAAGCAGGTTCCAGACATTGACATAACTCATCACCATCGACCAGGCGATACAAAGCAACAGCTTGATCATGAGCGGTTCGCTGCGCACGGTATGCACAATCTCCTGCCCGTCGATCAACTCGATCTCCTGTGACTGAATGGAGAATCCGCTGGTGATCAACCAGGCAGAGCCCAGCCAGAACAGAGTGTGCAAAGTGGCTTCCAGCCAGTTTCGTTTCATTTGCTTAAAGATAGGGACATGGGATGTTCCGTCCATCAGCATGGTAGGAACATGGCGTTTCAAGTGATCAACTTCCCGGTTGCTGTAGATACCATTTTGGGCACCCTTGCTCACACGATGCAGCGGGGTTATCCCATTCCTCTTCCTGGTATCTGAATCCTGGTGAATATTACGACGTCTTCATTTACTCACAAATTCTTTTTGATATGAGATCGTCTATCACTTTGATCCTTTTTATAGTATTCCAAGCTGTAAGTTTCGGGCAAGCACCTCCTGCAAAACAACATTCGCTGGTCACTGACAAGGCCATATTGGCAGACCGCATCGACCGTCTGGTCAGCGGCTATACAGACCTGGGCATTTTTTCCGGGGTGGTATTGGTGGCCCGCGATGGAGTGCCCCTTTATGAGAAAGCCTTCGGTTTGGCAAACCGGCAAACGGCTACCCCGAATACACTGAAAACACGATTTGTGATCGGCAGTATGAACAAGTCGTTCACCCAGGTGGTCATCCATCAATTAGTGGATGAAGGCAAGCTTCGGTATGCAGACCGACTGGTAGATATCCTGGATGGATTTGATCAGCCGGATGCCCCGCAGATCACCGTTCGGCATCTATTGGAACACACCTCCGGATTCGGCGATTATCACACACCTGAATATTGGAGCAAAGGTGATGGCAAGGAGAATATTCAAGGGTTGACTGACTTGATCCGCCAACAGGACCTGATGTTCTATCCGGGCGAGGACCAGGCATACTCCAATGCCGGTTATATCCTGTTGGGTGCGATCATTGAGAAAACGACGGGGAGGTCCTATGCGCAGGAAGTGCGAGACCGTGTGGTTATTCCCCTGGGGTTGAAAGAAACGTACCTGGAGAAAGTGCGGAATGTGCAGGGTCGGGCCATCGGCTATATGAAGACCCTGGATGGTGTGGTCGACAATGAAGAGGCGATCAATGAGCCCCGATCGGATGGCGGATTTTATGCGACAGCGGGTGATGTATTGATATTCTACCGCCATTTTTTCTATGATACCATGCTTGTCTCGCCGAAAGCCAGGAAGGAGTCCGGGTTCTTTCGTTCCATCGCTCCCGCCTATTCGGAATCCGGTGCCGGCATCCCGTTGGCTGGCGGTTTTATGGGCGCGAACACGGTGCATATGGAAATGCCAGCTGATCAGATCAGCATTGTCGTGATGGCCAATATGGATGAACCGGTCGGCGAATTGATCTGCATGGGCATTCATGCCACCATCGTAGGCAAAGAGCCTGCGTCGGCTGTCCTGCCCGCCAAACTTAACGTCCATAAAGCCTTCGTCCAGTACGGGGAGGAATATGTGCTCACCCATTTTGACGAACTGACCACCAATTGGCATCCCGCAGATCCGAGAGATGCCATTTTGAATAATCTGGGATACGACCTCATGAACGAAGGTCAGGTCGAAAACGCAATTGTCATCTTTACGATCAATACCCGCTTATTTCCCGACATCGCCAACTGCTGGGACAGTCTGGGCGAGGCACTTGCAGAACATGGCGAGACAAAAAAAGCGATCACGGCCTATCGAAAGGCGCTGGAGATCAGACCGGATCTGCCGACTTCTATCCAGGCGTTGAAACGACTAGATCAAGGCAAGTGAACGGTGATTTTATACGGGAAAAGGCTATGCTTCATCCCACCTGGAGTCGGTCTCCCGGCGTCTGACGGATGATATTAAATGCAAGATGCAGTGGTCCTGTCGCCAATGATCACACCCTGATCGGGATGTAGATCTCTTCTTCTGCATCCGGGTGGTTATTGCGATATTTTGCTCCGAGCACCTCGAAATGGGGCCGGTCATCCAGGTAGTAGGGTGACTGCGGAAGCCATTCGCCAAAGATGTAGGTGAATGTTTTTTGGGCTGTCGGTCCTGCCCCGATATGCGGAAAGACGGCATACAAGCCGGGTTGAACAAGCAATGAGCCCATTCCTGGTGGAATAGTCATCACTTGATCGACTTCTACTGTGGCCCATTTTTCGAAAACAATATTCAGGTCCGGGGGCCAGGAAAGTGGCTGGGGATAGACCTGAAGAGAGATCAGGTCCGTATTGACCGGGTGAAGGATCTCCTGTCGGCGAGGCATGAACGACCTCCACAATTCCGAAGTCCGATCCCCGGCAAAAGACATGGGCAGGTGCATGCCAACCAGGCATTTTTGTTCGATCTCAACCAGCCGGGGCGCCTGACTCAAGGAGTGTCGTTGAAGGAAGTGAGTGATTGGAGCCATTCCAGCGCTTCGGCCGGGTCGGTGAATGAGCGCATGGGGATGGGTGTTGGCTTCAGCCGAAACAGGAGGTCCATAATAAAGCGGGAGAGACCGGGTTTTGAAACAATAGCCATGGCCTGGTAAATCCGGGGCAACTGCTCCTTGGAAAATTCTCTCGCAGCTTTATCCGGCACAGGAGATGGACACAGATGGATCGGGATAGGGACTCGCCTCTCATGGGTGATCTCGGATAGCAACTCCCCCTTTCGGCGAGGTTGTCGACTGTCCGCTGCACTGGTTTCGATCATGCGATTAGACTCCCGTTGTCTCCCAGGAGGTAGTCGAAGATCTCTCCCCTGATCCGGAGAGTGGAAGTGATATCGTTTTCTATGCGGAGGGGTTTATCCAATGGCGGGTCATGGAAGTGTAAATTGCTTCATCCAATTCCAATTGATCTGCGCACCATTCATCCAATGATTTGTTCCATTCGGATAGGCATGCCCCAGATCCTTGATCATAGCCATGATGAATGTGCGATCACCTCCAGACAAGCTGGGGAAGGTGGCATAAACCACTGAATTGGTGTCTCCCGACATCACATAATTGCTGTCATATTGGAAGGTATTGGTATGCGCATGGGCGATCTTCTGGAAGACCTGGACATTCTGGATGCTGAAATCAAATAAACTCAATGGAAAAGGTGTGGAGAAGTACCGATCATCTTCATTCCCCAACTGGAAAACAACAGGGATATTGCGCTTGGGCACTGCAGTCGTGTCGTGGGGAGTTGAAGCTGCAGATTGCACGATCGCCGCCAGTTGATCACTCATTTCAACAGCACAACGGAAAGCCATCTGTCCTCCATTAGAGAATCCCACCAGATAGATCCGATGAGGATCCACATTATACCGGTCATTCAATTCCGATATGATCTGGCGCAGAAATTTGATGTCATCGCGGGGCACCTCACCGGCGCAATATTCAAATCCGCCCGGGTAGATATTCCATTTGGTGGTATTCATTACATCGCCGTTGTCGATGATACAATGATGCCAGGAAGAAGGAAAAACAGTCAGGATATTTTCAGCTTCACCCACCTCTTTCCATCCGGAGATATTGTAAAACTTTTCTCCATCACCGCTGGTACCATGGAGCATGAATACAACGGGAGTTTGTTGATCTGGATCATAAGAACCAGGTACATGGACATAGTATTCCCGTATGTCACCATCAACAGTCATCGTGAACCTGTTTTTCCCTTTTACCGCATCAGGCTTACCTGTGTCTTCTTTTTTGCAAGCGGAGATGAGGATAATCAAAAACAGAAAACAGATGCCTGACGTCTTCATTTTGTAAAATATTTTATAGTGCCTGGAGTATCTACTTTTCAAAAATAGTGGATAGCAACGATTATTCATCATTATGTCCCGGGAAAACCTTCACGGATGGTCGGGTCAAGAAGCAGTAGCCCATCTCCATTGAACACCGGATCATCAGATAAAACAGTATGAAGATGAGGTGAAATTAATCCTGGCTTTCCACCAGGTGCTTGAACCGGTCCAGGATGGCTTGCCAGCCCGTTTGTTGCAATTCCAGAGAATTGGTGGCTTCTGCTTCGAATTCTTCGGTCACCGTCGTGATGCCATCTTCTTCTGAAAAGTTGACCGTGACCTTGCGATCGTCATCCAGTGTATACTTGAGGCGATTTGGCCGGGTCACGACATCATAGGTGCCGCAAAAATTAAATCCCATACTTTCATCGCGGGCGGCCATATGGTAAACAAAGCGCCCTCCTGCCCGCAGGTCATTCGTAGCCGTAGGGCAATGCCATTCATCAGCGGCAGCGTTCCATTTCATGATATGTTCGGGGGTGGTCCAGCACATCCACACTTTTTCGATGGGTGACTGGATGGTCGTGGATACCAGAATCTTTTTTTTAGCTGGTGCGGTCATAGATGGGTGATTTAAAGGTGCAAACTACTAAGGGTGCTTCAGGAATGAAAATCGTCTGCTAAATTAATGCGCTATCCAGTCATTACACCAGGCGGCCGAGGTCATTTTTCTCCGGATCATCGATCATTTGTTGGTCAGTCATCCGTTTCGGCATTAGCTCGGTCTATAACCATATCGTATCGATCCAGACCGGGCCCATATCCATCTGGTGTCATCTTGATCACGGTAAAACCGAATCGCTCAAAAAACGGGTAGGTATGCTGGGAGGTATCCAGACGGATCTGGTGTTCCGGATAATGCTTCCGGAGGTGGTCGATCCGATATTGGAGGAGCATACTGCCAAGACCGGCTTTGTGAAATTTATGGTCCACCATGCCCCAGGCCATGACAGCTGCGGACTCTTCCCTGGTCAGGTAAAATCCTCCACATGCCAGGATCTGCTCATCTTTTTCCAGGACGTAAAACTGACTGTCGGCAGCATTTTTATGGATGATCTGACCTCGGTCCAGGCAGTCCAGACATGTTTCAAAGAGAACCTGCTCGGCCGGATCGAAGTAATGGGGGCAATTCCCCAGAAATATGCGTTGACATTTGGCCCGGTCTTCGGGGCGATACAGGCGGATGGTTGCAGACATAACAGCAATGATTGTTCAAGGCCAGCCATACACCTAATAGAGTGCCGGTCATCCATCAAATTTACTGTTTTTATCTGCGCGGCCGATTCAGAAAGGCGATCCCAAAGCCGGATTGGTGGTAAACGTGGTGTCGGTCAACGTGTGCAGGAAGGCGATCAGATCGCTTTTTTCCTTCGTGGTGAGATGGATGCCACCCAGGTGGGCCTGCTTCATCAAGGGGTCGATTGTCGGTGAGAGCTTCAGCCCCTCGCTGTAAAAGTCGATGACCTCCTCCAGAGTTTCGTACCGGCCATCATGCATATAAGGTCCCGTCAGGGCGATGTTGCGCAAGGTGGGTGATTTGAACTTGCCCAGGTCATTTGGATTGCCGGTTACCAGACTGCGTCCTTCCGTAGACGGATCAACATCCAGTCCATTGTTGTGAAATCCATTGTCCGTAAACAGGATGCCACCATGACAGTGGAAGCAGTCTCCTTTTTCGGTAAAAAAGATGTCATAGCCATTCTGCTCTTCCTCCGTGGGGAATTCACCGCTTCCGGGAGAGAACGCCTCATCATATCGGGCATTGGATGAGATCAATGTGCGGAAGAATTGTGCAAGGGCTTTTGCGGTGTAGGTTGAGGTAATATGTGGGGAGCCGAATGCCTCATAGTACAATCGGGGATAGAGGCTATCTGCCTCCAGTCGGGACATATCTGCCTGAAAGAAATCCTCCACCTCAAAACGCATGATGTCTTCCATGGTGCCGGTGATCTTGCCATTCCACAAAAAGGACTTGTTCCAACCCAGGTTGATATGGGGGAGGACAGACCCGGAAGATGTGAAAGCCATTTCCTGGATATGGCAGGTGGCACAGGCATGCTGCCCGGTAGGATGTAGCAATGGGTCGTAATAAAGCCTACGGCCGAGGTTGACGCCCTCTTCGGTCATGGGATTGTCCGCATTCACTTGCATGATGGGAAATGCATCCGGATAGTCGAGCAGGTACGGTGTCGGATCGTAGGTCCAGTCATCCTTCGGCTGATCAGCGTCCTTTGTACAACCCATCAAGACTAACAGAAGGAGCACAGGAAGAAGGGTGCGGATGTTCATGGTCAGGTTTTTTTGACCGAGGTGATACTGAAAACGGAAGCACCATTGGCTTTGATGATCTCCTGGGCGGCCTGGTTCATCATGATCAATTCCTGACCGACAAAGTCGAAGGTAGTCGGGTTCTGCAGCCACTCGTTCAGGTCCATGTTGAGTTGAATGGTCCAGTTGTTATCGCGTAGTGCGAGGGTCGGGATCGCAAGGGTAAACTCAAGATAATTCTGGTTGCCTTTGGTAGCCCCGGTATGGATATTGAAACTGCGGATGGTACCGGTATTCAAAGAGTCGTAGCGGCCCTCGAATTTCATATAATGGTAGCCCTGATCGCCGGGGATAGGCCATTCCATATTGATATTTTCCACGGTGTTGGGCAGTCCGCCATCGACGTTGATGATCTCATTCAGACCGAAGACAAAAGAGAGGTGGGTGTAATCTCCGTCCGGGATCTGGGTCAGTTCGATCCGGGCGGAAGACGGATCCTGGATGTCAAACAGGTTTATATTTCCCCTGGATACGTTGAATCCATTCTTGTCCGTGAGCCTGATCTCGGACATATAGTATTTGAGGTTGACCACGCTATAGGTATGACCGGCCTGACTCGTATATTTCAATTGGTCCAATTCCAGGGGTGCTCCGGCAACACTGTGGTCGAGTTGGATGGTGACGGTGCCTGTGCCATTGTCTTTGGTGCATTGGGTCGTGAACATCATGGTGGCCAGTAAACACACGAACATCAAGGGGAATGCCTGTTGGCGGATTAGAAGTTTTTTTCTGGACATCGTCGTTTTATTTTCTGTCTTTAAGCTTGAATGGATGACCCTTGAAGGTATGAGGTTTTGAGGCCACAAATGGAATGACTTTCATTAGTCTTTACTGTGACCAGGATTGCACAAGGCAGAAAATCGATGCTCTATTTGGAGAAGGTCTGCGCTACGCCTGGAGAATCATTGGCATGCCATATTGGACCTGGGAATGTCAAATGAGCATCATTTCTGTTCAGTTCCTTAACGGAGCTGGCTTTTTGGGCTGGGGTAGCAACACTTTTCCAATGCCAATGCCCAGGTAATGGCGGACTGTTTTTACATTGTCTGGAAACTCGATAAACTCCGGTGTGAGTCCGTAATGGAACATGTAGTGGATGGTCAGTTTGAGTGTCGGGTTTAAATAATAATGGTATGCAAATCGGCAGCGCAACCCAAAGGAAGTCGGAGCATTATATCTGTCATAATCTTTGCGAATATCCTTTGTCATAGTGACCGAATTCCCATTGACATCTAAAACACTCCAGAATTGTGTTCCTTTAAACCCATCCTGGACCAGAATCGCTGCCGCAGCACCGATATCAAATTCGAATATTGAATCCATATGCAGGCAGATAGGATAAAATTCCATCGAGAACTGCGATTTTGTCACGTTGACATCGGAACCTGCTGAACCCCCCAATCCACCATCCTGGGCACGAAGATCGACACCATAGCGATCATACGCGATGGAAAGCCGGGGTTTGAACCAGCGATGTTTTAAAAAATCTGCACCAAAGCCCACATGATAACCCACTTTTGAATCGAAGGTAGCATGATAGTGCCGGGATCCGCTGGTGGCATCATGGATTTGTGGGTAGATGATGCCAGCGGTCAGGTCTATGTGCTGACCTGATATCGAAGTGCAAGACAAACTGATGAATGCGCAAAGAGTCAGGTAGGTTCTCATAAGATCAACGCTTTCATTTTCTCTGTTGTGAAAGATCAAGATCATGGGTCACTTTGAGATAGAAGACCCCAACCAGTATGGCCAGTCCGAAACTTAACATGGTGCCGATCAGAATATATTCGGTCAGCTTTCTGTCTCTGGCCCGGGACAGGTCGCCAAAACGGAAAACCGATTTGGCTGCGATCAGGAGGCCGATTGCCTGCCATTGATTCAGAATAATAAACCCGAATACAAACAGGCGTTCCAGAACACCGATGGTGGCTCCTGCCTCTTTCAGAGAGTGGCTTTGATCGTCTTCTTCCATCGTCCATTTGCTCATCCATAATTTCATGACCTCTCTCGAAACGGTGCTGAGTAAAAGAATGGCGAGAATGAAGAGCAATGTTTCAGTGGAGTACAGAATATGGCAGTCTGAATTCAATACGTGAAACCAGGATGTCATCCATCCGATCATGCAACCATGCAGGAGTTGTTCGAGTCCGAATCCCCATCTCGGGTTTAGCTGTCTTTCCAAAAACATCCTGACAAAGGGAAAAAGCAAATGACTGATATAAACAGCGAGGTAGATTGTCCAATACTGGCCATCCCTGAGGAGAATGATGATCAGGGCACTATGGATCAAAGGGTGTAGAAAGGTAAAGATTGAACCAAAACCTAGTTCCTTTCTTTTTGCTTGCCAGCTGGATGGTAAAAAGACAAAGTCGCCCAGGAGATGAGCGATCAACAGTTGGAGGAGGAGGGTGATCATATGCACTTGAGTTGCGCCTGAAAATACGCATTGAGATTCATCAGCGGGTCATAGCCACCTCGTTTCAGTGCTTCACTGATGCTGCTCTGTGATTTCTGAAGGGTTCGTGCAAGGGCTTGTTGATTGAGGTCAGGATGACGGAGGGCTGTTTGGATTACCAAGGCGACGACTGGGCTCCAATGGTCGGTGGTCAGGGATGCCAGACTCAGCATAAGATTGATGGGATTGTCGAATTCGTCCTGACCCGATCGAATGGCCAGAGTTTCTTTTTTCAATTGGTCAAAACATTCCCCTGAGCGGACGAAGGCCTTTCCGTGAGACTCGGAGATTTTCGCGGCAGGATATTCGATGGGGCCGATGCCGATGGCCATGCGGACATCCTGAATGCCCGTCTGACGGATACCGGCTTTGATCGATAAGGCTGAAATCAACGCCAGACAGGGCTGTACAACCAGCTGGAAACTATCTCCACGGTAGATCTCCCACCTCCCTTGTTCAGGATCATTTTGATCCAGGGCAGACTTGAGCGCCTCCATCCATTGAGACAGGTCACCTTTTTGGGAATGAATGATATCTCCGGTGATCACCGCAACCATAGCGTGTTTTTTACAAAAATATTGGTTTATTTGCCGATAAACAAAAATATTGGCAATAAAAACGATAATTATAAATATCGGATGAATAGGCGATAACTATATAGAGTGCAAAAAGTGACGCTAGAGGCCTTCCAACAGGCTGCTCAAGATCACCTCTGCGGCTACCCGGCTGCCCTCCAACGAAGGATGAAACCCGTCCGGGCCATAATAGTCCTTGGATCCGGTAGCATCGAAGTGCTTTTTCCATACTTCTCCGACCGGACAAAGTATGGCCTGATGCAAGGTGGCTGCTTCTGTATAATTCCGAATGACCCCCTCAAAGGTATATGCGTTGGTCAGGGAAGGCCACACCATAAAATAGGCCAGTCGCGCATGGTGAGACTGGCATAATTCGGCTAATTCCCTGCCGGCATCGAGGAGCATTTGCCGACCTTCTTCCTGGGAGGAAGGCCCTTGCTGGACGACCACAAAATCGTAGTGATGGTCTGCGATCTCCTGTTGGACCAGACCATCGGCCAGATGGTCGATCAGGGCATAGTTGGGTTGGGCGATCATGCGGGTGCGGACGTCGATGCCTATTTCTTTGGCCTGTTGTTTGACGAGGCCGGGCAGGTCGTTGGCAACCGTCAGGCTGTTGCCCACAAAAAGGATGTGTACGATCGAATCGGTGGGATCAACTCTACCTGCAAGTGGACCGGCCGTGGAGCAGGCTTCGAACAGGAAGCAGATCAGTAGTACGCATAAAAGCCTTATCGATCTATGCATTTTCCTTTCGGTAGGTCTGGATCGTTTTGCGGATCACATTGTCGAAGTTATCGGTGTGTTTGCCCAGTTGATCTTCCAGTGCCAGGATGAATTCGACCGTGAGGTCGGGCCAGGTTTCCATCAGTTTTTCCAGGACACGGAGTGCGTTGTACTTGATGCTCACATTCACCGTATAAGCACGCAGCAGATCGAACATACGGTCGATGGCCAGACCTTCCTGTACGGGTGGTACACCAGCAATGAACCACAGACGAGCGAATGCCTGGTCCAAAGGAGTGTATTGGACCTTCTGGCTGACGGCCAACAGATCGGGAAGGACAGATCTGAGCCGGGCCGGGTCCGCATCACCGATATCGCTGAGCAACCAGATGAAGCGGGATCGAGTGGTATAGGGTGATTCTAAGAGGGGGAATAGTTCCTGCAAAGGGATGCCCTGCTGCACAATCTCTTGTGCATAGGCCTTTCGATCCACCGCCATGCTTTTTGCCAGGTGTACTTCCAGGAAGGTCAAATAGGGAGGCTTCACTGCCTCCTGATTATTTTTTTATGAGGTATACGCCACCGACCAACAACAGCGCAGCCAGTCCGATATACATATAGCCTTCTTCCTTGCCCGATTTATTTGACATGTCGATCTCGACATCCAGGATCTCCACGGAGGCATTGTTATTGTTGATCTTTTCGACGCCCTGGTACCCCAGGAACAAACTGCCGATAATGAGGACGATGCCGATTATTTTGCGCATGATAGGGTGATTATTGGTGAATGAGGCCTTATTAGCACCAGTAAGATAGAACACATCCATTTATGGTCTTCCAATTTCTTTGAAAGGAACTATTGGGAAGGTAATATAAGCTCATCTTGGGGTTCCTGCAAAACCTCTCGGCCCATGAATGTCATGCTTGGTCCTCTCCCCCCACTGGCGTGTCGTCTGAGCACCGAACGCCGTTTTGACGGTCCTCCTTTGCAACCATCCATCTCAAATCCTCATAACCTCCAAACGCTCGTCTTCGCTGAAGCTTCGGTGGGCGATGACTCCACTTGCCAACCCCCTCGTTTGGCAACTTTCCAAATAAACCCATACCTGTCCTCCGTGGCGGAAACGAATAAACGCCAGTACCCGACTTCCCGGGCAATGGCCAGCATCAATGTCGAGTCAAGAGTCTCGTCGATCAGACAGACGCCTGCCGGATTGCCCTGGAAAAATTCATCCGTGAAAGCACCAACGATTTCGGTGGTGATCTTTTTCAAGTCATCCAATGAATGTGTCAATCAAACTTTCCTTCTCTTCAGCTTCGGTTTATGCCTGTTCATTCTTGTAGGACAAGTGAATAGCCCATCCGGCCAGGATCATGGTCACCAATCCTGCGACAATACGAAACCACTCGCCGAATACCCATCTTGTGACGAGTGTACTGGTTTGTGCCGGATCCAGGACAATGTCCTTCCCCCAAAAGAGATAATTGTTGATGGGGAAGAAGAACAGGAAGGTGGAGGCGGTCGAGCAAAGTGTAATGATCAAGCCGATGGCCAATACTTTTTTCAGGTTCGTATGCGACCGCAAGTAAGCGAGAAAGGAAAGGATGGCAAACAAGGTAGGGGCCATCACAAAAATGGAAAAATAGGCGCCAGGATCAGCATTCTGGAAAAAGTTGTGGAAGGCCATAATGCCATCCACCGTTCCTGCATTCCAATTGGGGACGACGACCAATCTGTCAAACAAATGGCCGGTAAAATGGCCACAGGCAAAAAAAGCATTGAGCCAAAGGAGGGTTCTTTTTGACATGGTTGCAGATTAAAGCAGGTTGATGAAGACAAGTCCAGTTTACAGAGAGAACCTCCCACCCGGATCACTGAAAAAGATGCAGCAACCGGATGACGGCCAGCTTTGTTGCTTAAATATAATCTCTTCCGCACAAAATGTCTCCCTGTTTTTCTCGCCTTCCTGGAACAACGTCATCAAGAACAAGTATTGCTGTTGGACTCACGGAATGTCCTATGGAAAGCAGAACAGGTCAATGTTGAACACAGATCATTTTCCTGTCCACCGGTCCATGGTTGCGACGAAAGATCACCAGATACATTCCCGCTGGAATGGATGACACATCCACTGGGAAAGTGCCCTGGTTAAGCAATCGGCTTTGCAGCATCACCCGACCCTGGAGGTCAGTGATTTGGAGATCGATTGGTTCGCCCGCTGGATAAGTATTGACGATCTGGACCAAAGTCGAGGCGGGATTTGGATATACGCTGATCGATCCAGAATCATCTCGACGCTCCTCCGTCCCGACGGTCATCAGGCAACCGGGATAAATAGCACAATGGCAGGAGTTGGCAAGCTGTGCAGCATCAAATCCAACGATGGTATTGTTCACATCCAGGTTGTCCGGATGGGTGGCTGTCCGGCCGTCACATTCCAGGAGGTTATCCTGGTAGTAGTTGGTCATGCGGTAATAAACGCCGTTGTCGCAATCGCCGGTGTTGTTATAGACCAGTACATCACCGCCTACTTCGATGTCACCATGCAGGTGATAGTTGCTCACCCGGGCGCGCATGTGCACCAGGGCATCCTCCCAGATGGTATTGTTCTCCGACAGGGCCTGACCGGCGATGCGGGCATTTCCGGAGAGGGTGCCGCCGAGGACCAGGGCATTTTCTTCGACCACCACCTGATCGCTGATGGTGGCATCCCGCACGATAGCTGTATGGGTAATCCGCACGTTGTCACTGATCTTGGCCGCACCCAGGACCATGGCATGAGTGCCTACAAAAACCGAGGTGCTGACATTAGCGGAATTGGCGATCCACCCTCCACCATTGGGATGGAGATGGCCGTTGGTTTTGAGAGCGGAGCGAAAATCGGATGGTTGTTGATACCCTTCAGGCACACCGCCGGAGATCATCAGCTCATAAGGGTAACGGAAATGTTTAGGATAGCCATGCCAGGTGTCATTGGTAGTATTGGTGGTGATACTGTCGGTCGGGGCCCCCATAACCACCAGATACATCTTGTCTTCATCCGGCTGAAGTTCGAATGCAATTTCTTCTTCCTCCTGATCAAAGGTGTCGCTGTATCGACTGACGGTACCATCTGGAAAAGCCGTGACAAATCCGTAGCGCCATCCGGCATGTGGATGGATATCATTATGCCCCTTAAATCGAATGATCACCGCACAGCTGTCCGGATCGGGATAGATCGGAATGACATTATAGGCAAACTCTTCCGGGGCCAGATGGATGGGTACACCATAATGGGCCAGGGCGGTCGAATCCTGCTGGAGAATAGTCCATGTGGCCTGGATGGAAGGGAGGTTATACATGAGATCACCTGTCCGATATTGGCGAAAATAGGCCCCCATATTTTTGAATGAGAGGTCATAGGTGGCCATCCGTCGGGCGTAGTCGAAGAGATCATCGTTGAACTCCGCCTGGGAGAAATCCATCAGGCGCTTGTATGCCTGGAGGGGAAATTCGTCCGGCAGGGATTCCCGCCACAGCCGGTTGATAATATCGATACCGTTGTGCTCCATGATGGCCATCAGAAGTGCGTAGTTTTCGTAGGTATTCTTCCAATCCCCCCAGGTTTCGATATGATACTGATCCATGCCCCAGGCCCCCACATCCTGGGGATAGATGAGATTGCGCATGAAGTTGGCGTGCGTTTCCCAGAAGATGCCGGCATGCTGCCAGACAGGTCCCAGGCCATGACTTTTGCGATAGTCGATATTGCATTGGGCCTGTAGAGAGTGGGTGAGCTCATGCGCCGCGACATGGCCGCCTTTCATCGCCAGGGGGTGGGCCCAGAAGGTGCCGATCACGCCATCGGGATCACCACCAAAAGCCCAACCGGTGACGCCATTCGCACCGAACGTATTGAGCATGATCACCGGGATCTTGTAGGTGTGCAGGTTGGTGCCCTGGGTATCCCAGGCGAACCCGTAGTCGACCATCTGCTGATAGATCCACTCCATAGTATCCAGGATAGCCTGTGGGTCGAATACCAGATCCGGATCCGGGGCATTTAGCGGGTCGAGGCCGGCGGCATCCCCCCAGATGACGGTGAAGTTGTCGCTCTCGGCGGTCTTGCTCCACGTGAACTGGCTGCCATCCACCGTCTGCGCATCCAGCAGATAGGCGGGGATATAAGCCGTCTTTTGGGAATAGAGAGTGGATACGTGTAGAAAAAACAGGATGGTCAGGAAGCGCATAGAGAGTTTCGTTCAGGCCTTGTGTGATGGATCAGAAAGATACAGCCAGAAAGTAAATCAATATCCCTTTACGTGAGGAGTAATAAAATCCTGGTTCACAGATGTTGCTGGATCCGGATGTTGCGGAATCGGATCGTCCCTGTGCCTGTGGCCTGCAAGACGATATGACCGCTCGGGATATCAGCCTTGGGCAGGTCGGCGGTGAGGGTGCCATTCAGCCAGACTCGGAGCCGGTCGTTCTGGAGGGTGATGCGGTACCGGTTCCACCGATCGATGGTATTCACATGATGGCGGGCAACCACGCGGGTCACGATGGCACCGGTGCGATGCTTCTGGATGGGATGCAAGTCATAGATATTCACCTCATAGCAGTTCGTCGGGTTGATCTGCTCATGCTGGCAGTGGATAAGGACACCGGAGTTGATGGTGCTGTCGGGATAGAATTCCAGTTCCATCGTGAAGTCGGAGTAGATCTTGCGGGAGACCAGAAAGCCGGATTGACCGGACACCTGACCGGTGATCTCGTTGTCCATGAATGTCCAGGATGCATTGCCGGTGGTGGTCCAGTTGTCCTGGCTATCCTGGATCAGCCACTGGGGGTGTTTGCAGGAAATGATCAGGAGCATGCCCAGAACGAGGATGGAGAATGAAGCTTTTCTTGTCATCAAATACGGGTTGGTTGTCCAGCACATACCCGTCCAAAATAATAAAATAAATCTTTCAACCGAGAATTGCTTCGATTCCATCCACTGAGCTGATCAATGAAATCAGGCCAATTGGATTTTAAGATTGCCCTACTACTTTTAGACGGATGATCGGGATCAGGTCCATACTTTGGCAACAGTAAACAGGTTCATATATCCAATTTTTTACCCGATTTCCGAACGCCGCTTTTAGGCCCGTTTGGCGACGAATGCTAAAATAAACTCATAAACGAATAAACTTCTTCCATAACTCCATAACTCCATAACTCCACAACGCACGCTTTCTTTCTTGCATTGGCAAAGATTATCCAACCCGGTTCATAAATGGAAGTCACCATAATGGATGAATACCCTCCCTTCTCCAGGGCGGCACTAAACAAGATTATCCTAAGTTTGTTCCATCTCTAGACTAAAACAAACACAATGGATAAGACCAAACACCCTGGCACAGAAGAAGGATCGACAAGAGAAAACGGAGCCGGGAAATGCCCATTCATGGGTGGTGCCGTCAAACAAGGCGCTGTGGGCGGCACGGGAAATCGTGACTGGTGGCCGAACCAACTTAACCTCCGTATCCTCCATCAGCATGCTCCGGCCTCGAATCCTCTCGGGCCGGATTTTGATTATGCGGAGGCCTTCAAAAGTCTGGATTATGCTGGTCTGAAAGCTGACCTCAAGACGCTCATGACCGATTCTCAGGACTGGTGGCCCGCTGATTGGGGTCACTATGGCGGTCTCTTCATCCGTATGGCCTGGCACAGTGCCGGCACCTACCGCACTGCCGATGGCCGTGGGGGAGGAGGTACAGGCAATCAGCGCTTCGCCCCGATCAACAGCTGGCCGGACAACGGCAACCTGGACAAAGCGCGCCGCCTGCTCTGGCCCATCAAGCAGAAATATGGCAACAAGATCTCCTGGGCGGATCTGATGATCCTCGCCGGAAACGTTGCCCTCGAATCCATGGGTTTCAAGACCTTCGGTTTCGGAGGTGGACGGGAAGACATCTGGCAGCCGGAAGAAGATGTCTACTGGGGCGCCGAGAAAGAGTGGCTGGCTACCAGCGACAAGCCGCACAGCCGCTACAGTGGCGACCGCGAACTGGACAATCCCCTCGCAGCCGTACAGATGGGCTTGATCTATGTCAATCCCGAAGGTCCGGACGGCAACCCCGATCCGATCGCCTCTGGACGCGATGTGCGTGAGACGTTTGGCCGGATGGCCATGAACGACTATGAAACGGTGGCCCTGGTCGCCGGAGGACATACCTTCGGAAAGGCCCATGGTGCCGGTGATGCAGCCCTGGTCGGTGTAGAACCGGAAGGCGCTCCTTTGGAATTGCAAGGATTAGGTTGGATCAACAAACTCGGCAATGGGAAAGGCGTTTACGCGACTACCAGCGGCATCGAAGGTGCCTGGAAGCCCAATCCGACCACCTGGGATAACGGATACTTTGACATGCTGTTCGGCAACGAATGGGAGCTCACCAAGAGTCCGGCAGGCGCACACCAGTGGGTAGCCAAGAACTGCAAGCCCGAGCATCTGATACCGGATGCACATGACCCGAACAAGAAGCATCCACCGATGATGACGACGGCAGACATGTCGCTGCGTTTGGATCCGATCTACGAACCAATCTCCCGACATTTTCACCAGAACCCTGACGAGTTTGCAGATGCCTTTGCGCGTGCATGGTATAAGCTGACCCACCGGGATATGGGTCCTGTTGCCCGTTACCTCGGTCCGGAAGTGCCGACGGAAGAACTGATCTGGCAGGATCCCGTTCCTGCTGTCGACCATAAGCTGGTGGATGAGCATGAAATTGCTGATCTCAAGACGGCCATTTTGTCGTCTGGACTGAGTGTGTCGGAGCTGGTCTCCACCGCATGGGCGTCTGCCTCTACCTTCCGGGGTAGTGACATGCGCGGCGGTGCCAATGGTGCACGCATCCGACTGGCGCCTCATAAGTCCTGGGCCGCCAACGACCCGGCGCAGTTGAGCAAGGTGCTCAGTGTGCTGGAAGGTGTGCAGAAGGGCTTCAATGGCGCGGCGACAGGAGGCAAGAAGATCTCTCTGGCCGATCTGATCGTTCTGGGTGGTTGTGCAGCCATCGAAAAGGCGGCCAGTGATGATGGCCACAAGGTGACCGTACCATTTACTCCTGGACGCACCGATGCGACCCAGGAACAGACGGATGTGGAAAGCTTTGCCTTCCTCGAGCCACAAGCGGATGGATTCCGCAACTACACCAAGAAAGTCTATTCGGTGCCAGCTGAAGAAATGCTGCTCGACAAGGCGCAATTGCTGACGCTAAGTGCACCGGAAATGACGGTGCTGGTTGGCGGACTGCGGGTGCTGGGCGCCAATACGGGTGGTTCCACCCATGGGGTATTCACCAAGCGTCCTGGTAAGCTGACCAACGATTTCTTTGTGAATCTGATCGATATGGGCACCGTTTGGACACCCAAGTCGGAGCAGGTGTTTGAAGGTCGTGATCGCCAGACCGGTGAGGTGAAGTGGACGGGAAGTCGGGTGGATCTGGTCTTCGGTTCCAACTCCCAGTTGCGGGCGATCTCCGAGGTCTATGCCCAGAGCGATGCCAGGGAGAAGTTCGTGAGGGACTTCGTCGCTGCCTGGAACAAGGTGATGCAACTGGATCGGTTTGATCTGAAGTAACTATGATGATACTGGCTTCTATCGTGAAGCCCGAGAATAAGGAAGGCGGCCCCGAGGAATCGGGGTCGCCTTTTTGTTTGGGGGGAGCGATGGTAGTTGATGAACGGTTGCATTGGTCGGCGTCTCTACCCGTTAGAGCAGAATATTCGCAATACGGCTTAGGGAGTGAGCGTATTCTGGAAAGTGTGTCAACGCCTTTGAGCCCACCACATCCAGCCCTGTTTTTTACCTGATTCGCCTTTCGGATCAACTATCCTTCACCTTTTGGTCAAAAGTATCCCTCTGCCATGATTGATATCACTGTTTCTCTAAGCGAAAAGAGTGATACTTACGCGGGAATGGAAAATAGTCTAACCAACGGTAAATACTGTGATCTATGAAACATTCACTGGTGCTGAGATACGTTGTGCCGTTTATACAATGGTATGCGTTGATGATATTGATTACAATCGGCATTGATTATATACTTCATTATTACCAGTTGGCTGGAGTAGGGCGTTACCTCGGTTATGTAGGCACCTTCCTCTTGCTCATTTCCTTTATTTATTCATTGCGGAAGCGTAAAATGATCAAATCAGGATCACCAAAAAAATTATTGATTTTGCACGAGTACCTGGCATGGGGTGGTTCGATCCTGTTGCTCGTTCATGCAGGTATTCATTTCAACGCCATATTGCCGTGGCTGGCTGTCGTGATGCTCTTGATCAACGTGGCCAGTGGACTGGTCGGCAAGTTCCTGCTGAGGCGGTCGTTTGAGCGCTTGAAAGCGAACAGGCAAGTCTTGATGGAAAGGGGCCTGGAAAAAGAGGCCGTAGACAAAAAGCTCTTTTTCGACTCTATCATGGTGGATGCCATGAAACAATGGCGGACAATACACTTACCGATCGCCTTGGTATTTGGCTTGTTTTCGCTCCTGCATATTATCACTGTATTCATGTTTAGCAAATGAAAAATCTGATCATCACTGGAATCACAGGGTCTGCCATTTTCATCTTGTTGATGGTGCAGTATCCGTATATCCTCCTCAGTCCTGGCGAAATGTCGCATGGACACCAGGATATCAGGCAGCAATGCTTCTCATGCCACCAGCCTTTCGGGGGAATCGAAAACAGCAAGTGCATCGCTTGCCATACTCTGGCAGATATCGGCAGGGATTCTATGGCCATCGCCACTGGATCCCTTATTAACGGCGAGCAGGTTTTATTTCACAAAAACTTTGATCAATATGCCTGTACGGCCTGCCATACCGACCACGCAGGTTTAAATCCTGAATCTGCGATGAAGGGTTTCAAGCATGAAATACTGCCGAAAACTGTCATAAATGATTGCATTGTTTGCCACCAGAAACCGGAGGACAAGCTTCATGTGCAATTGACAGATGCTTGTGCTAAATGCCATGGCACCACCGCATGGAAACAGGATCTTGCGTTTAACCATGGCATGGTGCAACCTGCCGAACGGGACAATTGCATAGGCTGTCACCAAAAACCGGAAGACAAGCTTCACCTGCAATTGACAGATGCTTGTGCAAAATGCCACGGTACTACGGCGTGGAAGTTGGAGAAGACGTTTGACCATGATATGTTGCAGTCAGGCATTAGAAGCAATTGCGTGAGTTGCCATGAGGCACCTGGTGATGCCTTCCATAATACGGTGAAAGATGCCTGTACGAAATGCCATAGTACCGATAAATGGGTCCCGTCTACATTCAATCACACCAATTATTTTGTGCTGGATCGAGATCATAATGTCAAATGTGCCACTTGCCATTTGACGAACAACTACAACACGTATACCTGCTATGGTTGTCATGAGCATACGGTGAGTAATATTCAGCGCGAGCACCGGGAGGAGGGTATTTCCAATTTTACGGACTGCGTAGCTTGCCACAAGAGTAGTGATGAACATGAAGGTGGGAAGGACAGCCGGAAGAAAGACCGACATGGGGATGATGATGATGATTGATCTGGAGTGGTAAAGTGGATATCGTGATCGCCAAACCGGCGAGATAAAGTGGACGAGCATTCGTGTGGATATGGTCTTCGGTTCCGACTCCCAATTACGAGCGATCTCTGAGGTGCTTGCTCAGAGCGATGCCAGGGAGAAGTTCGTGAGGTACTTCGTCGCTGCCTGGAACAAGGGAATGAACTTGGACAGTTTTGATCTGAAGTAAAATCAGATCGATCTGAATCAAATAGAAAGGCAGCTCCGGGAAATCGGGGTCGCCTTTACTCTTTGATTGAGCGAGTTTTGGAGTTGCCCATGTTACTGCTGTTCAAGTGGGGAGGTTTAAAAACGTTTTGTCTAGGGTTTGTCCAAAATAATTCCAATGTGTATAGCATTTAACGCAGGTGCAGTATTCTATACTGTGGTTCTGTGCTCAACTTTAAGTTATGGTATTTCATGCCTGGCCCTCTCCGCCAGCTGGCGGACCGGCGGGGCTCCATCTTTTGACGCACCAAAAGATGGCAAAAGCGCTTGTCGCCAAAATGGGCCTTTTTTAATCATAATTGGTATCTCATTCATTTCATTTATTGATCGGGGGTACGCATACATCAGGACTCTGCCGCTCGTATTTGATCGGTGGCTCGTTACTGGTTCGGTATTTTCTCATCTCGTTCCAGGATCGGATCAGGCATTGAATCCGATCAAATAATGCGGCAATCTTCCATTCGGAACTCCTTCTCATATTTAATTAGTCGTCATGGATTAAAGGACGGGTCCCTGATGTATCTGGGAGGCCCTCGTTTGGCGACGAATAGATGATATAGGATTAACTGGTGCTCAAGCTTATACCGCTAGTCAGAGAATTTCAGGGCTCTTTGATCTTTTTCAATTCTGTGGTCACCAGTGGTAGATATTTGTCCAAGAGCGATTTTATTGATCCTTCTCCTACTGTTCCGCCCACTTTGCTATTTACAAATGTCTGATCACGGCTGATCAGCACCTTGTAGGGATAGCTGTTATTGACGATAAAGACGTTTGGAATGATCCTGAAATTAAATTCCCGCTTACTGAGGAGTTTGTTTCTGATTTCAGGCATGGAGTCGTTGGCAAAGGTGATGATCTCAAATTCAGAAGAGTTCACCTTTTTGTTTAGCAAGTCAAGGCCTGGTAGATCGACAATGCAAGGAGGACATCGGATAAACCAGAAGTCTAGGAGGATGACCTTGTCTTTGAACGTTTCAAAATTGACAATTTGATTGTGTTGGTCTCTGAATATGGTCTTTTTATCCTGTCCAATGATGATATCCTTCAGGCTGATTGTGTCTCGTGTGTCGTCATCATTCCGGATGCTGATCAGTAATCCGTTTTCCCAGGAAGCATATTTACTTTCTTCGAACCAATTGGGGTTGTTGCCTGTTAATCGCTCGATAGAGTCAACCTGGCTGGCAAGTGTAAAGCTTACAAAGGTTAGGATGAAGATTGTGCAGGTTCTGGCGATCGTCATGTTACTTGAATTTCATACAGCTATCTGGTATGGAATGCAATTGGAATATTGAAGTACGTTAGGTCTTATGTATAGAGAGTAAAGGTTGCTATTCCCGAATATAGCGATTATTGATGGATTAAACCAGATTCAAACGAGATTAAATGTATGCAAGTGAGTGAAAGTATTATCCGGTGAGGTGGATGAGTTTTGTGATCGCCAAACCGGTGAGGTGAAGTGGACGGGAAGTCGAGTGGATCTTGTTTTTGGTTCCAACTCCCAGTTGCGGGTGATCTCTGAGGTGCTTGCTCAGAGCGATGTCATGGAGAAGTTCGTTCGGAACTTTGTCGCCGCCTGGAACAAGGTGATGAACCTGGATCGGTTTGATCTGAAGTAACTGCTACGTGAATGGCTTCCATGATGAAGCACGAGAATAAGGAAGGCAGCCCTGGGAGAATGGGGTCGCCTTTTTAGTTGTGGAGAGAGAGCATCCTCAGGTCGGGTTGTAGGCAAATGATATTTTGCTTTTCAAAAATTATTTTCAACTTGGCATATGGTTTAGGTTAAATAATGTTTGCATTATAGGGGGCTGAACCACTACAAGGGATCTGGAACGCTGAAGTCAAGAACACAGGAATGATGAATGAGGAATCAGGAATCCAGCATACGGCTAGCATGCAGAAACGAGGAATTTGGAACCAGGAACGCAGTAAAGCGGAAAGCGGAAAGCGGAAGCCGAGACGGGGAGACGGAGAAACGAAGAGAGTGCAACTTTGCGACTTTGAGACGATGGGATTCTGGGAGGGATCTTGAACGCAGAAACCAAGTACGCAGAAACCAGGAACACAGGAATCAGGAATCAGGAATCAGGAATCAGGAATCAGGAATCAGGAATCAGGAACACAGGAATCCAGCCTCAAGCTGGCAGGCAGGAACGCAGTAACCAGGAACCCAGTTTACGGCTAGCATGCTGGAATCAGGGAATGCTAGACTTCCGGATTGAGGGCCTGGAAAAGGATGCCGTGAAGCGCTTATCAGGCCTAATCGTAAAAGAAGTGGCCCTGACTGCAAAACTGCAATCAGGGCCACCTTTCAATATAGATTTCAAGTTTTATGGTTCTTTACCATATTCAGTGGGTTTGAAATTTTAAACCTCCAAGGTGAAAATAAATCATCAGTGTAAAGTGATGAATATTTCTATATCCTTTAGCTATCCTTTTGATTTCCTGAATTTTTAAATTAACTCGTTCTG
>JAIPBE010000109.1 GCA_021738725.1 Saprospiraceae bacterium | reverse complement strand
TCATCCAAGCCCATCTTGTGTTTAATGATCATCGACCCAATTACTATCCTTGGGTCAATTGTTGGTGCTCCTTGATCTGGTGATACCCTTTTGGAATAGATCTTTGCCATGTCATCCCATGGCATCATTGCGCTTAGCAAAATCCATCTATTCTTTGGGTTTAAACCCTCACCAAAGGGTGTAGCAAACTCTTCAATACGTAATTGTCGCTGACTTGTGTACCGAAACATGTGCAGGGAATTTGCTTCAATATAAGCATTTCTCTGTATTTGTTCATCCACTTTTTACACTTATTTTGTTGGGCTTCAAGTAATTATGGGTTATTCAGCAGACCCCAATTATGGAGCCTCCCCACATTTTGGGAGCCTCGTTAGTGATCTCCTGCATCATGGTGATCACTCGTTCACAATCCTGTCGCCGGCCTTCATGCTCAACGGTGTTCAGGAAATCCTGTACAGAGTTATCATTGGGTGTCGTTTTGAGTGTGGCCATGCTGGATGCTAAGGTTTAATTGAAGTGGAATGATCAGTCCAACGGTTTCAAAAATTCCCCGGGATGTGTTTTCCCCCTTTTCAGATTTTCGATGATACGAAGGGCGCGATTGATCCTGGTATCTATGGATTTGGCACTCAGGATCAGGTGGAAGATGGTTCTCTTTTTCCCATCGGACAGATCCGCAAATCTGGATTGTCCATCCTGATCGGAAGACAGGACTTCTTGCAGGACCTCCGGCATGCGATCGTTCAGCGGCACTGTATCGGCTGAAAGTGTGACGGTAATGGAGGTATTTTCTGAAAGAAGAAACTTTTTTCGGGTCGATGCTCCGGCCATGATATAGTACCCGATTTGGTCAGATCGTTGCAACGCGCAGGAAATGGGAATACCATTGATGGTACAAAGCACCCGTTTGCCCCAGTCCTGTTGTGCCTGGACGGCGATTTCAATCGGGATAGGAATGATTGTGGCATGTACGCCTGAACGGATGAGTGTCGTCGTGAAAGAAGTCATCCGGATGAAGATAATGCACTTCTATAGCAACTATCGCACAGGGGGAAGGGGAATCGGGGCGTTTTTGAAGTGTTTATATTTTCCCAAAAACTTTCCCACCATCACCTGAATGGGCATGATGACTTTTTTGACGAAGGTGGGGATCTCCGGCAAATCGTATTCAGAAGCATATCGGGTGAGCAGCCATGCAGCATCAAAAGCATCCGGTCGATCGGTTGCGGATTTGTTGATGGCGGCATAGATCGTATCCAGAAAGAATACGATGGAATGTGGGGGGCTGATCCAGCCATCACAACGCAACAGGTCCTCGCCATCGTTCCAGAAGCGGTGGGGGGTACCTCTGGTAAATGTCACTGAATCACCGGGGAAAGCATATTGAGGTGGTTGTCCCAGAATCTGCCAGCCCATTTTGCCGTGTGTGACAGTCAGGGATTCTTCCTGTTGCCAATGGGTATGCAAAATGGGACCAGCACCTGGTTGAACCTGATTGGTAACCAGCAGTTTTTCGACGCCATTCTCCAGGATGATCTTTTGGAAGGTCAGTTGTTCGCCTTTTCGGGTCTGAATCGTGTGGGGCAGGTTGATCATAGAAACTGATTTCAGACAATATTAGTACATCGTACTAAATTATACAAATATTTATAGTACAATGTACTATTTTTGAGGTATGAGCACCAGAGAACGCATACTTGACAAGGCCCTTGATCTCTTCAATCAATCGGGCATGTACAAAACAGGTGTTCGCGAGATTGCCCGCTCACTGGAGATCAGTCCAGGCAATCTTTCCTATCATTTTGCCCGAAAAGAAGACCTGCTGATTGCTCTGCTGGAACGATATGGGGAAACCAACGATGCGCTTTATGCCGCCTATTTTGACGGGGAGCCGGGACTGGGTCGGTATCTGGAATTGATCAGTACACTGTTGGAAAATGCCTATTCCCACCGAGGAGCCTTTCTTGGATTGGATGAACTTCGGGCAGTTATAGGTGCAGAGTATGATTATCGTGTTGTGGAAGAGAAACGTCGTTCTTTTCTGGATCATATCCTGACGAAGCTGGAAGGTGTGGGCGATCTAAACTTTGACGAGATGGACAAGGCGTTTATGATCGACTTTATTGCCTTTTTCCAGCGTTGCTGGATCATGGAGGCCATGATCAGTTATGCACACCTGGACAAAACGCAGATCATTTCCCGATATATGCGTTTTGTGGCCATGCAATTTGCTCAAATAGCCACACTGAAGGGCCAACGCGTGCTAGGGAGATGGTTGTAAACCAGGTTGTTCGGGAATCGATTATGGGCCATAGCGCCTATATTCGTTCCAAATCTGTCTATGCGTTCTCCGTTTATTTCATTCCTCTTTCTCTTTCTTCCCATTGTCCTCATTTCTCAGGACAACTCCATGGGTGAACCAGAACAACGATTAGACTCCTTGATCCAACTCAACCGGCAGTTGATTGGCAAGCGCAACATCAATGATGCCTGGCAGGTGATCAGTGACGCAAAAACCCTTTCAGATTCGCTGTTGGACCCTATGAGTCCACGCGTTGGACTTTGTCTGTTCAACTATGGTCGGACGCTGCATATGATGGAAGATTATCGACAAGCTGAAGAGTACTATTTGCTTGCCCTGGAAAATCAACGGAAGCACAAAGACACCCATTCTGTGGATCTGGCCAACACCCTCAATGCATTGGCGTATCTCTATTCTCTCTTGGCTCGGTATGAAGATGCTGAAGCATTATACTATGAAGCTTTGAAGATCCGAAAAACGAACCTGGGTGAATCGCATGAAGATTATGCTACTAGCGTCAATAATCTGGGTACCCTGTTCCTGGCCAAGGGGAATCTGAGTGAGGCTGAACGATACTTTGTGGAAGCGCTCGCTCTGCGTAAAAAGATACTGGGTGAAGACCATCTGGATTATGCCACGAGTCTGAACAACCTGGGGGTCTTGTACAAGAAAATGGGGAAGTTCAAGGATGCGGAGCAACTCTATATGAAGGCAAAAGACATCCGGGTCGAACAGATGGGTCCGAAACACTTTCTCGTTGGCGTTTCTCTGAATAATCTGGCCAACCTGTATCTGCAAATGGAACAATACCAAAAAGCTGAAGCCATGTACTTGCAAACGCTGGAGATCTGGAAGGAGGCCCTGGGAATCGAACATGGGAATGTGGCCACCACAGATAACAATCTCGCACAATTATATCAAAAGACCGGACGCTATCAGGAAGCCGAAGCATTATTCCGGGAAGCAACAACGATCTGGTCCAAAAAGCTTGGTGGGGATCATCCACAGGTTGCAATGGGGAGAAACAATCTCGGGTTGCTATTCATGGAAGCCGGGGACTATTCATCTGCATTACAAGAAATGGAAGCTGCCAGAGAAGTCCGGAAGCGACTATTGGGCCAGGAACACCCGGACTTTGGGAACAGCCAGAACGGACTGGGTCAACTGTATTGGCATATGCATGTCTATGAAAAAGCAAAAAGTCCGTTGCTGGATGCAGCCCTGCTGCAACAACGATTACTCGAAGAGGCCGTGAAACATTTAACGGAGCAGGAGCAGGTCGAGTATGCAGAACGATTTCTGGAGAATCTGGATCTGTTTTATTCCTATGCGCATGATTTCGCATCCACTGATCCTGACCTGGCCGGGGCCTGTACCGATCTGGCTTTGTTTCATAAGGGCTTTGTATTGGAAGCATCTCAAATCATGCGCAACCAGATCCGGTCCAATCCAGCCGTAAAAACCAGGTTCAATGAGCTTTTACTCCTTCGGCAGAAACTGGCCAAAGAATATAGCAAGCCTATTTCGGAGAGGATTGAAACAGAGCAACTTGAAAAGAATGCCAACGCACTCGAAAAAGAAATTGGATTTGCTCTTGGTGATAACAACCGGACAGAAAATGATGTGACCTGGACCAGTGTAAAGGAAAAATTGAAGTCCGGCGAAGGAGCCCTTGAATTTATTCATTTTCACTACCGCCATCCGGATCTGACAGACAGTGTTTTTTATGCGGCACTGGTGGTTCGGTCGGACCGGTCTCAACCGGTATTTATTTCGTTGTTTGAGAGATCTGCAATCGACGAGGTTTTAAACCCGGAGGGGGCGAGGCGGTCTGATTATGTCAATGGATTATATGCCTATGCGGATCGAGGCTTGGTCGACCAGGCAGAACTGGCCCCTTCGCTATATGATCTCATCTGGAAGCCTTTGGAAGAGCATCCGGATGGCGTTCATGACCTGAAGACCATTTATTATTCTCTGACCGGATTATTACACCGATTAAATTTGGGAGCTATCGCGATAGATGATGAACACAGTCTGGCGGATCAATATCAACTCGTCCAGTTAGGTAGCACGCGTAAGCTGGCGCAACAGAAGCAGGCTGACCATACCGTTAATAATGGCGTTTTATTTGGGGGGATTCGCTATGATCTGGACAGTGTAGAGGTCCTGGCTGCATTGGCGTTGGACGACCCCTCTCTTTTGGCCAGCCGGGGAGACCAAACCATGGCCAATATTGATCAATCCATCAAGTCCGGGGCCTGGAGCTATTTGAAGTGGACAGAACGGGAATCCAAAACAATCGCTACGATTCTCGAAGGAGAAGGGATGTCCATTCAACAATTTTCGGATATCGAAGGAACGGAAGAGGCCTTCAAGGCTTTAGGTTCTGGAATAAAAAGTTCTCCTGGAATTATTCATATGGCGACACATGGATATTTTTTCCCGGACCCGGAGGAGATCCATCAGGAAAACTCTTCTGAGGTCGTCTTTCAATTGTCAGCCAACCCGATGATACGATCCGGACTCATTCTGGCTGGCGGGAATTATGTATGGTCCGGGGCCAAACCATTTACCGGAATGGAGGATGGCATCTTAACGGCGTATGAGATCAGTCAGATGGACTTGTCAAATACGGAATTAGTGGTGCTCTCCGCCTGCGAAACTGGATTGGGGGACATCAAGGGGAATGAGGGGGTATATGGGTTACAAAGGGCATTT
>JAIPBE010000108.1 GCA_021738725.1 Saprospiraceae bacterium | reverse complement strand
AGGCACAAGCCTGGGTAAAAGCAAATGGTATGAATTTCTCCGGCTTCGTGTCCAATGAACTTCAAACACAAAGCCTTAGAAAATCATCAAACCCGATTACTTCCGCAGCTTTTTACATGAGAAATTAGCCAAACTCAAGCGGCTATCTATATGATAGCCCAGATGAATATGGCTGGATTTTTCGAATGGGCCCTAATGGAGAGAAAAGATGGATTCGAACCATTTCCGATCCGAGAATATGTGGCGAAGACCATGATGGATGGCTTTACAGTGCAGAGGAAGCCCCCAATGGGGACCTAATCTTCAGTGGAGATATTCGGGATACTTCTCAGGTTGATCCTGCCCAAATCAAATACTGGTTAGTGCGCCTCGACAGTATGGGTTGTAGCGTGCCAGGCTGCATGGATGACCTGGTCGTCTTTGGCGATTCACTTTCGTCTGTCGTCACGTACCCTGTTGTCCGAGGTGAATTACGCGCCTGGCCGGTGCCCTGTCCTTCGGGTCAGCCACTTCAGGTGCAGGTGGCCACGGGCGGAGGTGCCCTGCAGCTGTGTGATCTGTTCGGGCGGGTGGTGGCCACAGAAACTATGGAAATAACAACTAGTCCGATGGAGATCTCCACAGCCAATCTGTTACCTGGCGTGTATACCTTGTCCTATCGGTACAATCGAGGGAAATCTGTGGATGCGATTCAGGTAATCATTCAGTAGTAGTGAGAAGTCTATATTGCTGAATGAACGGCAACCCTTGTCAAAACAGGGTTTACGTCTATCGCTGCCGCATCCAGATCGAACCTGGGAAAGTGGTTGAACGGGCTGGGGAGATATTCTTGATCCGCTAAAAACCGGCTGGGAAGTCCATCTGAAATTCAAACTCTAAATATTTTTAAGAGGCACACACAACCATCCAAAATAAATATTCTACGACTAATGGCTATTGATTGTTAATGTTTCTATAAATGGCATCTGGTCGCCAAATCAGGGCCTCCCAGAAACATCAAGGACCCGTCTATCAAGCAAATAATGGTCCTTTACATCTATATGGAAACAGTCAATTGCGTAAACTGCCGCATTATTTGATCGGATCCGCTAAGTGATAGTATACAATATGCGGAATACAAGGGTGTCAATAAAGAAATTAACTACCGATCAAATACGAGCGGCCGGGTCCTGATGTAGGTAGACCTATAAACAATAAACGGAATGAATGCAATGTCACACAAGATGAATAAGGCCCATTTTGGCGACAAGCACTTTTGGGTACTTTTGGTGCCTCAAAAGTACCTAGCCCCCGCCGGCAATGAGGCGGGGCCAGAGGTGGAATCCTTCACTTTAATTTATCGATGTAGCCATTGGGTGAAATACTGCAAACACTCCAGGGGCCACCTTCCATGATATATTTTAGACAGATCTGATATGTTATACCAAATATTCGAACTTTAAGTACCATGAAAGGCTTACTTATCTTTCTTGTCATATTTTCTATTTCATGTAATACTATTCTAAAAGAGAATAATCAGAACAAAACATTGCATGACAGTGAGGCAAGCATTAAAGAATTCAAAATTGTATTTTTTTGTAATTGTATCTCTGAGAGTTTTAATAATAGTACAGTTGATTATCTAATCAGTACCGATGGTAGTTATACACATGATTTTTCACTTGGGTTAAATAATTATAAACTATTGGACTCATTGGCAAAATCTGTCGCCTTTCAAATTGAAAGAGACAGTGTTGAGTGGATAAATAAAATCAGTAAAAACTCGACACCAGGAGAATTCGAAATATTGAGAATGGAGGGCTTGGTTGGGAAAAAGACATTTAAATTCTGCCTTGACTATTACACGAGCAAAGAGCTGGATGATATAGCCAAAGCGCAATTCATAGATTAATAAAAAATGTCTCTCTTATCCTCATGAATCGCATCAATAATCTTACATCCAAATTCATAGTAACCGCTAGAATGTGGGGCGAAGCACATGCAGATAATTAACCAGCGGCCATTCTGACAATTTACCAGACAGATCCAGCCATTGCACATAGACCTTAGTGGCGTTTTTCTCCAGGTCCAGAATGCGGAGCTCGTATTTGATACGGGCTATTTTTGCCTCCAGAATTAAGAGGGGCTCAGCAGAAAGTCCGGGTAAGGCTCCTGTTTCCATCTTTTTCAGGAAACTGCTTTCCCATTGTTCTTCCTCCCTCTGCTTTTGCTGACGCAAGAGTTCGAATTCCAGTCGCAGATCGTTGAGTTGCTGGATCGTCTCGCGCTGGATATTCGTTATCTTTTGTTCCGATTCCAGCTGCTCCAACGCCAGCTCCTGCCGTTTGACATTTCCCGCCTTGCTATAGGGGATATTCACGCCCAGACTGACGCTGAATTCCTGGCGAAATGGATCTTTAGGATCTTGCTGGTACCGGCTTTGCACAAAGTCCAGCACCTTTTCCCGCTCGGCTTTTTCTACCCGTTGTTCCATGTTGACAGCATCCAGTTTACTCTGGGCAATCAATATTTCTGGCGTGGTCACTGGCTGACTGTTGCTAATCGTCGCCGCCATCTGATCTTCGGAGATCCAGAGGTAGGTAGATAAGGCTTCAGTTGTGGGAGCTTGAACCGATCCATTTATCGGTCGTTCCTGGATCTTCCGTGCTCGTTCCAGGTTGTGGAGCTGGCTCATTCGCTGTTGACGATCCTCTTCTATCTGGAGTAGATCCTTGAGGTCTGCCCCATCGACCTGACCGATCTGGCCCAGTACCGCCAGATGTTGATTTTCAATCTCCAGGGCCTCTTTGTTCAGGGCAATCTGTCGGTCGGTGGCATAGAGATCAATGAGCTGTTCATAGGCCCGGACCAGTGATGCATGGACAGCCTCTCTGGTTTGCAGGGCGTACTGATTGTTCATCACACCGACGAGATCGGACTGTCGATTTTTGGCTGTCAGAGAAGACGGACTCAACCGAAAGACATATTCCTGTTGACTCAGATCAAAATTGCTCGTTTCCGTCCTAAATTCCAGCTTGTCGATCCAGGACATGGTCGGGGGATGGGTGGCCAGAAATCCGGCCAATTCCTCTGCCATCTGCACCTCAGGGGCAGTGGTTTGCGCTGCCAGATACCGGCTGACAGGATCTTCCTGAGCAGAGAGCGTTACACTATACAAGCCAAGCAGCCCGATAAACAAGGCGCTATTCAATCGTTTGAGAGGAATCTGCTTGGCCATTCAATGAGATGCTTCAATAAACAACTGGACCTTTTCCTTTTGCAGAAAGTCATTTTTTCGGGGGATGGCCACCAGGATTTCTCGACCGTAGGTTTTCAATTCCGGGATCTTGCGAAGACGTTCCGGGATCTCGACCACCCGGGTCCCCAGGGCCACCACCTGACCACGGCAGGACAATTCCGGACGAACGATGGAAACCACATCCAGGGAATCATGCATCCTCACCTGCAGAAGCAGGTTTTCATGGACATATCCCTTCACCAGAGTGGGATGCTGCTCGTAAAATGTGACCAACGTAGAGAAACCGGACTGATGCTCACCGATCCGACCATGAATATTCCCTACCAGGCCATCATATGGGGCAGTAATGATCATATTCTCTTTGCGGACCAATAACCAGTCCCGCTCGGACACCTGTTTTTCTCGCTGGATCCGGAAGGGTGTGATCCCGATTCGCAGTTCTTCACCAAGTTCGATCAGCTCGAGTGAGTCTGCTGCAATAACGGCTTGCAACCCGGCTATCATCCGCTCACGTTCCAGGGCTAAAGGAGTGGCGATCTGGCCATCGGACTGTTTGCCAACCGAAGCCAGGATCTCTTTCTGAAAGGCCAGATTGGCCTCCCATTGCGCGATCTTCAGAGCTCTTTCCTGCCGCTGGCGCTCCAGGGATTCGGTTTTTTGCTGGATGCGGGCACGCATATCCGATTGCCAGATTCGCTCCCGAGCCTGCAAATCCAGCGTTTCATGATCCACCTTTTCCAGGCGATAATCCAGATCAGCGATACGTACTTCCAACAACGTATCCCCTTTCGTCACGGCTTGTCCTTCCGAGACCAGGATATCAATGATCTGGACATCCTCTTCCAGGTTCATTTCGGTTTCCTGGTTTTCGGCAAACCCGAAAAAGTATTCCGTATGCCTGTTGTGCTGGCTGTTTAACATCCAGAGGATGAACATGCCAATCAGGAAGAATAAGGTCAGATAAATACTGCGGCTGCTCATAGGGATCAGATTGCCGGTTGATTCTGTTCCAGGGTCACCCGCACATCCTTGATCTCCGGGACATGCAGGAGAGCATGACGAAACGCCTGGGCTTCCGCTGATTTTCGTAAGGTGAACACATACATGTATTCCAGACGTGGAGGGACATCTTCCCGGGTGATCAATCTGAAACGCTTGACTTCAGATTCCCGGCAAAACGTCTTCATGATCGACTGGACTTTGTTCATGTCAAAACCCTCTTCAGGTGCTGTAAATCGCAATTCTCCCAGGAAGACAGAGGGTGCATTAAAGGGCGACCAGGACAAGAGAAATGCAGCAAGACAGAAGAATCCTGTGCCGACAAAGGCGATCTGGAAGCTGTATGAGCCACAGGCCAGACCCACAGCCAGTGAAGCAAAAATGAAGAGGATATTGCGGGGATCGGCGATATTGGTTCGAAAGCGAATAATAGCCAATGCGCCAATGATGCCCAGACCTCTTGCCACACTGTCTCCGATGGCCAGCATGATCGTCGTGGTAACCGGTGAGGCCAATACCAATGCCTGGATAAAATGATCCGGACGGTGTACGATACGAGAGGTCCGCTCATAAGTCAGGGCCACCAGGGAAGACAGGATCAGGGCACAGATCAGCGTAAACACCAGACTGAGCACAGTTGGATTTTCCGCATTGGTTTGAAAGGCTGTAAAATCGAAGAGTTCCAATGACATAGGCTTTGGACGCCTAAGTTAAGGGAAGGTTAAGCCACTCTTCTTTGAATTTCTCAATCTTCCTGATCAGGATTAATTATCATACTGACAATCAACATATTATATCTTCAATTCGAGCTGTACTATGTGGTTCTACTGTCATTTTAATGGGTACAAGTCCAATCCGCCATTAAAGAACAGGATGGCACTTCGGAAATTTTCGAATACCCTATATCCTCTGGCGGACAGTTTCAATTCCTGAATTTTACCATTTATTCGTTCTGCAA
>JAIPBE010000107.1 GCA_021738725.1 Saprospiraceae bacterium | reverse complement strand
TAAAGTACGTCGGCATCGACACGCTATACGTTGCAAAAACGACGTGTGAGCCATCCCAGGTCGGTACGATCGTCAGTGTTTTACCTGGTGTGGAATGCGATACAGTGCTCGTTACTGAAACCACGTACGTGCCCTTCACACAAAGCGAAGAGACCATCATCCTGTGTGGCCAAACCGGCATTTTATCCGACAAAGCTTACCTGCAGAATTCAGCCGGCTGCGACAGCCTGGTCATCCGGAATTACGAATATGTGAGCTTGAATTCTCAGTATCAGATCCAGGGCGAAACCTGTGCAGGCGATCAGGACGGCCGTATTGAAATCATAAATATTTCAGGAGGACAAGCCCCATTTGAGTTTCAATTAAACACGAGTGGCTGGCAGTCAGCGACCGTCTTTAACGATCTGTCTCCCGGACAATACACGATCCTGATCCGCGATGCAGCCGGTTGCCTGGATACCCTTACGGGCCTGGTCATCACTCCGGGCACATCGCTGGCTCTTGATGCCGGCCCGGACCGCATCGCGGCACCTGGAGAGGTCATCGACTTGTCTGCCCAGACCACCCAGAGCCTGGCACAGGTGCAATGGACGGCCACCGACCCGCTCTCCTGCCCCACTTGCCTTCAGACCACCCTCGGCCCTCTGACCACAAATCAGACGGTCGTCGTGACCGGTTGGACGCTTGATGGCTGTTCCGATTCCGATGCCCTGGAAGTAATCATTAAAACAAGAGGAAATATTTTTATCCCCAACAGTTTTACACCGAATGGCGATGGCATCAACGATGTGTTTTCCATCTACGGAAATGACCAAGTCAGTCGCATTCGCAACCTGGCCATTTTCGACCGCTGGGGCAATGCGCTTTATTCACGTTCAGACCTTCCAATTAACGACCCTTCTGCCGGTTGGGATGGTACGTTCAGGGATGAGGTCATGGATCCGGGCGTGTATATCTATGTCGTTGAGATTGAATTAATCGATGGATCGGTCAGATTGTATAAGGGGGATGTTACGTTGACCAGATAGGGAGGTTATTGGGTTATTTCGATATTTCGATATTTCGAATGACTGTCGCCAATTGAGGGACTTTTTAGTGGTGGAGTTTGGAGGTTATGCCTGCCCGCCGGTGCCTTAGCGGAGGAGGGAGGTTATGAGGAATAATTATTACCGTCGCCAAATGAGGACCTCCGAAAACGGTATTCGGTGTTCGGTGTTCGGCGGAATGAAATGCGAAGAAGCAAAGACCCGGACCCTGAGTACTTGGGGACATCCCCTGGGTCTCCCACGCCCATCTGCTACCTCATTTCAATTGGCAATCTGATCAAATGTTAATATTTCTTTCGAGCATTGGTTTGTTGGAAGATATTTCGTACTTTCCGAGCCGAGAAAACAAGACAATCTACAGGGCAACCGGGATAGAGATTATTCATCCTTAAAACTGTTCGTTTATGAAACAGGTTGCATTTTTCTTTGCCCTCGCCATTGCGGTGTCGGGGTGCAATCAGGATTCCCTGACCACCCAATTTTCTCACACCACAATGACTGAGCCTGGCCGGCACCCTAGTGGAATGCCGGATAACCAGGCGATCATTCTCAGTCCGGAAGAATCCAACCCGAAGCCCGGGGGTGCGACACTGCGTGGTACTTGTGACAATGATTATGTCTTGCAAATCAGACGGATTTCATCCCATACTGGACCCATTGCACTTCGTGTTTTTACCAAGGATGCCGATGATGAAGGCTATTCTGCAGTGATCAATGCAATGAACCTGAATGCCATTTCGAATAGCATATGGGTAACCGTACTCCTCTATGATGAGGATAATAACGAGATCTGCTTCGATGAAGATGATGATCTGGCTTTTATTCAGCCTTTCGATTTTGATGAAGACATAGAATTTGAAGTGAGGCTATATAATGTATCGGGTACAACGAATACAACACCCGAGACGATTTTGTGGGTGGCATCCGAGCGGTACTATTACACCATGTATCCTGTAGCCAGCGGCAATTGCATGAATCAGAACCCGGACTATTGTTGTGATTACTATTTTGAAGCCCAAAGTGTCGCATCAAGTATTGGGGAAATGAGGTTTGTATTTGCCTGGGACAGTGGAGCAACTTACGATTTAGCAGTGCCTCCAACAGATGATGATGACCATAGTTCCACAAACTGCGGCCCCATTTTAGTGAGTTGGATGGACGATGATCATGCTACAGGTGAAGGAGTTGGAAGTTTGGAATTTGACTGTGACCAAACTAACTACCAATGGCAAATTGGTGATACAGAGGCTACTCATGGTGTGCTTATAGATCCTGATGGTCGCATGTGTTTTATTGAATATTTTTGATTTGTTTTAGTATAATGAAGCAGGCGTGTTGAGGTATCTCAGACATGCCTGCTTTATTTACATTTAATAAAATGCGAACATTTCATCGATATATACTAGGAATATTTATATTTCAATTACTGTGTTCCATTGTGAATGCACAATGTAATAGTAGTCCACCACCATCTATAAGCTGTGAAGATGCCCCAGTCTTCTGTAGTTACGCTGAATTGGATGGATACTGTTTTCATATGACTGATTACCCGTCCAATAATGATCCTTATCCATTTTGCCCACCAAGCTGGTCAAGTGGATTACGTCCAAACTGGATTGCATTTGTTGCCGAATGCGAAGATTTCCATTTCATCCTAACTGCATTTAATTGCATTCCCGATATGTCATTAACCATTGGGGTATATGGTTATAATGGACCTTGCATAGATAGCCATGACGATCCATCTCAGTTCCTGTATTGTACTGAGGGTTGCAAAACTATTGGACAAGTTCCAAACCAACAATTTGATATTAATATTACAGGACTAACAGTTGGGAATATTTATTATATAATGGTCAATGAATGTTTCAACCATCTTTGTGATATATCCATCGAAGTGTTGACTCCTCCCTGTAGTGGAGGAGCAATAGACAATTGGTCTGATGATATTCAGGGACCACTTGTATTATGCACCGGCTCAACGGGGGTGTATCACATAGAAAGGCCAGATGGAGCTGGTATCCTGCACTGGTATCTGGACGGTGCCCTGATTCAGGAAGGTAACCTTGACTCCGTAAGCATAGCCTGGACCAATCCCGGTACCTACGAGCTTTGTGTGGATGCCTCCAATTATTGTTTTGATGAAAGCGAAGATCCTGACCCGACCTGCATCACGATTGTGATTGAGGACCTGGTACCCATCGATCCCGATCCGGTTACCATCTGTCATGATGAGACCTATGTATATGCCGGGGTTGCCTACCCTCCAGGTATTCACCAGGTGACGTTTACCAATCCAATCGGATGTGACTCTACCGTCACCCTTACAGTGCTTGGCGTGGATCCGACGCAGGAAGATCTCGGCATCTTTTATTTGTGCGATGGTACCTCCATCACGGTGCATGGCCAAACCTTTACGAGCGCACAGACGGGCGATTACAGCATACTCACACAACAGGCTCTGCCACCACAGTGCGACAGTACCATCCTGTTCAGCATTTCTGTGATGAACGTGCTGCCCTACATCATGCCTCCGGAGCAGCTCGATTGTATTGTCACAGAGGTTGAGCTGGATGGCTCGGGATCGGTCCTTATAGGGCCTCCTGGTATGACGGTTGCCTACGAATGGTTTGCCTTTGATGGAGGCACTTTGGGCGATCCGTCCAATGCATCCACGATGCAGGTCAACACTGCGGGGGAATACTGCCTCAACATCACCATTACCGCTCCTGATGGAAGCACGATGTGTCAGGATTCGGCCTGTGTGACTGTAACCCAAAGCAATGATATACCGCCCATACCTCAGATCAATGGTCCTATTATGGGCTGTACAGGAGATACCCTGCTCTATACACTACACAGTCAGGGACTACCTCCCTCAGGCTATTTCTGGATCTTGCCACCCGGAGTGAATAGTCAACAACCCAATGATTCTACACTATTGCTCATGCCTCAGTCCGCAGAATCCCTGGCCCTGTGTGGATTTATCAGTACATATGAATGTGGCAACACCGATGATGCGTGTATCCAGATCCTGATCGGCAAGAGCGACACTAGCCTGGTTCAGAGCCAGACCTGCGATCCCGCCCAGGCCGGTGTGTTTACCAATACGCTGAGCAACCAAAGCGGCTGTGACAGCCTGGTGATACATACCATCACGCTCACCCCGGAGCTGCGGGACACGCTGCTGAGTCAGACCTGTGATCCAGCACAGGCTGGTGTTATTATAGATACTTTAAACAGTCAGCAGGGTTGTGACAGCATCATAGTGCATGTTGTCAGCCTCACCCCAGAGCTGCGGGACACGCTGCTGAGTCAAACTTGTGATCCTGCACAGGCAGTTGTGTTCATTGACACATTGAGCAGCCAGCAAGGCTGTGACAGTATTGTTGTGCACCTGGTCACCCTTCTGGCCACCGACCAGACCGATCTGTCGCTCCAGACCTGCAATCCCGCCCTGACCGGCACAGACACCCTCTGGCTGCAAAATCAATACGGCTGCGACAGCCTGGTCATCACCACGACAAGTCTCTTGCCTTCCCACAACATCAATCAGACGATTTACACTTGCGATCCCGCACAAGCTGGACTGGATACCCTCTATTTGACTAACCAATACGGCTGCGACAGTACCCTGTACATCGAGCGGATCTACTCCGGCAATTATCAGGAGACCAACCAGACATTGATCTGCGGTGCCGGCGTGAATTATACAGATACCCTCCTGGTCACCACAGGTCCTTGCGACAGTTTGTTCATTACAAATTATCAGTACGCCCCATTGGATACAACCTGGTTGTCTGGCACAACCTGCGATCCGACACAAGCTGGCATCACGATCGCAGTACAGCCTTCTTCCCTGGGATGTGATAGTACCATTGTCACCACAACCAGCCTTTTACCTTCCGATTCAATCCTGATCTCCGGGGTGACCTGCGACCCTGCGGAAGCGATGTACAACGTCTCTGTTTTGCCCAATCAATATGGTTGCGATAGCGTCGTCACTACAGATATAAAGTACGTCGGCATCGACACGCTATACGTTGCAAAAACGACGTGTGAGCCATCCCAGGTCGGTACGATCGTCAGTGTTTTACCTGGTGTGGAATGCGATACAGTGCTCGTTACTGAAACCACGTACGTGCCCTTCA
>JAIPBE010000004.1 GCA_021738725.1 Saprospiraceae bacterium | reverse complement strand
ATTTCCAATATCAAAATGTCAATGGAGCCAGTTTTGATCTATATGCCAATGGGACCTTTTTCGGGTACTATCAGTATGCTCAACTGCCACTCACTATTCCTAACTTCCCTAAGAGCGGTGGCAATAATGATTGGATCAAGGTCTGTGATAACGACAATGAAAACTGTTGTAAAGTCCTGGAATTCGATACCAAGGAGTGCGGAAATAATGGTGACTGCGAGATCTATGACCTTTCTGTTGACAAGGGCGAATGTACTTCAGATTCAACTTATACACTGACCATCAATTTCCAATATCAGAATGTCAACGGTGCCAGTTTTGATCTATATGCCAATGGGACCTTTTTCGGGTATTATCAGTATGCTCAACTGCCACTCACCATTTCCAACTTCCCCAAAAGTGGTGGCAACAATGATTGGATCAAGGTCTGTGATAACGACAATGAAAACTGTTGTAAAGTCCTGGAATTCGATACCAAGGAGTGCGGAAATAATGGTGACTGTAGTATCAAGGAGTTGGAAGCAATCGTTGGTGATTGTAACGAGGATGATCTCTTTTACGTGACCATCAACTTTGTAGCAATGAATCCAGGCAGCCAGGGATTCTCCATCCTTGGGAACGGAATGAACTATGGATCATTTTCTTACGATTCCATTCCTATCATTCTGGGACCATTTGAAGGGAACTGCGACAAAGAGTGGGAGTTTGTAGTTAAAGACAATGAATTTGAATTCTGCAGCAAGGGAATCGATGTGGGAAAGGTCTGCTGCAATGTCGAACCTTGTGAGATCTATGATCTGGAGGTCGTTGTGGGCGAATGTACAGGAGATAGTACCTACGCCTTAACCTTCAATTTCCAGGTGCAGAATCCGGGAAATAATTACTTCGAAGTCTGGACCAATGGGGATTACTTTGGCAACTTCCCTTTGGCAGATCTACCGATGACCATTGACTTTCCAGCTGGAGGCTTCAATATCGATGAACTCAAGGTCTGTATCAATGATCAACCGAACTGTTGCAAAACTATTGAATTTGAGCCGCCTTCCTGTCTTCAAATGCCAGTCTACACGATCAATGCTTCCAATGCGAAGAAGTCGAGTCAAACCAGCACCGGTAACAACAACACGTTTAAGGAGCAAAATCTGAACCAAGTCAATGGACTAAAGTCGTCCTTTACGGCGCGGACCTTCCCGGGTGAGCAACGATTGTTGATCCTTACCACACCTGGTTCGATCGTGCAGCATATCCGAATCATGGATGCCGTTGGTCGCCTGGTTGGAGAAGAGAGCCCCGGATCAGGTGGATCATCGAACCAATTTGACGTGCCTGTTCTGGCATTGAATGGGATCGTTTTCGTCCAGGTCACCTTTGCCGATGGCCGGATGGTCCGAAAGATCTTCATCCCGTAAACAAACAGGACCTGTATAAAATATCGCTTAATTCAAGAGCCAACTGCAAACGCAGTTGGCTCTTTTGCTTGATTTTATCTAAAAGCAATAAACGTTATAGTGGAATGTTTCCGTGCTTCTTTTGTGGCAGCGTATCCACCTTGTGTTCCAGTATCTGGAATCCCTTGATCAGCTTCCTACGGGTGTCTTTGGGGTCGATCACTTCATCGATAAAGCCTCGATTTGCCGCTTTGTAGGGGTTGGCAAAGGTTTGATTGTATTCCGCTTCTTTTTCCTTGAGCTTTGCTTCCCTGTTGTCTGCCTCATCGATCTCCTTTTTGAAAATGATCTCAATGGCTCCTTTGGCGCCCATGACCGCAATCTCTGCGGAGGGCCAGGCATAGTTCAGATCTGCTCCGATATGTTTAGAATTCATTACATCGTAGGCGCCACCATACGCCTTCCTGGTGATCAGGGTGATCCGAGGCACAGTCGCTTCGCTGAAGGCATATAGTAGCTTCGCTCCGTTGGTGATGATGGCATTCCACTCCTGATCAGTACCAGGCAAGAATCCGGGAACATCTACGAGGACCAACAGAGGAATATTGAATGAATCACAAAATCGGACAAACCGGGCCGCCTTTTTTGAACTGTTGACATCCAGTACACCAGCCAGACTCATGGGCTGATTCGCCACGATCCCCAAACTTTTACCGCCCAGGCGGGCAAATCCTACCACTATGTTATCCGCATAGTAAGGGTGGATCTCCATAAAGGTCTGATCATCCATGATCCCATGGATCACCTCCCGCATATCATAGGGCTGGTTTGGATTTTCCGGGATCAGATCTGTCAAGTGTGGGCGCAACTCCTCTCCTACTGAATAGGGGAGTGATGCTGGCTTTTCCTCGCAATTCTGTGGCATAAAGGAAAGGAGCCGGCGAATGGCTGCCAGACACTCAATATCATTCGGAGCTGTCAGGTGTGTGACGCCGCTTTTGCTGGCATGTGCCATGGCACCACCCAGGGCCTCACTGGTTACTTCTTCATTGGTCACAGTCTTCACCACGTTCGGTCCGGTAACAAACATATAGGAGGTGTCTTCCACCATCAGTATGAAATCGGTCATGGCTGGAGAATACACGGCCCCTCCGGCACAAGGACCCATGATGGCAGAAATTTGCGGGATCACCCCGGAAGCCCGCACATTGCGGTAAAAGATATCGGCATAGCCACCCAGAGAGCTCACACCCTCCTGGATCCGGGCACCACCGCTATCATTCAATCCGATCAGAGGGGCTCCGGTTTTCACAGCCATATCCATGATCTTGCAGATCTTCTCTGCGTGTGTCTCCGAAAGAGAACCGCCGAAAACTGTAAAATCCTGGGCAAACACATAGACCAGTCTGCCATCGATGGAACCAAAGCCGGTGATCACCCCATCGCCGTAGATCTTCTGGCGGTCCATACCAAAGTCAGTGGTTCGGTGAATGACGAACATGCCGATTTCTTCGAAGGAACCCTCGTCCAACAGAAAATGGATACGTTCACGAGCGGTGAGCTTTCCTTTCTCATGTTGCTTGTCAATCCTTTTTTCTCCACCGCCAGCAAATGCCTCACTGCGCATATCCCGCAATAAATCCAGCTTGTCTTTCATCCGTTGGTTATTTCAGTTGTGATGCAGCATTCCGGTATGCATTGGCATTGGCCGTATCGCCCATTCGTTCAAAAATACTGGCAGCAAGCTCATAAGCACCTTTAAAACGGGGATTGGTGGCGACTGCTTTTTTGGCATAGTCAACGGCAATATTCAGGTTGTTTCGCTGCAGTTCCAGTGAAGCCAGATAGTAATAGGCAAAAAAGTTGTTTTCCTGAAGCTCTGCGGCCCGTTCAAAAGCCTGGATGGCTGGTTCTACCTCATTTCGATTGATATAGTAGAGTCCGAGATAGTTGGCAGCGGTCAGGTTATCAGGGTCAATAGCAAACGACTTATCCAGTGCTATTTTTGCCTGTTCTGTCTGCCCTGTATTGATGTAGCAGAACGACAGAGCGGCCATAGCGACTTCGTCAGTGGGATCCAACTGAACTGCCTCTTGCAGGAATGGTATCGCTTCTGCAAAGCGATTCTGTTTCTGGGCGTTCATACCATTAAAAGCAGCCTTACCCGGGCTTTTAACGATGGCCAATAGTGGGGTGGAATTGGCGTCAATGGTGTGGATGGTGGGTCCGGGAGGCCAGCTTCCCTGGCGGATGTACGACCCGTCAATAAATCGGGACTGGAACAGTCCGTAATCCCAGTCAGCGTCATGTCGTTGCCGATATCGAACATAGACAGGTTTTACCTTGTCCCCGAAACGGGTCAGGTATTTATCCAATTGATACCCAAAATTGGAAGCGATGGTGACCTCCTCTTCCATACCCTCCCGAATAATGCCTTCAGATTCCAGCCATTCGATCCCCTGTTTTACAGAAATACCCCAATAGTCGGTTTCATATTCTCCCAGAGCCCCTTGCATACCCCCCTGAATGGGTGAAAAATAGACATAGGTGAGGGCCGGGTTTCGTACGATAAATATCAAGGGGTCCAGTGCCATCAGTCCGACAACACCTAATACTGCCGGTTTCAACCACTTGATCGTATCAAATCGACGATAGAGGTGAATGATGCCTAAACTGGCCAGTACAGCGCCAGCTGTATAGGGAAAGATCATGTGTCGCCAGCCATCATAGAGGGTTGACCCTTTGTACATCACATACAGGAATGGAAACAGAAAAGCAAATCCTAGCATCAGCATAGGGATCGTGCCGTATCGTTTGAACATTCCCGGCAGGAGGACCAGGCCAGCTAACCAACCGGTGAGAATGAAGAGTGGAACGGTGACGAATACCCAACGTGGCAGATAATCCAGGGGAAGGCTTTGCGCAAAGACCATATCCCCGTTAAACAGCAAGCGGATGTTCACACCATAGTCGGAAAGCTCAGAAAGTGAGGCGAGAATATTGTCGATCGGCGATTGCAGGGCAAAGGGCCAGAACGCCAGGGTGATCAAAAGTCCGACAATGACAGGTATCAGGCCCCATTTCAAATATTGGCCAAACGATCCAGTCGACTGTGGAGTCGAAGATCGATGGGATATGAAGTGTACAACAGCGAAGAGACCGAATATGGCGATCAGGATGAGTCCACCCGAGCGGACACCCAAGGCCATCCCCAAACCCAGAGCCAATCCGGCTAAAATTTTCCAGTTTGGCCTGGGCATGGACTTGCACCATGCCAGGATGAAATACAGGCTCATGATATAGCCGGTAGCAAAAGGGATGTCCTTTGGATTCATCACACCGTGCCCGAGAAAACGCGGTGAAAGAAAAAGCACCAGGAATCCGATGATGGCACCTTCCCAACCGGCAAGGGCACCGACAATTAATGCAGCGAAGAGGATCGCGGCCCAACCAAAGAGTGCATTCCAGAAGTGTCGGACCTGATGATAACCATCCTGATCAGGACTGTCAAACCCTAACAATCGGTTTGATGCGCCAGAAATGACTTCAAAAAAGCCACCGTAATAGTGCATTTTCGTCTTGGGGAGATTGAGTGCGGTCGTATCAGAACCTCCGCTGCTATACCAGGAAATCAGAGCTTGTTCATATTCGTTTTGCATCCGGTCATCACCGTTGATACCGGTCAATTGTCCGACCCAGATCATCCAGACTAATCCAAGACCAGCCAGAACGATGAAGGCTTGTTTCATCCGACCTGAGCCTGGCTCAGTCCACCACGCGGGCCAATGGGCCAACCAGGTGACCCAACCTGCAGGAGCGGTTTGTTTTGGAGTTGAGATTCTCGCTTTCGTCGTTTTGGACTTCGGTTTTTTCTGAGCCATGTGTTGATCAACCTTTGTACGAATTCACAGCGTCGACCACACGGTCACGTTCTTCGTGTGTGAGTTCGGCAAACATGGGAAGAGACAGACAAGTTGCCGCCAGGGCCTCGCTGTTCGGGAGGTCGCCCTTGGAATATCCCAGGAAATTGTAGGCTTTTTGTAAATGACAAGGCACTGGATAGTGCAATGCTGACTGGACGCCTTTGGATGCCAGATGCTGCATCAGCCCGTCACGGTCAGGTGCAGTCACCACAAAAAGATGCCATACAGGCACCGCGTCGGGGAGGACCTTTGGCAAATGGATCAAGGGGTTGTCAATTTCCTTCAAATATTGAGCGGCTACTTCACGGCGGCCGTCATTCCAGCGGTCGAGATGCTGCAATTTGACCTCCAGAACGGTTGCCTGCAATCCATCCATCCGCATATTATATCCGATCTCATCGTGGTAATACCGTTGTTCGGAACCGTGATTACGCAGACGGTAAATGTGATCGATCCAGTCTTTCCGATCGGTGGTGATGCCTCCACCCTCTCCATAGGCACCCAAATTTTTGCCGGGATAGAAGGAGAAGGCAGAAATGTCGCCAATGCTGCCGACGCGGGCACCTTTATACAGGGCGCCATGGGCCTGAGCCGCATCTTCGATTAAATAGATTTGATGACGTGTTGCGATGGTCTTTAATTCATCCAGTTTGCACGGTTGGCCATACAGATGAACGCCAGCGATCGCCTTTGTTTTCGAGGTGATCGCCGCTTCAGTGGCCGTGGTGTCCAGGTTGTAGTATTCGTCACAATCCACAAATACAGGGGTGGCACCACAATAGGAGACACCCCAGGCGGTCGCGACAAATGTATTACCAGGCACAATGACTTCGTCACCAGGGCCAATGCCCAGGGCCATCATCGCCAAATGCAAAGCACTGGTACCCGTGTTGACCCCGGCCGCATATTTGGCCTGACAATATTGGGCGAATGCCTCTTCGAATCGTGTGACAAAAGGTCCGCCGGCAAATGCTGTTTTAGCCAGGACTTCATCCCACTCGCGTTTTACGTCATCCTGGATCTGCAGATATTGACGCCCCAGATGTAAGAAAGGTACTTGTTCCATATATTAATCTTCCAGATATCGAATAATACGTGCCGGATTGCCTACAACCAATGCACCGGGAGGCACGTCTTTGGTGACGACACTTCCTGCACCGATCATAGCCCCCTCCCCGATCTGAACACCTCCGAGGATGGTGACACTGGTGCCGATGGACACCCGGTTGCCGATAACCGTTTCGACGACCTTCCAATCAGCATCTGTTTGTTGACTTCCGTCGGCATTCACAGCCTTCGGAAAGAGGTCATTGATAAAGGATACATTATGGCCGACAAAGACGCCATCGCCAATGCGCACACCTTCGCAAATGAAGGTATGGCTGGAGATCTTGCAGTTCTTGCCAATGTGAGCGCCACGTTGAATCTCCACAAAGGAGCCCACCTTTGACCCATCTCCGATCGAGCAACCGTATGCGTTGACAAAATCAAAGATCCGTACGCCTTCGCCCACTTCTACATTGACGAGGTGTTGGCGATCGCTGTCCACATTTAACTTCTGCATAGACCGGTGGTTAGAGGAGGATCTCTCGTCCTTTCTGCTTGATTGACAGATCAGCTGCTTCCAGGATTTCGACGACTTCCAGGCCGCTAAGATAATCAGATACCGGGGCCTTGCCCTCTACGATCGCATCTCGAAAATCCTTGGCCAGTTCGGCCAGTGCTTCAAACTGGGGGATCTTGGGGATCCGAATATCTCCTGTTCGATAGTCGACAAGTATGCGGTCTCGGTCACTCTGGGGAAGTACGGTATATCCCTTGTCATAGATCCGTAGCTTTTCGGTCGTTTCCAGATCGTTGAAGACGACCATTTTTTCATCGCCACCGACCAGCATCTGCCTGATCTTCACAGGTGAGATCCACGAGCAGTTGAAATGAGCGATCTTGTTGTCCGGATAAAAGAGCGTCAGGAAAGCAATGTTTTCCAATGCATTTTCTGTGTGGCTAACCCCGACTGCCTGCACCGAAAGGGGTCGTTCACCCAGGAGATGGCGGCAGATTGAGATATCGTGGGGAGCCAGATCCCACAAGACATTGACATCCGTCTGGAAGAGACCCAGATTGATCCGGGTACTGTCTACATATTGCAGCTGACCTAAGAGGCCTTCATCGATGTATGTTTTCATCTGCTGTACGGCTGGAGTGTACAGATATGTATGATCTACCATCAATACCTTTCCCACTTTTCCTGCCAGATCGATCAGCGATCGTGCTTCATCTGCGGTGCTGGTCATCGGTTTTTCCAGTAATACATTTTTGCCAGCATTCAACGCCTTGGTTGCCAGATCAAAATGAGTGTATACCGGAGTTGCAATGATCATGGCGTCTATCTCAGCATCAGACAGAATGTCCTGGATATCTGATGTTGTCGTGACATCCGGATACATATTGCCAGCTCTTTTGCGCTGATGTTCAGAAAGATCAAGGATATACTTGACTTTGCATCCAGGGGTGTTGTGAAAATTTCGGGTCAGGTTGGGACCCCAATACCCGAAACCGACGATGGCGATATGAATCATGATGGTTCTTTATTTGAAGAAGAATAACGGAATATCAAAACAGAGGTAAAGAGGGTGAATAACTCCTTCACAACACGAAAAATGGTTTTCAGACTGGCCCCCTGGCTGGTGCCGGCCAGGCGAGGCAAGTATCTGGATGGGATCTCATGCGGCAAATTTCCGTTCACCAATAGTTTGGCACAAATTTCACTTTCAATGGCAGAGCTTTTGATACGGAGGTCCAGATGGATGATCTTTTCCCGTTTGTATGCCTTTACCCAGTTGACATCTTTAAGGTCCAGACCGAGAAAGATGCGATTGAACCATTTGTTGAAACCCGAGAGGATATTTCGAAAAGTGGAATAGGACAAATTTTCCTTTCTGTAGAAACTGAGAAAGGTGTGCTCAGAAATAGCCGGATACGGTTGAAGTTCCCATATATCAAACTGCCCGTCTCCTGGAATGAAGATCACATTCTCCCTGGTAGATTGAAAATAGATATCCCGGATGCCAGCGCCAATCCCCAGATTTCGTGGATGGAGGAAGGCCTTGACCCGATCATCTTTTAGTGCTAATTCCTGTATGAGACTGGGTGTATTGTCTGTACTTCCATCATCCACCAGGAGGATCTCCATGTCTTCCAACTGCCACGATTCGGCAAGAGCGACGACATCCTGGTAAACCTTCGTCAGGGTTGCTCCTTCATTAAAACACAAAATCCCAAACGACCAAGACTGCATATTGAAAGCGGAATAAACGTTAGTGTTGACGCGTTTGAACGGTATTTGATCGCTAAAAAACGCATAAACTTGGAGGTCGCCAAGATAGGAAATCTTTATACCCTCATCTCAACTGTGTACTTTTACGCCATTATCGATTTTACCTACCCGGAAAGAATTTCCACATGGAGATCAAGTTGTCGCAAAGAGTCCAACAAATGGCCGAATCGGAGACGATCAAAATGTCCCAAAAAGCCAGGGATCTGGCTGCTCAGGGCCATCAGGTGATCAATCTGAGCCTTGGTGAGCCGGACTTTGATACCCCACAGTTTATCAAGGATGCGGCTACTCAAGCCCTGGCGGATGGATACACCAAGTATACACCCGTTCCGGGTTTGCCCGAATTACGCAAAGCTATCCAACAGAAATTCAGCAGGGACAATGACCTGCATTTTGGTCTCGATGAGATTGTTGTTTCAAATGGCGCCAAACAATCTCTGGCCAATGTGATGCTTGCCTACCTGGATCCAGGAGATGAAGCCATTGTCTTTACTCCCTACTGGGTGTCCTATTATGAGATGATCCGGATGGCGGACGCGATCCCGGTTCTGGTCTCCGCCGGAATAGAACAAGATTTCAAGGTGACGCCTCAACAATTGAAGGAGGCAATTACGAGTAAAACAAGAATGCTGCTGTTTTCTTCCCCGTGCAATCCGACAGGAACTGTTTACGCGAAAGAAGAGCTGGTAGCATTGGCAGAAGTCTTGAAGGATTATCCCGATATCCTGGTCGTCAGTGACGAGATCTATGAGTACATCAACTTCAAAGGCAAGCACTTTTCTATCGGAAGCATCTCCCATATGCGCGATCGGACCGTGACTGTCAATGGATTTGCGAAAGGGTTTGCCATGACGGGTTGGCGATTGGGGTATATGGGTGCACCTGGCTGGTTGGCTAAAGCCTGCAGTAAGATCCAGAGCCAGTTCACCTCAGGCGCTAACGCATTCGGGCAAAAAGCCGGAGTGACAGCGCTGGATAGTCCACTGGATGCCACACTGGAAATGCGCGAACAGTACCGTCGTCGAAGAGACCTTTTGAGTGAACTGTTGGGCAAGTTGCCTGGATGGAAGGTCAATAAACCGGACGGAGCATTTTACCTCTTCCCGGATATCAGTGCCTACTTCATGAAGTCATCTGCGCAAGGGCCTATCCGTGACGCCAATGACTTCGCAGAATTTCTGCTGGATCAGGCACATGTAGCCACAGTTTCCGGAACGGCATTTGGTGATGATCGGTGCATTCGTATTTCTTATGCAGCCTCAGAAAAAGACCTGATCGAAGCTTGTCACAGAATAGAAAAGGCCATGCATCAGTTATGGTAATTCATGCTTCAGGAACTTTTTCCTGAAACTCCTCCATTCGAACCTTGCAGACAGCTTTGTCTGGAAGTTCAACAAAGTATATGAACGTGAAACAGAATACACATCCTTCGCGCATCGAAGGCAATCTTCAGCATTCCCCTCCTATTGCCCGCAAGATTCCAAAGATTTTGGAAAAGCACGGGGACCAACGAAGCGATCCCTATTATTGGTTGAATCAGAGAGAAGATGCAGAGGTACTGAACTACTTGCAAGCGGAAAATGAGTATCGAGAATCTGCCATGGCGCCGACAAAGGACCTGCAGGACCAGATCTTCAAGGAAATTGTGGGCAGAATCAAACAAACCGATCAATCCGTTCCCGTTCGGGATAATGGATATTGGTATATGACTCGTGTTGAAGAAGGAAAAGAGTACCCGATATATTCCCGTAAAAAGGACGAAGAAGGTGCGGCAGAAGAAGTTTTTCTGGATGTAAATGTCCTGGCTCAGGGGCATGCGTATTACCATATAGGAGGGCATGCCGTGAGTCCGAACAATCGATATCTGGTCTACGGAGAAGACAAGGTCAGTCGACGGATCTATACACTTCGTGTCTTAGACCTGGAAACTGGCATATTGCTGGATGTTGAAATTCCCAGCACGACCGGGCAGGCTGTTTGGGCCAAGGACAATCAGACCATTTTCTATACTCGGAAGGATGAGTCGCTACGGGCACATCAGGTATATCGGCACAAGCTGGGCACCTCCCTCACAGAGGACGCCCTGGTGTATGATGAGAAAGATGACACGTTTCATATACATGTGTTTGCTTCAGCATCCAAGGAGATGATTCTGATTGGATCCGAGCAGACGGTTACCTCGGAATACCACTTTCTTCGCGCAGATGACCCGGATGCAGGATTCAGTGTCTTGCACCCACGAGAGCGCAATCTGGAGTACGATGTGGATCATCTCAACGGATTTTTCGTAATCCGCACAAATTGGGACGCCCAGAACTTCCGATTGATGATTGCATCTGAATCTTCTGCTCACAAAGCGGAATGGAAGGAACTGATCCCTCATCGAGCCAAAGTACTGCTTGAGGGTGTCGCTCTGTTCCATCATTCACTCGTATTGCAGGAACGATGTGCAGGAATCAGTCAGATCCGGGTACGCTCCTGGGAAGGGAAGGAAGATCATCAGGTAGCATTTGGTGAAGAAGCATATTTGGTTCAATTAGGGAGCAATCCGGATCCAGGTCATGATCGTGTTCGGCTGATCTATACTTCCATGACCACTCCTGTCTCTGTTTTCGACTATCAAATGGCTTCTCGAAAATTGCATTTGATGAAAGAGGAAGAGGTCGTAGGTTCATTTAGTAAGGAGGACTATCAGTCTGAACGCTTACTCGCCAGGACCTCTGATGGTGTTGAAGTGCCCATTTCCATTGTCTATAAAAAGGGCTTTGCTGCTGATCGTCCCGGGCCATTATTGCTTTACGGCTATGGGTCCTACGGGATTAGTATTGATCCGCATTTCAGTTCGGCCCGGTTGAGTTTGTTGGATCGGGGATTTGCCTTTGCCATTGCTCATATTCGGGGCGGCGAGGACCTCGGACGGTATTGGTATGAACAAGGTCGCCAATTGTCCAAAATGAACTCATTCACAGACTTTATCGCCTGTGCAGAATTTCTGATCCATAAAAAATACACCCAGCCGGACAAATTGTTTGCAATGGGTGGAAGTGCCGGCGGCCTGTTGATGGGCGCTGTGATCAACCTGCGCCCAGAACTCTGGAAGGGGGTTATTGCGGCAGTGCCTTTCGTCGACGTAGTAACAACCATGCTGGACGAGAGTATTCCACTTACCACTGGAGAATATGATGAATGGGGGAATCCGAATGATCTGGAATACTACCAGTATATCAAGTCCTATTCACCCTATGACAACGTGGTATCCCAGGACTATCCTGCTTTACTCATCACCACCGGATTACATGATTCGCAAGTACAATACTGGGAACCTGCCAAGTGGGTCGCCAGATTGCGGGAGGTAAAAACGGATAATCGCCCCTTGTTGATGTATTGCAACATGGAGACAGGACATGGTGGCGCCAGTGGTCGATTTGAGCGGCATCGGGAAACTGCCATGGAGTACGCTTTCCTGTTGGATCTGGCAGGTATGATTGCTTGACAGAAAAACGCTGAAATAATAGGGAGTAACTTGCCTTGTCTGAAAATCTAAGGAGATTGTTCCCACAAAAAAAAGCGCCTTCGGTATTCGTACCGAAGGCGCTTTTAAATGTTGAAGGATCTGGAATTACTCCACGATCACACGTTGGATCATCTGTCCTTCTTTGGCACGTATTTCCAGGAAGTATGTTCCCGGAATGATTTGATCAAGATTCATGGTTTCCTGAACATGTGTGCCGGAAACCTTCCGATTCATGACTTCGGCACCTATCAGATTGATCATTCGAATCTGTAGGTCCTCTGATTGGTTGAATGTCATATCCAACTGAATCTGGTGACTGGCCGGGTTCGGATACAAGCTGAAGGAAGTCAGGGAAGCAATGTCGCGAATAGCTGTCACTTCCTGTACCGTAAAGTCTTCTACAGTCAAACAACCATTTGCATCCAGGACTGACACGCTGTAATCACCAGGGGCCAGATTGTTGATCGTGTTGCCGGTTTCACCCGTACTCCAATTGATCTGATAGGGCTCCGTTCCACCGGTTGGATTGGTGCTGGCACTGCCATCGTTCATTCCGGGACTGGCATGTTCCACACTCACTTCTCCGAGCAATGCATTCGGTTGTCCGAGATCAACGCTGATCACATCTGAACAGTTGTTCGGATCAGTAGCAATGACCGTATATGTGCCGGCAGCCAGATCATTGGCGACGCTACCGGACAGATTGGGATCATGAGACCATTCGAATGTGAGTGCCCCACCACTGGATGATGCATTCAGAGAAATGGCACCATTTTGATCACCGAAACAAAGCGGATTCGTTTCCAATGCTTCATCAATATTCACCTGGTAGGTAGATCCGACGATCACGTCGATGGTTTCTTCTTCACCATTAGCATCTGTCACCACAACTGTATAGGTACCCGCTGGAATGTCAGCAAGGTCTTCAGCGGTAGAACCATTTGACCATAGATAGGTATAGGGTGGCACGCCGCCAGCCACTGACAGATCGACACCTCCATCAGATGTGTTATGATTGCATGTCGCGTTGGTTACGCTGGCAGTTACTGAAACAGTAGGGGCGACGACTGTCAGTGTATAACATTTGGTGTCTTCACCACAAGCGTTGGTCACCACCAGACAGACCTCATAGTCACCTGCTGCGGCATAGTTGTGGATAGGTGACATTTCAGTGGAAGTATTCCCATCACCAAAATTCCAGAGATAGGTTTCAGGTTCTCCACTGGAAGCATTTGTGAATGTGACTTTCTGTTTGGCTGCCACAAATGTATAATCCGCTTCAGGTGCTGACGGGCCGTTGTCATAAACAACCTCTGCATCATCTGAATTGGTACATCCGGTCACTTCATTTGTAACCGTAAGGGTATACGTGCCAGCCTGGTCGACAACGGGATAAGGTGATGAGGCTCCACTGACAATGTTTCCATCCACAGTTTCCCACAAGTAGGTAAATCCATTTCCGTTCGCACTTTGTGAACCATCCAGTGTATCCCGGCTGATCGCGCAATTCAAGAGGCCATCGTCTCCCGCATTTGTTGCTGGGGCCTGAATGTCTTGTTGAACCAGTGTCTGATCTTCACTGAAGCATCCAGTTGCATTAAATGTGACCAGGAGAAAGTAATCTCCCGGTTGGTCGACATCGCAGACAGGTGAATTGGCTCCCGATAGAATGTTCCCATTGGGCGTGCTCCATTGATAACTGACCCCAAATCCTTCTGAATTTGTGCCATCCAATGTAGCAATGGTTTCTACACAACTGAGGAATCCATCATCACCCGCATCAGATTCAGGTGCCGGATTGACACCGACATTATAGATCTCCTCCGTGAAACATCCATCCGAGTCGGTAACGATCACCGAATAATCACCGGTACTCAGGTCCTGGAGATCCTCTTGAGAATAGCCGTTACTCCATTGATAACCATAACCACCAGCACCTCCGCTGGAGGATATATCGATCGCACCATCACCATATCCCGGACAGGATTCAATGGTGATCTGATCGGCGCTGACTTCTATAGATGTAGGTTCATCGATTGTAATTTCTATAGTTTCGATTTCGACCTGGTTCTTATCCTTGATGGTACACGTATATGTACCTGCAGGGAGATCGGAAACGTCCTGGGTGGTTTTGCCATTACTCCACTCATAGTAGTAAGGATAATAGCCTCCCACAGGCTCAATATCAATGCTGCCATCTTCATATCCGTTGCAGGTCGCATTGATGGTATTGACCAGATCGTATGTCATGGCGCAACTGGTCACATATTCATAATGTCCGCCAGCAGAACGTTGTCCTGCTTCATAAACGGTCTTGGTTTGGGGGCAAATTGAATAGATTGTGGGATAATACGTGATCTGGTAATCATACTTGATTCCGACGTTACCTGAATTCAGGTCTGTGATCGGAAATGGCGTACCCGTTACCCAGTCACCTTGAGTAGAGTTGTTACAACCAGCTGAACCATAGAGACAGTTCGTGTTCGTATTGAGATCTGCCTCGATGAAGATCACAAAGACTTCATCGGTACCATTCGGGCCGTATGAGTTCCAAAGGTTTTCAGTATGTCCTGCAGAGTGATAATTCCAGCATGGACCACACCAGGTTGCTGAAAATTCGATATAAACAGTCTTGCCCTGGTCGAGCAATGTGTAAAGATTCCAGGTCTGACCGTTCAGGTCAGTGACGGTGAAATCTTCCGCATGACTGCCATCTGGCAAAACGGCTTGCGCGGGTTGGAGAAATCCCAACATAACAAGCAATAGAAGTGAACGTAACAGTGTTTTCATACAACGCTATTTGGTGGTGAAAGAGCAGAGAAAATAGATCAACAACGCATAAAGTTAGTCCAAAAAGGTGGCAGATGCGAGCATTTCCATTCAAAAATGGCATGAATTTCTTAAATTTGAAACATCACTTCGAATGATTGGGAATAACAGAATATTATTCCGAATCGGTATTAATAAATAGCAGATGGTAAAATATTATGTGGCAGCTTCAAGTCAGCATGTGGGTAAAACCACCTCAACTTTAGGGCTGGTGAAGGCATTTAAGGCCAAAGGATTCAAAGTTGGCTACTGTAAGCCGGTCGGACAGGAAGCATTGGGATGGATGGACCATTATGCGGACAAGGATGCCGTTCTGTTTGCCACCAGTATGGGATTCAGTCTGGATTCGGCCTTACACAGTCCGGTTATTCTGGGCCCAGGAGCGACCACAGCCTTTATCGATCATCCGGAGCGCTACAGTTTCGAAGAAAGAATTCGTTATGCCGCAGCGACGTTAGAACAGGAGAATGATGTGGTGATCTATGAAGGGACAGGGCACCCTGGCGTCGGAAGTGTAGTGGATTTATCCAACGCCCGCGTGGCCAAGATGCTGGATGCAGAAGTAATCCTCATCGTAGAAGGGGGTATTGGAAGCACCATCGATCAGATCAGTCTCAGCACCGCCCTGTTCAAACAGGAAGGTGTACCGATCGCCGGATTGATCATCAACAAAATCCAGGCAGATAAGATCGAAAAGGTCAAATATTACCTGGAGAAGAAACTGAAGAAGAATTGGCCCCCTATCCTCGGGTTTATGCCCTACGATCACAATCTGGCCAATCCGATCATGGATACCATCAAAATGGCGGTCAAAGGGGAAGTCATTATGAATCCGGAATACATGGACAACCGGGTGGAGGAAGTCATGGCGGCCTCTTTGCTGGAGGTGCATGAGTTGGAAAGTCTGCAAAATGTCTTGTTAGTGACCAGTGCCAAAAGGATGCCAGAAGCCGTCCACAAAATGATGGCGATCCAGGCTACTCAGGGTGATTCGGAATGCCAGTTGGCCGGGGTGGTTATCACCGGGGATGGCACGCACTCCAGTGCGATCTCCATTCGGGATGAAGTGGAAGATTACCTCCTCAAACATCGCATTCCGGTTATTAGCACCCACTTGGATACCTATGGTTCAGCAGTCAAGATCAACCGCATCGAGGTCAAGATCAATACCCGAACACCGTGGAAGGTGAATCTGGCGGAAGAAATGATCCGTCAATATGTCGATCTCGACAGGCTTTTGGCAGTTCCTGTCGAACAACAGTGATACGCCACTTGTAAGCTGACAGAATTACATTCTGATTTCAAGACGAATTTAGACATTCATCAGAATTAATAATACAATTTATCATCTCATACAATATATAATTACTATTATCTTTAAATTACAGTATATTTCATTGTCAGAGTAGGGGTTTGCCTTCCATGTGCTGTCTTACTAGCAAATACAGTGTCATGGAAGCAAAGAACAAAGCAGCGACCCTCCGCCAATTTCCCTTCTTTTCCAACTTGTCAGAAGAAGCGGTTGAGGCTCTCGCCAATGCAGCAACACTGTTGCGCAAACCAAGACACCACTATATCTATGTTCCAGGAGAGGCTTCAGACGAGGTGTATTTTCTGATCGAGGGTGGCGTCAAGATTGGCATTTTCGGGAATGATCAGCGAGATATCATACGCAACATCCTCCATCCCCTCGCCTACTTTGGAGAGCTCAGTTTGACAGGCGAAGAAAAAAGAGAGGATTACGCCATCTCCATGAATGAGCCGGTGACCCTTCTGGTCATATCTACCGGACATATCCTCAAGGCAATGGAGTCCAATTATCATCTCAACATTCTGCTGATGCAGGCCCTTGGACAGCGCTTGCGTCAAGCAGAACACCGGGTGGATTCGCTGATGCTGCAGGATGCCAGAACACGAGTGGTTGAATTCATTAAAAACACCATCAAGGAGAGAGGCAAGCGGATCGGATATGAGTTCCTGCTCAAACACAGCCTGACTCAGCAAGATATTGCCAGTATTACCGGGACCTCCCGTCAGACGGTCACCCAGGTACTCAATGACCTCAAACGATCCAATCTCATTTTTTTTACACGGCGGAGTATTCTGGTACGAGATTTAAGTAAACTGGACGAGATTACTGCATAATTCATGGGAGCAACTTACCTTTGCATCCTTCTAACGGAGGAGTGGCAGAGTGGTTGAATGCACCGGTCTTGAAAACCGACGTGGGCGCAAGTCCACCGGGGGTTCGAATCCCTCCTCCTCCGCCATCCAATATCAGGCCGCCGACAGGCGGCCTTTTTTATGTCCACAAGGCCATCAATGCTTGCATTGTCAAGGCCGCGTGGGCATAAAAAAGGGGCGATCAGCCCCTGATATTGGATGAAGCCCCCCCTCAAGGGATCATGAAATAATCCCTCGCATGCTGTATACCAGAGAATCTAAATGAGGCCGTCAATGCTTGCATTGTCAAGGCCGCGTGGGCATAAAAAAGAGGCGATCAGCCCCTGATATTGGATGAAGCCTCCCCCCTCAAGGGATCATGAAATAATCCCTCGCATGCTGTAATCTAAATGAGGCCTCCAAAGCTTACATTGGCAAAGTCGAATGGGCATAAAAAAGGGGCGATCAGCCCCTGATATTGGATGAAGCCCCCCCTCAAGGGATCATGAAATAATCCCGTCATCTACGGCATCATAAAGAGCAAAATGAGGCCGACAATGCTCGTTTGAATGTGGTCAAATGGAGATGTCCCTTGTAGAAGTGATGGAAATCATTAATACTCCACCCCCGTACTTTCCATAAACCCCGCCAGTTTTTTCCAAAGGACAGTATTGGGAGGATCTGCGGTCATCGTGACCATTTCCTTTTTGACCGGATGGATAAAGCTCAATGACCAGGCATGCAGGTATATGCCACCAAAGTCAGGTTTCAGTTTAGCGCCGTATTTCAGATCACATCGAATGGGCATTCCAGCCGCTGCCAGCTGTGCACGGATCTGGTGTGGTCGACCTGTATCCGGTTCGACACGGAGCATGAACAGCTGATCCATTTCCGCCGCCAATTCATAACGCAATGTGGCGTGTTTTGCCTTGGGATGCCGTCGGCTCGGTCTGGAAAGTGCTTTGACAGGTTGCCCTGCTTCACCTTTATCGATATAGTGTTCTAAGGTCCCTTGCAATTGCTCCGGTCTGGTGGACACTACAGCATAGTAGACCTTCTTGACCTGCCGCAATCGGAATAATTCCTGTACACGTGGCAATGATTTACTGGTGCGCGCAAAGAGGCAGACTCCACTGACCGGACGATCAAGACGGTGGCATGGTGTCAGGAACACATTACCCTTCTTATTGTATTGATGGGCGATATAGGATTTGCCCCAATCCTCCAGAGTGGCATCACCAGTACTATCTTCGTGAACCAGCATCCCGGCAGGCTTGTTCAGTCCGAGGAGGTGATTATCTTCAAAGATAACCTGAGGGGATACCATCTGTTTCATTTTACTCATCTTGGCCTCATGAATCTGCGTTTAGGTTTTTCGCCCTGTCCAAACGACACCTTTATCTTTCACGCTTTGCTTCATGAGCTTGTTCAAGGGCCAAAGGTACATTGGGAACCGCACTTGGAGGATGTTGAAACATTAAACCAGTGGGCCCTGGAAGGCCGGTTGGATGTAACCAAGCTTTCATTTCATGCGTATGCCAAATGTTCACAGCATTATCAACTGCTGAACACCGGTGCCGCCCTGGGTTTCGGGTGTGGACCGCTGGTGATCGCCCGGCATCCGATGACTGCCGATCAGCTGGAAGATGCTGTCATCGCCATTCCCGGGGAGCTGACCACCGCCAATTTTCTGTTCCAATTAGCCTATCCCCTTGTCCGACAACGTAAGGTTATGCCTTTTTCAGAGATCGAAAATGCCGTATTGGAAGGTCGAGTTGATGCCGGTGTCATCATCCACGAGAACCGGTTCACCTACGCTCAAAAAGGACTGACCAAACTGATGGATCTGGGCGAATACTGGGAGTCTGAAACGGGATTGCCCATTCCACTGGGCGGCATCTTTGTCCGGCGCGACCTGCCAGTTGATCTGAAAATGGACATCCAGAAAGCCATTGGGGCCTCTGTCCGATATGCCTTGGACCATCCAACTGCCAGTGCTTCTTTTATCCAATGCCATGCGCAGGAAATGGATCCGGAGGTTACTCGTCAGCACATTGATCTCTACGTCAACGAGTATTCTGCAGACCTGGGTGAAACCGGCCAGGGAGCTGTCAGAGAACTTTATGCCAAGGCGGTCAATACCGGCATTATACCCTTGGAACCGCAGGATATATTTTGCCCGATATATGCAAATGACCTATGATAATAAATCATCATATAATTGGCATGGATATTGCAAATTTCACTCATGTGTAAGTTTGGGTTTACGCAATTATTTCGTCCAAATCTGAAGCTCGTGCTCTGTCACGGGCTTTTTTTATTGCCAGATGCCCAACTCCAATGCAGATTTGAATCCAAAAAATGGGCTGGAGGATGTAACTTCGCCTCCTCAAGAAATAACCTTACCCAGTATGATAATCGGTGTCCCTAAAGAAATTAAAAGCAGTGAGAATCGTGTCGCTCTTACCCCTGCAGGGGCATTGGAACTGACCAAACGTAACCATACAGTCTATGTCCAGTCGACTGCTGGTGAGAGTTCGGGATTTCCGGATGAGATTTATATCGAAGCCGGAGCACGCATTCTTCCAACCATAGAAGAAGTCTATGCGATCGCAGAAATGATCATCAAAGTAAAGGAACCGATCGCTTCGGAGTATAAGCTCATCCGGAAGGATCAATTGGTATTTACCTACTTCCACTTTGCCTCCTATGAGCCACTCACCAAAGCGATGATCGATAGTGGTGCGGTGTGTCTGGCCTATGAGACAGTCGAATTGGCTGACAGAAGCCTTCCTCTCCTGGTACCGATGTCCGAAGTGGCCGGTCGAATGGCTGTACAGGAAGGTGCCAAATATCTGGAAAAACCACTGGGAGGAATCGGTATCCTTCTGGGAGGAGTTCCGGGAGTACGCCCGGCGAAAGTGCTGATATTGGGCGGTGGAATAGTGGGCATGCAGGCTGCAAAAATGGCAGCTGGACTGGGTGCGCAAGTAACCATTATGGATATTAGCCTCCCGCGGCTGCGATACCTGGCTGATGTGATGCCGGCTAATGTGATCACCATGTATTCGAACGAATTCAACATCATCCAGGAAATCCGAAGTAGCGAGCTGATCGTTGGTGCCGTTCTCATTCCGGGGGCCAAGGCCCCGAATCTGATTCGGAGAGAAATGTTGAAGGAGATGCGTCCAGGTACGGTGATGGTCGATGTGGCCGTCGATCAAGGCGGATGTTTTGAGACCACCAAGCCGACCACTCACGAGGACCCGATCTATATCATAGATGATATCGTACACTATAGTGTAGCCAATATGCCAGGAGCAGTCCCTTATACCTCCACAATTGCCTTGACCAATGCCACCCTCCCCTATGCCATTCAACTGGCAGAAAAAGGATGGAAGCGTGCCTGTATAGAAAACGAACCTTTGAAAAAAGGATTGAATATTGTCAATGGGCAAGTGGTATATGAAGGTGTAGCAGAGGCCTTTGATCTACCCTATGTTCCTGTTGATGGCATTCTTTCCTGATCTGTAAACCCACCTGTAGATGCTGACTATCCATTCTACCGCCCAGCAATTCATTGACCAGGAAGATCGTTATGGGGCTCATAACTATCATCCGCTTCCGGTTGTTTTACAGCGGGGGGAAGGCGTTCATGTTTGGGACGTAGAAGGCAAGCGATATTTTGATTTCCTGTCGGCATATTCCGCAGTGAACCAGGGACATTGTCATCCTAAAATTATTCAGGCACTCTTTGATCAGGCGAAAAACCTGACGTTGACTTCACGGGCGTTCTATAACGATCAGCTGGGGCCATATGAGGAATATGTAACCCGTTATTTCGGATACGACAAAGTCCTGCCGGTCAACAGTGGTGTAGAAGCTGGCGAAGCAGCTGTCAAGCTTTGCCGCCGTTGGGGATATGATGTCAAGGGTATTCCAGCCAATCAGGCCAAGATCATCTTTGTGGCAGGGAATTTCTGGGGGCGAACTATCGCCGCCATCTCCTCCAGTACCGACCCAAGCAGTCGCGTAGGTTTCGGCCCATTTCTGACGGGTTATGAGATCATACCCTATAATGATCTGGCTGCTCTGGATGTCGCTTTGCAGGATCCGCATGTAGCTGGATTTATGCTCGAACCGATCCAGGGAGAGGCAGGTGTGGTTGTGCCGGATGAAGGCTATTTACGCGGCGTTCGTGAACGCTGTACACGTGCCAATGTACTGATGATCGCAGATGAAGTACAGACTGGAATTGCCCGCACCGGAATGCGTCTGGCCTGCGATCATGAATCTGTTCAACCGGATATTCTCATTCTTGGAAAAGCCTTGTCTGGAGGTGTCTTCCCAGTGTCTGCCGTCCTTGCAAATGACGAGATCATGCTGACCATCAAGCCGGGTGAGCACGGATCTACATTCGGTGGCAATCCTTTGGCTTGTGCCGTTGCAACAGCTGCTCTGCAGGTCGTGATCGATGAAGACTTGTCTGATAAGGCAGCACGGATGGGTAAGATCTTCCGGGAACGGATGAATCATCTGGCGGACGCCAATGCATTGGTCAAGCTGGTCAGAGGGAAAGGATTGTTGAATGCGATCGTCATCAATGATGACCCGGACAGCTCCACGGCCTGGAATATCTGTCTGAAGCTGGCTGAGAATGGTTTGCTAGCGAAACCAACACACGGAAATATTATTCGTTTTGCACCACCATTGGTGATCACCGAGTCAGAGATGAATCTGTGTTGTGATATCATTGAGCGCAGTTTGAATACAGTTGCATGATGGTTCAGGCCGCGGCTTGATTTGAATTTTCCACAGGATTTTTAAGGAGAGTGACAGAAAATGCAGCTCCGCGGCCTTCGTTTGATTCTACGGTAATGGAACCACCATGTTGTTCTGCTATTTTTCTGCAAATGGTCAATCCCAATCCCACTCCGGCCAGATCTGGGCTTCTGTCCAATTGTCTGAACATCTGGAAGATAGACTCCTGAGAATCCTTGGGAATGCCTACCCCGTTATCCCGGACAGTAAGGACGATCGCATCATCCTTTTCCTCCACTGTAATATAGATCTCTGGAAGGTGATCCGGCCGCCTGAATTTGATCGCATTGTTCAGCAGGTTCTGAAGGAGTTGCTCCATTTTCACTCGCACGGCCATGATATGCAGATCAGGAAGATCTGCGTGAATCTGAGCACCTGAAGCCAAAATCTGACGCTTCAGATTAGATTTCACCTGTGTCAGAATATCCAGGATATTGACTTGTTGAAATTTGTTTCCATCACTGAAGGCATACCGTGAGGATTTGAGAATGTTGTCGATCAACAGGTTCATGTATTTGACGCCCCCTGAGATATATTGAATGTATTCCTCCATCCGTGAATTCTCGATACCCAGTTTTTGCCATTCTCTGTCCAGCAATTGGGTAAAAGCCGAAATCGTTCGAAGGGGTTGTTTTAGGTCATGAGATGCCAGATAGGCATATTGTTCCAGCTTTTCGTTTGAACGATAGAGTTCTTCGGTCCGAACACCGACGATCTCCTCCAGATTCACATTGATGGCCTTCAAACCCGCTTCGGCTGCTATCAGGGCCTCTCGTTGGGCTTCGATCTCGATGTTCTTCTTTTCGAGGAGCTTGATATTCCCCTTTTCCTTTCGTACCACGCTGACCAGCAGGACCACAGTTGTCAGGATGAGGAATAACAAACCGATCAGGGCGAATGTGCGTTGTCGTTGAATAATCAAACCCGTTTCAGCCAGCTCTTTTTCTAATCGCAAATGGATATTTTCCTGATCCTTTTGACGGAGTGAATATCCTGCTTCCAGGCGGGCGATCTCAGCACCATTGTCTTCATTCCATAAAGAATCCTTGGCCAGGAGGTATTCTTCATGCATTTCGAGAGCTTCCTTCCATTTGTGTGTGCCTTTGGCAATGAGATATCGAAAATACCGGGCATTGGTTCGATGGTTCCGGCTGCCGAGCTGCTCTGAAAGCAGGTAGAAGGGCTCCGCATAGAGAGAGGCCTCTTGGTAGGACTCTTGATCCAGCATGAGTGCGGTAAGGCTGTAGAGTGTGTTCACTTCTCCTCGTGGAATATCCAGTTTCTGGAACAGCTTCCGTGCATTGGTGAGTAAAGCCTTTGCTTCAGTCCGGCGTTCTTGCTGACGGGTCACCTCGCCCAAATGATATGTAGAATAGGCGATACCTGATTCATCCCCGTCCTGCTCATACCAGGTCAGCGCCTGGCGATGAGCCATCTTTGCACTTTCAAGGCTATCCATTTCCATATAGGTCTCGCCGATGACCATGGAGGAATAAGCCAGGTCCGAAAGTCGTTTTTCGGGTGATGACTGACGGAGTTTGAGGGCTCTTTGGTAAAATGTCAGGGCTTTCCCATAGTCCTCTTGCAACTTATAGACTACGCCTAGTCTGTCAAGTGTGTAGGTCAGGCCTTCCTGATCTCCCAATTCTTCCTGGATCTCCATGGCCTGAAGGCCATAGTTGACCGCAAGGTCGTATTCGCCCTGCAGTCGGTAAAGCCCGGACATACCGGACAGGATCTTGGCGATCACTTCCTTTTCATTGCCTTTCCGGGCAATAGCCAGAGCTTCCTGATAAAATTGAGTGGCTGTTGGGTAATCGCCATCACTCGAATAGATGAAGGCAAGCTTTCTAAGACTGGTTGCCTGGCCTGCTGGATCGGGTATACGCCCAAACAGATTGGCAGATTCCTGCAAATACTTTCGGGCCCGATCTGAATCTCCCTGATCCCGGTAGAGCATACCAAGCTGATACAGAGATTCTGCTTCACCCCTTGGCCAATTGAGGTCTTTGCTGAGTTGGTGAGCCTGCCATGCATAATGGAAGGCGGTGTCCTGATCACTTTTTTTATAATGATCCGTCAAAGCATGCAGGATAACAATACGATTGGTATCACGAGTGCTCCTGTTGAGTACTTGCAACAAACTATCAGCAGGCCCTGATAATCCAAATAAGGGTATGATCAGCAGGAGCCCCCACATCCATCTCCATTTGCCGGTCATGTGTCGGGTTACTTCCTCTGAATGAGCAAAAGACCTGCCAAACTGCAGGATTTTGTTTGGATAGCATACCCGACACGGTATTGATAATCAATAGATTAAAAATATTTATCATATTTTTATCTACTTTTATGGCCTCGGTATATCATTCTATGGTCATCCGTGTGTTATTTAGCTGGATAATCCCGAAACATATGTCTCGTTTCTTCCTTATTGTCCTCCTTTCCGGGGTGTTGATCACTTGCCTTCACGGTCAGAAAACAACTCGTTTCACCGAACCTTATGCGCCTCTGAAAGAGGGTCGTGATCTGATGGATCTGGGTCTGTTTCACGAAAGCGAACGGGCATTGACATCATTTCTGGAAAAACCCCGTCCACCTCAGGAGCCTCTGGCTCTGCAGGATAAAGAGCTGGCCGGTCTGATGCGTGCCCAGGCTGCCATCCGTTCAGAAGATCCGCAAGGCGAACGAAAATTATTGGAGTTTGCCAGAAGTTCCTCACCTGATCCCATGGGAAATCAGGCTTTACTAGAGGCAGCGGATTATTATTTCAATGCCCGCGATTACGCTCAGGCAATCCACTTTTATGAGATGGTCAACCTGCGTGGAATGGGTGAAAGTCAACGCAGCGAAGCCATTTTTAAGAAAGGTTATTGTCATTTTGTCAAAAAAGAATTTTCCAAAGCCAAGGCATCCTTTGCCGAGATCCGGGATATCCGGAACGACAACTACTATCCTACGAATTACTACTACGGCATGACCCTCTTCTTTGAAGGGCGCTACGATGATGCAATCATTTCGTTCCGACGTGTGGAGTCCTCTCCGAAATATGCCAAGTACATGCCTTATGTGATCAGTCAGATCCTTTTTGCCCAACAGAAATTTGACGAGCTCATCGCCTATGCCGAATTGAAATTGAAGGGACCTGTCGAGAATGACAAAGAGATCCATCAACTGGTGGGTAGGGCCTATTTTGAAAAAAGAGAATTCCAGGAAGCCCTACCACATCTGACTTACTATGCGGATAGAAGTGGATCTATGCAAGCGTCTGATTTCTATCAGCTTGGATATTGCCAATACCAGGCGGAACGATATGCGGATGCCATCACCAATCTTGAACCATTGACCCGGAATTCGGATGAAATGGGTCAGCAAGCTGTATTTATATTGGGTGATGCCTATTTGAAGTCCGGGGACAAGATCGCTGCCAGAAACGCTTTTCGTTCAGCTTCCCGAATGACTTATTCCCCGAATATCACCGAAGAAGCCCTGTTCCTGTATGCCAAATTGAGTGTGGAGCTACGAGCGGATCGTGAAGCCATCCAGGCATTGACAGACATCAAGGAAGGGACCGCGCATTATGTGGAGGCCCAGAAGCTACTCAGTATGCTCTTGGTAAAAACGGGTGATGTTGAATTTGCACTGGAATATTTACAAAATGCCAATTTAAAATCGCCCCAGTTGAAGGAAGCATATCAAAAAGTGCACTATCGCAAGGCCGTCCAACTCCGTCTGGTTCAGGATGATGATGCGGCCCTACCCTATCTGAAAAAGTCCCTTTCCGCACCGGTCGATCCTTTGACTAAGGCCCTGGCTACATTCCAGCTTGGAGAGCTGTACCATCAACAGAAGAATTATAAAGAAAGTATAGCCGAGATCAGTAAATATCTCACCCTATCTAAAACACTGGACGATTTGCCAGAGGAGGCGTCTCCCCATTTGGCCAACTATATTCAAGGGTATAACTACCTGAAAACCAATAACCACAACCGGGCTCTGGGATATTTTCAGGATGCTGTAGCCGGTATCAAGCGCGATGTTACCCGCATTCAGAACGCCAGCATCCGGAACAATGTGCTGGGGGATGCCGTCATTCGTACAGGGGATTGTTATTTCAAGAATAACAAGTACCAGGATGCTTTGAAATTCTATGGAGACGCCATCAAAAACAAATATGCCGGGTTCCATTACGCTCAGTATCAATCTGCCATGATCTTGGGATTGCAGGGTAAGCCATATGAGAAAGTTGTTGAGTTGGAGCAGCTGATTGCCACCTTCCCCAATTCAGATTTTGCGGATGATGCCTTGTATGAGATCGGGAATACCTATCTCGAGTTGGGTCGAATGAAGGAATCGATCCAACCCTTCACGCGTCTGATCAAAGAGTATAAAAAGAAGTCTGACCTTATCAATGCCGCTTATCTAAAACTGGGATTGATCAGTTATAATCAGGGAGACATTCAGGAGGCCATTCGCCAATACAAACAAGTATTGGCCAATAATCCCGACGAAAACGAACGAAAGGCCGCTCTTTCTGCATTGGAAGAGATCTATGTGCGTGACCTTTCCAGCCCCGATGATTACTTTGTTCTGCTGGAGAAGAGTGGATACAATGTGTCCGACTCATCTCGCGATTCCCTAAACTTCAAATCAGCGGATAATCTATATGAATCCGGATCATATGAAAAAGCCATTGCGGCTTACACCCAATATTTGCAGAGATATCCTGCAGGTATGAATGTCATACAGGCTCACTTCCGTCGAGCAGAGAGTCACAGTGTCCTCAAACAGTATGATCAAGCACTTCTGGATTACGAGGACGTGGTGAGCCGGGGGGCCAGTCGATATTATGAGACTTCGCTTGAGAAAGCGGCTGTCATCAGTTATAACTACACGGAAGATTATAATAAGTCATTGGCTTTGTACAGGGCTTTAGAAGAAGCAGCCGGGAATGAATCGACCCGTTTTGAGGCCCAGTTAGGCGCTTTGCGGTCAGCATATCGCATCGGCCAGGAGGAAGAGGTCATGCAGCAAGCAGACAAGGTGATGTCCAACCCTCAGGCCAGTCAACAGCAAAGTGGTCAGGCCCGTTTTTATAAGGCAAAGGTGCTCTATGATCGGAAGCAATATGATCTGGCATTACCACTCCTGAAAGAAGTTATTGCCAAATTGGACAATGAGCTGAAAGGTGAATCCCATTATCTCGTCGCCGAGATCCTGTTCCAGCAGCGGAATTTTGATGAATGTAAAAAATGGTGTCTCCAATCCAACCAGAAGATCCCGGAATATGAGCAATGGGTGGCTCGATGTATCCTGCTTCTCTCAGACGTGTTTGTCGAAGAAAAGGATCTGTTTAATGCCCGCGCAGCTCTGGAAGGATTGCTCGACAATTACAAAGGAGATGAATCCATTCGCCAGGATGCTCGTGATCGTCTGGCGCAGATCGGCGTGTTGGAGAGTAAGACCAACCGCCTGAAAATTCCGGACAAATCCGGGTTATTGGAATTACAGGAAGATGCAGATCATTAATATGAACAACTATCCATTCGTGATGCAGTTTCGTCCCGTCGTATTTGCCCTGATCCTCTGTAGCATGGGCCTTTCCACCGCTTTGATCGCGCAGACAAAGGACCTTCCAACAGAGGCTGTGGAAATCATCAAGAACTTTGATGCTCGCCTGGAAGATGCAGAAAAGGTGGGGATCGCCCCAGCTACTTTGACATTGGACACAAGCGTACAACGTCAAACCTATTTTGTCGAGTCCACCCCTACTCGCCTGGAGTATCCAGCGCCTCGATTGCGGCCCCTTGCCTACAAACGGGAAGAAATCCAGGATCAGTACAATGGTTTTGTCAAAGCAGGTTACGGCTTGCCAAAGTCACCCTTTGTGGAGGCAGGTTATGCGTTTCGCCTGGAAGACCGCTTTGATGCGCATATCGGCATCCTTCACCACGCAGCCAACAATAAAAAGCTGGACAATCAGCGATTTTCAAGAACGGCATTTGATCTGGATGGGAATGTGCATCTCCCGGATCAATTTACACTACATGCTGATGTAGGATTCAAGCAGGATATCGTTTCTTTTTATGGATATGATCATGCTGATACAAGCTTCAATGAATCGGCCACCAAGCAACGGTTCAATAGGTTTGCGCTGGGTGGGGAGATATTCAATACTTCAGTTAATGCCTATAACGTTGATTATCAGATTGGTGCTGATTTTTATTCGCTTTCAGACTTTTTCGATTCCGATGAAACTGGTTTGGATGTCCATCTCGCATTGACAAAATGGTTTGCGGATTCCCATCCGTTGAAAATCGAGATCGGAAATGAATTGTCTGCTTTTTCTGACACCATTTCAAAGAACCTCAATACCTTCTATATCAAGCCATCGTTTACCTTTCACGGTGATGCTTTTCGTATTCGAGCCGGTTTGAATCTCGTTTCCTTAGATGGTGGGATAAAGGTTTTACCCAATATTGAGGGTTTGTATAGTCTGGTTGGAAATGCGTTGGCCATTTATGCCGGTTGGCAGGGAGACTATCATCAGAACAGCTTTGATCATCTGCGGCAGTACAACCCATTTATTGTATCTGAGTTGGAGCCGCGTACGACAATCTATCGGGATCTTTACGGTGGAGTCAAAGGAGCTGCTCAAGGTTGGAATTATCAAGCACAGGCAGGATTCAAAAAGTCTGATGATCTTGCCCTTTTCCTGGTTGACAACATAGATACACGTCGATTCAGAGTGTTGTATGACACAGTGAATATCATCTATCTCAGTGCCAGCGCTGGAATCGAACTATGGCCAGGTCTCGAGTTTTCAGGAACACTGCTTCAGAATTTCTATGACCCTCAAACCGAAGAATCTGCCTGGCAGTTGCCTGGTCTGGAAACCTTCCTCAGCGCCCGCTATACATTGCTGGAAAAGCGACTCTTACTGCGGGGAGACGCCTATCTTGCCAGTGGTGTCCCGTACCTCAATGAAAGTGACAATAAGGATCACCTGGGTAGTTTGTTAGACCTCAGTATTTCGGCAAAATACCAGGTAGTTAAACACGCATGGGTCTGGTTGCAGATCAATAATCTCAACAACAACAAGCGAGAACGCTGGGTCAGATACCCCAGCTATGGTATCAACTTCCTCGGCGGAGTGCTCCTGCGTTTTTAGGTCAGGCCTTCCTTTTGCCGATAAGTCTGAGCGAAGTGGACGAAAAAATCCAGCGATTCTGGATTTCGCAGTGCATCCAAGCTGGCTGACTTTGACAGTGGGATCCCCATCATCAGTTTTTTCACAGGAGCTTCCAGTTTCTTGCCACTGATGGTAAAAGGAATATCTGGACAACTGATGATCTCATCGGGTACATGACGAGGAGAATAACTGTCCTTCAGTGCTTTGTTGATCCGATCTTTCAATTCCTGGGAAAGCGTTTGTCCGGCGCGAAGTTTGACAAACAAGGGCATATAATGACGACCGTCTTCATGCTCCAGGTTGATGATCAAGGCCTCTTCCACCTCCGGTATCATGTTAATGGCACGATAGATCTCCGCCGTACCGATCCGCACGCCATGCCGGTTGAGCGTGGCATCCGAACGACCATAGATGATCACACCTCCGCGAGGAGTCACACGAATGAAATCGCCATGACGCCAAACCCCGGGGTAGTCTTCAAAGTAACTGGATTTCAGGCGTGATCCATCCTGATCATTCCAGAAGAACACAGGCATGGAGGGCATCGGTCGTGTAATGACCATCTCACCCAATTCATCTTCCACGGGTTGTCCCATATCGTCCCAGGCATAGAGGGCGCATCCCAATGCCCTGCATTGGATCTCCCCTTCATAAACGGGCAGTATGGGACACCCACCGACGAAGGCGGTACAAACATCCGTACCTCCACTCATGCTGCACAACCAGATATGTTTCCCAACGGCGTCATACACCCATCGAAAGCCCTCCGGAGGTAACGGTGATCCGGTTGAACCGATCGACCTCAACCCGTTGAGATCGGTAATTTCTTTGGGAATGATCCCAGATTTCAGACAGGCCAGGATATAGGGCGCTGAGGTCCCAAAGTGCTGGATATTGGCATCTCCGGCCAGCCGCCAGAGGATGCCCAGGTCCGGATAGCCCGGACTGCCGTCATATAGCACGATGGTCGCCCCCACCAACAATGAAGCCTGGACAAAATTCCACATCATCCAACCGGTTGTGCTGAACCAGAAAAATCGCTCTCCAGGTTTGACATCATTGTGAAACCAGAGATATTTATAATGTTCCAGGAGGACACCCCCATGTGAATGGGTGATCGCTTTTGGCTTACCCGTTGTCCCGGATGAATATAGGACCCACAACGGATGATCAAAGGACACAGGGGTGATCGTGACTTCTTCCGCATCAGATAGGTCAAGCATCTCTTGCCATGGAGTGACGGGTACCTTCAGATCAACTGAGGCATCTGGATCCAGATAGGGGATGTAAATGACAGATTCAAGAGTGGGGATAGCAGCCGTGATCTCGGCCACCACATCTCGTTTGTCATAGGGCTTTCCATTATACATGTAACCGTCAACTGTGATGATCACCTTGGGTTCGATCTGGGCAAACCGCTCGATCACCGATCCGGCACCAAAGTCAGGACTGCAGGAACTCCAAATGATCCCCAACGACGAACAGGCGATAAAACCGATGGTCGCCTCCGGAATGTTCGGAAGAAAGGCGACAACCCGATCCCCTGCGGTCAAACCTGCCGAAATGAGATATTGCTGCACGGCAGCTACCTGTTTTTTCAAATCAGGCCAATGGACTTCACGTAGTGACTCCCGTTCCGACTGGAAGAGGATGGCGGGTTTTCCGGGAACGGCACCCATCAGCAAATGCTCGCCATAGTTCAGGGTTGCACCATCAAACCATTTGGTGCCCGGCATTTTTTCCTGGTCCCACACCCGAGTATATGGAGTATGCGTATGGATGGGCACGTACTCCCACAGGGCCGCCCAAAAAGCCTCTGGTTCTTCTACCGACCAATTCCATAATGTGGAATAATCCTCGAACGGCAGTTCCCTGGTCACCCACAGCCAGCGCATAAAGGATCGGAGATTGCTGGCATCACAAAATGCCTCGGTCGGTTGCCAAAGGGGAAGTGGATCTGTGGGCACGGACATCATGATTGGTTTACTGCGAATGTAAGAGGTTTGTCCCGAGGAGTGAAATCTCTGCCCGGCTCATTCAAGCCGATCAGAATGGCTATTTTGGCCCCATATTTCCAGGTATGAAGAAGATCTTGATCGCAAACCGTGGTGAAATTGCTCTGAGAGTAATGAAGACTGCACGAAGGATGGGTATCCAGACCGTGGCTGTATATAGCGAAGTGGATCGCAATGCACCTCATGTTCGATTTGCTGATGAAGCATATTTATTGGGACCGGCCCCATCCTCGGAGTCCTATTTGCGCATGGACAAGATCCTGGAGATCGCCAAGCAGACCCATACCGACGGCATCCATCCAGGCTATGGATTCTTGAGTGAACAAGCAGTCTTTGCGGAGAAGGTCGAACAGGCAGGAATGGCCTATATCGGTCCCAAGCCTCATGCCATCGAAGTCATGGGTAGTAAACTTGCTGCAAAAGAAGCAGTAAAACCATTTTCTATTCCCATGGTACCGGGCTCAGCCCATGCCATCACGGACCCGGTCGAAGGCCGCAAACTGGCCGATCAGATCGGGTATCCTGTATTGTTAAAAGCTTCTGCCGGAGGTGGCGGTAAAGGGATGCGTATAGTCGACGAAGCCAGTGAATTGGAGTCCCAACTCTTACGTGCGTCCAGCGAAGCAAAAGCAGCCTTTGGGGATGGTTCAGTCTTTTTGGAAAAATACGTTCGATCACCCAGGCATATTGAAGTACAGATCCTGGCGGATCAACATGGCAATACGGTCTATCTGTTCGAACGGGAGTGTTCCATTCAGCGCCGCCATCAGAAGGTAGTGGAGGAAGCACCATCCAGTTTTGTGACACCTGAGATCCGCAAAGCGATTGGAGAAGCAGCGGTTCGGGTGGCTCAGGCCTGTGGATATGTCAACGCGGGGACCGTGGAGTTTTTGATGGACGAAGACAAGAAATTCTATTTCCTGGAGATGAATACCCGGCTTCAGGTAGAACACCCGGTGACGGAGATGATCACAGGTCTAGACCTGGTCGAATGGCAGATCCGCATTGCCAGAGGTGAACAGCTTGCATTCACCCAGGAGGATCTGCATGTCCAGGGGCATGCATTTGAGTTGCGAATATATGCCGAGGATCCTGAAAGCAATTTTCTGCCAAGTACCGGCACTCTCAAACGTTATCAGGAGCCGACCGGGGATCATGTTCGCGTAGACAGTGGCTTTGAAGAAGGCATGGATATACCGATTTACTATGATCCGATGCTCGCCAAACTGATCGTATATGGTCGCGACCGGGAGGAGGCCCGCCAACATCTGATTCGGGCCATCAAAGATTATCATATCGAAGGTGTTGCGACCACTCTCCCGTTCGGATTATTCGTAGCAGAACACGAAGCATTTATATCGGGAGAATTTGACACTCATTTCGTACCCAATTATTTCACGGCGTCATCGATATCCGAAATGCGGGAGCCTACCGGAAAGGCAGCAGGTATCATGGCGGCATTCTTGCATCACCGCGATGGCAAACGACTCAAATTGCCGGATGACGACCAGAATGACCTTTGGTATGAACGTCGTCGCTAGATCGAACGCAGAATAGAAAGAAAAGAATCAGGTTTCAAACTGGCACCGCCTACCAGGCCTCCATCGATATCCGGGCAAGCAAACAATTGTGTAGCGTTTTCCGAATTGACCGAACCGCCATAGATGATGCGCATTTTATCGGCTACGGTTTCCCCTTTTTCATCCTTCAGGCATGACCGAATCCAAGCATGCATCTCCTGGGCATCTTCCGGTGTAGCGGTTTGTCCTGTACCAATGGCCCAAACTGGTTCATATGCGATCACCACATGAGGTAGATCAGATTGATGAACCTCCTTTAAGCCGTTGATGACCTGTTGAGAGACAACTTCCTGATGCTCTGCTGCTTTTCGCTGCTCCATGGTTTCACCGACACAGAGGATTACCCGCAGCTCACTGAATAGCGCCTGGCGGACTTTGAGGTTGATCCGATCATCGGTTTCTCCGAAGATAGTCCGTCGTTCTGAATGCCCTACCAGTACCCATTTGGCTCCGGCATCTACCAGCATCTTACCGGAGACTTCACCTGTATATGCACCATTTTCCTCCTCAAATATATTCTGAGCACCCAGTGTGATGCCCGCTTTGAATGCTTCCTTGCTCAATGGGTAGAGCGCTGTAAATGAGGGAAAAAGGATGACATCCATCAGATACCCCTTCTTCTGGACACTTTGATATCTCCGAATCCAGTTTCTGGCTTCTTCAATCGTAAGATTCATCTTCCAATTCCCAGCTAAGATCTTCTTCCGGCTCATAGTGTGTCCATTTCGGTGTAAATGTAGAAACTCCAAGAGGTCTTAACGCGATCCGACAAATTCCTTTTCTGAAGAAATTAACATCCTGTCTCCTGAATTCTATGGATTTTCACCCTGATTATGGAATTTGGACGTGTCAAGGACCCGACAAGCATTTGTTTTTCCTTACCATCCGACCCGGATGTGAATGCCCAGGTGTTGACCACCAACCACAGGAGTCTAACCCAATGGTATACAGGTCTGACCGGATGGCGCGAACATGCATGGAAAGGGGATGTTTATCCGTTCTCTATTCGACCAGATCAATTTTTGCCAGCCTATGCAGGTTCATTCAACTGTGTCGAGTTGAATCCTACTTTTTACCATCCGCCCTCCCCGGATATGGTTCAAAAGTGGTGTGATTTGGTGCCTGCACATTTTCGATTTTGCCCGAAAGTATGGCAGGGCGTCTCTCATGAGGAGGACCGGGACCCGGCGGAAGCGATCCGTGCAGTACAAGAAGCCCATGCCTGGTTTGGTGAGCATCTGGGGCCTGCTTTTATACAGTTTCCTGCCAGAATAAGTCGAGCACAATTAGCTTGGATCGAGACCATATTGGACCATTGGTCTCCAGAACAAGAGTTATTCATTGAAGTTCGTGATCCTCAGCTCCTGAAAGAAGTCCAATGGCTGTCCAGACTGCAGGACCGGAAGATCGGCTTGGTGATCACAGATGTGGCGGGTCACAGGGCACTTGCCCATATGCAGTTGACTGTTCCCAGGACAATGTTGCGCTTTGTGGCGACGGGATATCCGGAACTGGATAGGGAACGAATGAAGGACTGGATCATTCGGTTGGGCCAATGGTCGACCTCCGGACTGTCACATGCGTGGATTTTTCTTCACCATGCTGATAATGCGAAGGCTCCTGCGGTTGCCAGATTATGGGCGGATTGTATAAAAGAATTGGGAACTACTTTTATTTCCATGCAAACACCGTTACATTATCGTCCGTATACACAGGGCAATTTATTTGATCAGGGATGAAGGAGGCGTATTTACATCGGGATATCAGTTGGCTTTCTTTCAATGCACGCGTATTGCAGGAGGCCGAGAACAAGTTGAACCCCTTGTTCGAACGGTTCAAATTCATGGCCATTTATTCGAACAATCTGGATGAATTTTTCAGGGTACGGGTAGCCAACCACCGGAATCTGGTGCGTGTTGGGAAGAAAACCAAGGCCAAACTGGATTTTGATCCGAAGGAATTGATCAAACAGATCAAGGATATTGTCAATCAGCAACAAGAGAAATTCACCCGGATCTTTAATGAGGAACTTCTCCCTGAATTGCAAGACCACAGGGTCCATATGATTCGCCATACCCAACTGGATGATGATCAGAAAGCATTCATCGACCAATTCTTCAACAACCATATGTTGCCTTTTGTACAACCGGTGCTGCTGGTCAAGGATAAGATCAGACCTTTTTTAAACAACGCTGCGCTCTACTTGATCGTCGTTCTGCGAGACAAGTCCCGCTCTGCGCAGCACAGGGATTACGCGATCATTAAGATCCCATCAGATCATATTTCTCGCTTTATCGTCCTGCCAGAATCCGCTGGGCAACGTTATGTGATGATGCTGGATGAACTGGTCCGACATAGTATTCCCTGGCTGTTTCCCGGATACGACATCATTGACAGTTTCTCAATAAAGTTGACCCGGGATGCAGAATTATATATCGATGATGAGTTCTCAGGGGATCTCATTGAAAAGATACGGAAGAGTCTGACCAATCGGAATATCGGTCCTGCGTCCAGGTTGGTCTACGACCGAAACATGGATGCAGACACCTTGCTTTTCCTGAAGGAAATGTTCGATTTGGATCAGATCGACCTGTTTCCGGAAGGCAGGTATCATAATAACATGGACTTCTTCAATTTTCCCGATTTCGGGATGACCCATTTGAAGTTGGCCGATCTTCCGCCCTTGAGTTTTGAACCCCTGGAAGGAGCCCGAGATTTTTTTGCCCGCATTCGTTGGCGAGATTATCTGATCAATCAACCGTACCATTCATACGAGTCGGTCATTCAATTCTTTGAACGAGCGGCGACGGATGTGGATGTGACCCATATCAAACTGGTACAATACCGAGTCGGTTCGCAATCCCGGATCATGTCTGCCTTAAAGCAAGCTGTTCAAAACGGAAAGCAGGTCTCCATTTTCATCGAGGTCAAGGCCAGGTTTGATGAGGAGGCCAATTTGAAATGGGGTGAAGAACTGGAGAATAACGGGGTCACCGTCCACTACAGTTTTCCCGGCTTGAAGGTGCATGCCAAACTGGCAATGGTACGTCGGTTAGAGAAGGACGGCCCCATGCTTTACACCTATTTGAGCACTGGAAATTTTCATGAGGGGACGGCCCGGGTCTATTCGGATGTCGGACTCTTTACGGCTGATGAACGGATCACCGGTGAGGTGGCCCAGGTCTTCTCGTTTCTGGAGACGGTCAAACTGCCCGACAAACCTTTTGAACACTTATTAGTCGGTCAATTCAATTTGGTGGATACCCTGACGGAGCTGATCCATCAGGAGATCCGGAATGCGCAACAGGGTTTGGATGCCGAGATCTGTCTCAAGCTGAATTCGTTACAGGATCCAAACTTAATCAACGAACTGTACGAGGCATCATCTGCAGGCGTTAAAATCCGGATCATTGTGCGTGGGATCTGCTCATTGGTTCCCGGATTGGCCGGAGTCAGTGAGAACATAGAAGTGATCAGTATCGTCGACCGATTTCTCGAACATGCCCGGATCTTCTATTTTCATCATCTGGGCGAGCATAAGATCTATATTTCATCAGCCGACTGGATGGTACGAAACCTCTATTACAGAATTGAAACAGCGTGCCCGATCTATCATCCGGCGATCCGAGAGGTTCTTCTGGATCTGTTTGAAATTCAGTGGAATGATTACCTCAAAGCAAGAATTATTGATGAAAGCCAAAGCAATGCTTTCCGAGTGCCTGATAAAGCCATAGCCTTGCGTTCGCAACATGAGACATATTACTACTTCAAACGGCGCCAGGAAACTGCTGCAACAAAATCCACATAAAGGCTTGCACGTATCCATATTGCCGTTGTATATTTGCCGTCCGAATGGCCAATGGGTCTATTTGAAACGTATGCGAAAGTAGCTCAGCTGGTAGAGCACAACCTTGCCAAGGTTGGGGTCGCGGGTTCGAATCCCGTCTTTCGCTCCAAGGGGTGTCCGCTTTGCAGGACACCCTTTCTTTTTTCTGGTCACCGTGAATTATCTTTGATCGGTCGAGCCCGGGTGGTGAAATGGTAGACACGAAGGACTTAAAATCCTTTGGCCAGTAATGGCCGTGCGGGTTCGAGTCCCGCCCCGGGCACCCTCATGAGCCGGATATTCCGGCTCATTTTCTTTCTTTTCAGCCTTACCTCAATCCACCATTTTGGGTTCGACAAACCAATTGCGGTCAATCGTAACCTTCGGCTTTTTTCGAGCGTGGATCGCCAGCACCTTCCAGGCAGTTGTCGGGCGCAGCAAGTGACTCTTCTCATCTACATTTACCCGAACGGGCATGTCAAATGCGACGTCCACCCCTGACCAGCGGTAGCGAAGAGCATATGATGAACCCGCAGGGACTACGCTCATTTCCAGTACAGGCAGGTTGATCTTCCTGAGGTATTGATCAAAAAAGAGACTGTAATCATGACCGAGTGCTTTGCTCAGATACATGGTAACATCATCATAGGTGACGATCTTGTGCCTGAATCGCAGCGACAAACTCTTCAGTGCAGTCCACCACAGATCATCATTTGCCACGACATGTCTCAAGGTATGGAGCATCAACGCTCCCTTGGGGTACATATCTCGTGAACCAGGCTGATGAATATGGTATGGACCGACAATAGGTCTATCAAAAAGCACGTCTTTTTTCAAACCGACTATATAGTTGCATGCGGATTCGTACCCATAGAGGCATTCCATATAGACTGCTTCCAGGTAGTTGGCAAAACTTTCATGGATCCACATATCCGCAAAGTCTGCCGTACTGATGCTGTTGCCAAACCACTCATGTGCGGATTCATGAATGATGATATAGTCAAACCACATGCCTTCTGCAGTATTTGACTTACGCCGATATCCATTCTCGAAGTAGTTGCCATAGGCAATGGCAGTCTGATGCTCCATACCCGGATGGGGCGACTGGATCAGTTTGTATCCATCTTTCGGAAACGGGTAGCTCCCAAAATGGGATTCATAGCAAGTCAGCATCGGATCGACTTGTTTGAATTGAACCTTCGCCTTCGCCAGGTCCTGGGGCAGCACATAATAATCAAGAGAAAGCGAATCACCTTCCGGGCTTATATGCCAATCCTTAAAATGTGCAAATTGGCCAATATTCAAGGTGACATTGTAATTATTGATGGGATGATGAACCTTCCAAACATATTTTGTCCACTGATCGTCCTGCACTTTGACTTCTTCCAGTCGCCCATTGGATACATCCATGAGTCCGGGAGGAACGGTAATGGAGATACGCATACTATCGGGTTCGTCAGATCCATGGTCTTTGTTGGGCCACCAGGAACTTGCACCCAGTCCCTGACAGGTGACCACCACCCACGGGTTACTATCCTTATCCTTCCCCCAGGTAAATCCACCATCCCAAGGTGGATTTCGTGCCTCTTGTGGCTTCCCTTCATAGGTGATCAACAAGGAGGCATACTCACCTTTTTGCCGGTCATGGCGCCATTGAATGAACACCGCATTGTCCTGTCGATCAAAGGAAAGTTTACGTCCCTTTTCGTCGCGGATCTCCGCAATGTTGAACTGTCTGTCCAGATCGATCTGCACACGACTGGAGGCAGCCAGAATCCTCATATAGATCAGGCATTTGCCGGATATCCATTTGGCAGAAGGGTCAACGCGAAGGTCCAACTCATAGCTCGTCACATCAAAACTGGATCGGAGCGGTGAGAGATAGCCAATAAGAGAATCGGATCGGGTGGGAAGTGGCTGCCCCCATGCCATCGGGATACTCAGGGCGATCAGCAGAACAGTTGTGAATAGGTGAATCTTCATTTGTCGGAAAAATAGCGCTCTAGCCTGAATAGTCGAAAACCGGGTTAACAAATCATTCACGAATGTACAGGATTGTGCACTGTGAATTCGAATACCTTTGCGGTCTAAAATTCTCTTAGAAACATGAAGAAACTGATCGCTTTTGCACTTCCACTGTTGTTCCTTGTTGCCTGCAACAGTGTTGAAAAGTACCGTTCCGGTATTGAATCTTTGACGACACAGTGGGACCAAACCACTACTTCTGTAACAGAAGTTGCTGAAATGGTTTCTGCTGAGCAGGCTAACTTCCAGCAGAACTTGAGCTCTATGGCCATTGCGGATGAAACTATGGCCAAGATCAAGGACGACAAGAAGACCATGGTGATGGACGCTTACAATGCATTCCAGACTTCCGGTACTTCATTCGGTGCTATCGCAGGCGAAATCAATGATTTTGTCGCCAACTGGACAAGCAAGGCTGAAGAGGTCAATGCTTTGAAGGAAGGTCTTGCCAACGGTAAGTTGGAAGGTGATGTGACCGCACAGATCGCTGAACTGACCAACATGGTTACGGATGCCGGTACGAAGGTAGCTTCTTGGAAAGACCAGATCGAAATGGCTAAGACCTCGATCGCTTCCAAGCAGATGGAATACCAGACAGTTGTGGCTGAGATTATGCCAGCAAACTAATTTCTGGTCTCCCAGAAAAAGAAAGGGCAATCTCGTAGAGGTTGCCCTTTTCTGTTTAAGGAAGTATTCCGTTCTTCGCAATATGCCTGCATCATTTCATCTTACCGGGTCAGAGACCATAATTGAATTAGGTCATCCACTTTCTGGTCAGATACCAACTTATCCGGGTGATCCACCTCTTCGATTCAGCCGCCTGTCTAACGTCCGACAGGACGGATATGCACTCCATCAGATCAGTGGAACAGCGCACTCTGGGACACACCTGGATGCGCCTGCTCATTTTCTTGAAGCGGGGATGGCGATTGATGGATATCCCGCTTCGCATTGGATGGGTCGGGCAATGCTGATGGATGTCAAAGGTCAGGCGACCATTGATCAGGCAGATCTTGATCAGGTCCGATCAGCAAATCTGGATTTCCTTTTATTCAGAACCGGCTGGGATCAATTTTACAATACAAGTCAGTATTTTGACCAACACCCTGTATTCTGTGAGTCGTTTGCGCTTCAGCTGGCTGCACTTTCCCTGAAAGGGATCGGTATGGACCTGCCCGGACCGGATCTGGAGCCCTACCCCATCCATCCGATCTTGTTCAATGCTGGCATGGTCATCATTGAGAATATGACAAACCTGGATCAACTTACAGAAGGTCAGCCGTTTATGTTTTTGGCTCTACCTCTTTCATGGTCGTTGGAAGCTTCCTGGGTCAGGCCCCTGGCCTTCCTTTCCGAACCGTCATGACCTTCAATCAGATCTTGAATTTTCGTGACCTTTGCAATGAAAGACGCCAGTTGGTGATCATCACTCCTTCTGTAAAATGAACGATCGAAATGTGGAATCGCATCAGTTTTAAATCCCGGATCATGGCGATGGTGACGAAGTTCATCATTGTTCAGGGACTACTCTACCTGTTGACCATCCGTTATCTGCTCTTTGATCTGCTCGGACCCTATTATGCGGTGACGATCATTGTGATCAAGTTTCTGGCGTTTATCCTGGCATTGGATATTCTCAATGATTTGCTGAAGTATTTCTACCGCAGAAGAGTCCATCTGAGGTACGATCAACACGACAACATCACCCTTGGCCTGAACAATATCTACCTCCTGCTGGTGATCGGTGCCTGTATGGTTACAGTGACGGCATTTTTCGGCCTGAATCCCAAAGAACTGTTTACTTCTCTCTCGATCGTCGCGGCTGCGATCGCCATTATTTCAAAGGAGTATATCTCCGATATTATCAGTGGGATGTTCATTGCCTTCAGTAAGGATGTGGCTATTGATGATCTGGTCAAGATCGGTGATCACACCGGGAAGATCGTGGATATCGGGATCAGCAAAACGGCCCTACTTAATGATGATGATGACCTCATCTATGTACCGAATCACAAGTTTTTTATCGGCGAAGTCACCAACTACACCAAGAGTCCGGTCAGGACGACAAGCCTGGAATTTGAATTGGAATTGCATCGACTTACGACCCTGGAAGCCCTTGAAACAGCCCTGACCAAATCACTGGATCTGTTCAAGGAGTATCTGGAGCCGGATTCATTCAACCTGAAAGTAGTCCACGTATACAAGGACTATCTGCATTTGAAATTTCAGTACATTCTCAATGTCAGTGATCGCGATATGGAAAAAGTCATCCGAAGGAAGACGGTACGGCGGGTTGTAGATTTCATTCGGGAGCATGGAGGCTATCAACCCGGGTCTGATACAGTCTGATCAGCTCCTTTTCTTCTTCAGCCCAATGCAGGCTTAGGGCTAGATTTTGGCAACCCAATTGACATTTTTGATAATATTCGGCCGCCTCTAAGGCCCGAACGGCATCCACAATTGTTTGGGGGATCAGATCTGGGATCAACACACCAATCGGACCATTTTTCTGTAATTCCCGGTATTCGGGAAAGTCCATATGGATGGCTGGCAGAGAGGCCTGGATATAGTCAAAGGTCTTGTTGGCCAGTGAATAGTAATAATTCAGGCTGTCGCCATCCAGCAGGTTGAGTCCAATGCTTGCCTGAACGGCAAAACCGGACAAATCAGACGGACTGACCCAACCTAAAAATCGAACCTGATCTTGTACATGCAAGGATTGGGCAAGTGTGCGGAGATCCGCAGACAGGTCGCCCTCTCCAGCCAGCCAGAACTGATAATCGGGTAAATGGGCCAGAGATTCAAATACAGATTCTAGCCCCCTCCCCTGATTCAAGGCACCCTGATACCACAGGATCTTATGATCGGCAGATGGCATATTGTCTGATGGCGCTGTCTGGCGTACAGGTACATTGCGCACTACTCCGAACGGAAACTGATAATGGATGGACATCTCCAACGCAATGGCCGGGCCGACCGAATATGCAAGGTCCATCCGGGGGATGCAAAAGCGGGCCACCCATTCCCAAATATTTCGGGCAATAGGACGGCCGATCAACTCGGGTACTTCCGTATAAAACTCATGTGCATCATAGACCCTGATCTTTCCGCGCAATCCACCGATCAGTGTCACCGGAAGGATAGAATCAAGATCTATGGCACACAGAACATCGCAGGGCATCCACAGCAACTTGAAGAAGAGCCTGATCTGATATTCCAGGTAGAACAGCTTCCCCTTGCGCCACCACAAGGGAATGCGCACGGTTTGGAAAGAAAATGCCGGAACTGAAGGGCTGTCCGGATATTCCCGTCCGATCAGCGTGACGCCAAATCCGGCTGAGACCAGTGAATGGCAGATGCGATGCATGCGCCGATCATGGACGAGATCATTGGTGACGGTCAGAATGATCTTTTTCATCGGTCTTTGATCAGTTTGCCATAGTTTTCTCGCACCTGTCCTTCATCACACCAATGCTGAAGGATTCGCTTGACCTGCAAGTGTTGTTCGGAGTGGAATTTGCGCAGGATTTCACCAGGAGGCCATTCTTCCTGTTGGGCAAATAACGTTGCCAGCATCGATTCAACCTGTTCATCAGCTGGACGATCGACCGTTTTTCCTTGACTGGATAAGCAGTGGTCACATAAGCCACATTCCTCCTCGCTGGACTCCCCGAAATAATGCAGAATCATCTGCTGGCGACACTGGCCACTGTCGAGATAAGAGGCGATGGCCTCCAAGCGGTCAGCCTGCCGTTGTTTTCGGAAGTCGAGCAATTCGAGATCGAAGACCAGATGATCCGGGTCCTGCCGCGCCAGTAAAAATGTCAGCTGAGGCTTGTCCTTCATTGGACGGAAGTCGATAATGCCTGATTGATTCAAAAAGGTGATCAACTGAAGAATGGATTTTTCTGACATTCCGGTGGCCACCATGATCTGGGAGATCTGAATGGCAACCGGATACTGATACAGGCCCTGATACAACCGTTGGACTGTTTTGATCAACGTATCGATCTTCTTATTCTTGAGTTGGTATTGATAGAGGTCCTGAGGGGCCGATTTCAGCCATAAGGTGGCGGGATGAAACACACTTTCTGTCAGACTCAACCAACCCGACTCCTCGAGGATTCGCAATGCCGAAAGCGTGCGAATAGGCACCAGACTGTACCTGGATGAAAAATCGATCAGGTCGAAATCAAAAGATGCCAGTTCACCGCTGCCGTAAGCCAACTGATAGTAGCTACCCAACGCGCGATAGACCTGACGGATTTCCTGCAAGGGCGGAAACTGGTCTTGGAACTGACGGTTTAATTTTTCCAGGTCACGCACACCGGCTAAAAGGACCGCATGTGCGGGCAAACCGTCCCTGCCGGCACGACCTGCCTCCTGGTAATAAGCTTCCAGTGAATCAGGAAGATCTGCGTGAATGACGATGCGGACATTCGCCTTGTCTATGCCCATTCCGAAAGCATTGGTCGCCACCATCACCCGGAAGGCACCATGTTGCCATTGCTCTTGCAAAGAAAAACGAGTGGCGGTATCCAGCCCGGCATGAAAGGCAGCAGCTGAGATGCCTCGTTCCTGTAAGAAGACGGCGTAATCCAGGGTTCGTTTTCGACTGCGGACATAAACGATGCCTGTCCCATCATGAGCCGTGAGCCAATTGCACATCGCCTGCTCCTTGTCCGGCCGGTCCTCTACAAAAAAGGACAGATTCTCTCGACGAAAGGAGGTTTGTATGATGTTCGATCGGGGGAAAAGGAGTTTTTCCTGAATATCTCGCACCACCTCCGGAATGGCCGTTGCCGTCAGAGCCAAAACAGGTGGATCAGGTATCCACTCTCGGATCTGGGCTATTTCCAGGTATGCCGGCCGAAAGTCGTATCCCCATTGTGAAATACAATGTGCTTCATCGACCGCGATCAAAGAGATAGGCATTTGTTTAATGCGGGCCTCGGCCAGATCCGACTTCAACCGTTCAGGAGACACATACAGGACCTGGACACCACCATAGACAGCGTTGTCCAGGATTCGATCGATCTGGGTATAGGACATACCGGCATGGATCGCTTCTGCGCGAATATTTCGTGCCCGGAGTTGATCCACCTGATCCTTCATCAAAGCGATCAGTGGGGAGATAACCAGGGTCATCCCTTCCCCGAGGAGTGCAGGGATCTGATAACAGATCGATTTGCCACCCCCTGTCGGAAGTAAAGCGAGGGTGTCTTTACCCGCTAAAATGGAGGAGATGGCTTCTTTTTGCCCCGGGCGAAAAGAAGTATACCCCCAATGAGATTTCAGGATTTCTTCTGGAGTGTGCATACTGATTGTCAAAAGTACGGAGCCGGAAGCAGGAATGACGTTGGCTGCACTGATTGGCAGGGCTGTCACCTCTGTTTTGATATGGGAATACAGTTGTTTGGACTGTCAAAATGGCACAATCCTCTGAAAAGCCCTTATCTTTGCCCGTCCAAACTTAAGGCCTCTTTCATCATGTTTGAACCCAGTTCCCCACAAGATCGAATTCCATTGGCTGAAGAACAGCAGGGAAGCGTCTATTATCAGGAGGTCGAAACGGCTTTTCCACCAAAGGGGCTGTTCTATATTGAGAGTTACGGCTGTGCCATGAATTTCAACGACAGTGAGATCGTCGCCTCCGTTCTGGCAGAAACGGGCTATCAACCAACACGAGACCTGGATCTGGCTGATCTGATCCTGATCAACACCTGCTCCATCCGGGAAAAGGCTGAAGAAACAGTACGGAAGCGCCTCCAGGCATTTAAAAAATTGAAAAGGAAGAATCGAGGACTTCTGGTCGGTGTTCTGGGATGTATGGCAGAACGATTGAAAGCGAAATTTCTGGAAGAAGAGAAACTGGTTGATCTGGTAGTCGGACCGGATGCCTATCGCGACCTTCCCCGGTTGATCGAACGTGCCGATGACGGTGAAAAGGGTTTGAATGTCTATCTGTCCCGTGAAGAGACCTATGCGGATATCAATCCTTTGCGTCTCGATCAGAATGGTGTGACCTCTTTTATCTCCATCATGCGGGGCTGCGACAATATGTGTTCTTTTTGTGTGGTGCCATTCACCCGCGGCCGTGAACGAAGTCGCGACCCGTTTACTATCCTGGCCGAAGCACAGGACCTGTATGCTAAAGGATACCGGGAAGCAACATTACTCGGTCAGAATGTGGACTCCTATCATTGGGAGAATCCGGAAACTGGAGACAAAGTCAATTTTGCACAATTGCTCGAGATGGTTGCCGGCGTGCATCCGGGTCTGCGCGTCCGGTTTTCAACCTCCCATCCAAAGGATATTACCAATGAGGTCCTCGAAACGATCGCACAGCATAAGAATATCTGTGATTATATCCATTTGCCGGTCCAGTCGGGAAGCAGTCGGGTTCTGGAGATGATGAACCGGACATATGACGCCGACTGGTACAAGGAGCGTATCGATGCGATCCGCAGGATTATTCCGAATTGTGCCATTTCGTCTGATATCATCGCGGGATTCTGCTCTGAAACAGAGGAAGATCATCAGGAGACCCTGAATATGATGCAGTATGCACACTATACGATGAGCTATATGTTCACGTATTCAGAGCGTCCGGGTACACTTGCGGCCCGGAAGTACCCGGATGATGTACCGGAAGAAGTGAAAAAGCGTCGCCTGGAGGAGATCATTTCCTTCCAGGCCGAATTGTCTTCTGCTCACAATCTGTTGGACATCGGAAAAACCTATGAGGTGCTGATCGAAGGGGATTCCAAACGGGATGATCAGGAATTCAAAGGGCGCAATACCCACAATAAGGTGGTGATCTTTCCCAAGGTGGCAGGACTTCGATCAGGAGACTATGCCCGCGTTCTCATTACTTCGGCTACCAGTGCGACGTTGCGTGGCCATATTGTCCGTCCGGACTAAAATCGACCATGGCTGAGATCCAATCAATCAAACAACGATTCGGCATCATAACCCAATCGCAGCTTCTGGAGCAATCGCTGGATACGGCTATTCGTGTTGCGCCCACCGATCTGACTGTATTAATCACGGGTGAATCTGGTGTGGGAAAGGAAATATTTTCCAAGGTCATCCACAGCCTGAGTCCCAGGAAGCACAACCCATTCATTGCGATCAACTGCGGGGCCATTCCTGAAGGAACGATCAATTCCGAGCTGTTCGGTCACGAAAAAGGTGCATTTACCGGGGCCACGGGAGATCGAAAAGGATACTTCGAGACGGTAAACGGTGGAACCATTTTTCTGGATGAAGTCGGGGAAATGCCTCTGGATACTCAGTCCTTTCTCTTACGTATTCTTGAGTCAGGTGAGTATATTCGGGTTGGATCAAGCCAGGTTCAGAAAACGGATGTCCGTGTTGTCGCGGCCACCCACATCGATCTGCGGGAAAAGATCCGGCAAGGCAAGTTCCGGGATGATCTGTTTTACCGTCTGAATACTGTACCGATCCAGATCCCTGCGCTACGCGATCGTCGCGAGGACATTCTGCTCCTGTTCCGGAAATTCAGCGTCGATTTTGCTGAAAAATATCGCGGCTCCTCCATCCAGCTGGATGAAGATGCCCGCTCCGTTATTGAATCATACAGCTGGCCGGGCAATGTCCGGGAATTGAAAAACGTCGCAGAACAACTGTCTGTTCTGTCAGAACAAAAGATGGTGTCAGCAGATGACCTCCGCCAGGTCCTGCCCCATTTGTTTCAACGACATTTGCCCGCCATTTCACAGGCTGGGACGGCTGAAGGCACGACCTTTCAGGAGAGGGAGATCTTGTATAAGCTGCTTTTTGACATGAAAAATGACCTGACGGATCTGAAGAAGGTTGTTTTTGAACTGATCCGAAACAATGACCTTGAAGTGCCGGATGGCCGCCATATACGGGCACTTGAAACTTCCGGTCATGACATTCAAGCCAGAGAATATGCATCTGCTGTTCGATACGATTCTGGGCGTTCACCTATGCAGGAACCCCTGGAGGATGATTATATCCCGGAAAACCGGCCGGTCATCCTGGACGGACACCGGCAACGTCAGGGAGTGATGGAGGTAGTGGAAGAAAACCTCAGTCTTGAATCGATGGAAAAAGATATGATCCGGAAAGCCTTGCAAAAACATCGCGGGCGAAGGAAAGAAGCCGCCGATGAACTGGGGATCTCCGAACGGACGTTATATCGAAAGATCAAGCAATATGATCTGCAATAGTCTGCCCCGAATGAACCGACCTCCCGGTTATATCCTCCTGTCCCTTTTTGCGTGGAGCTGTCTGCTTCCATCGTGGAGTTGCTACAGCTTTAAAGGCATTTCTATTCCTGCAGGGGCGAGTACGTATTACGTCCACAACTTTGAGGATATCAGCGATCTTCAGTTGCCTAACTATAATATCACCTTGACCGAGGCGCTGAAGGACAAGATCAGGAATGAATCCCGCCTGCGATGGAATGATCAGGAAGCGGATATTGAATTCAGAGGAAAGATCCTCGGATTCACCGTATCTTCTGTTTCCCCGGAGATCGGGGCAACCACTGCTTTCAACCGTCTTGAGGTCACAGTGGAAGTCACTTATATCAATAACAGTGACCCGCAAGCCGGTTGGACAAAACGCTTTTCTCAATTTGATAATTTTCCAGCAGATCAGAATTTACTTGAAGCACAAGAAGATATATTGCCTGGTATCAATGTGTTACTTATGGAATATATCTTTAATGCAGCCTTTACAGATTGGTAGCATTAGGTCAAGCTTTTCTTGATGCCCGTCTAAGTTTTTGTATTTTAGCCGCTCTTCAAGCTACTATGGATCGTCTCTGGTTTCATCAATGTATTCAAGGATTTCTGTCTTTGGCGACGATTCGCTCGAGAGACATACATCAATTCACAAAGGAGCACCCCTATCAGTCCAATATCCGATTCATTGAGGCGCGTCACGACAGATTGGGGGAGGATCAACCTGTATCCTTACGCGGTGCTTATCATGTCCCGGATCGGAAAGCCTTGTATGAGCAGATGCATCCGCATTTATGGATCAACGAGACAAACTCTTCGAGATCTGTCCATCAGGATGATCTTGATCCACAGACAGTCGCTCAAGTCCCCGCTACACATGATGTATCGCATGAATCAACCCAGTCACCAAATGTTCGTTTATTACCAGTGTACATCCGACCAGAGCAGGAAGTTGCCACGGCTGATCATGAATTGGATGAAGAGTGGGAACATCTGGAGGAACGATTACAAGAGGATTTTACCATCGATGAAGACGAACCAGATACTCCTGAGATGAATGCAGAACAGGGGGATCCACCTCCATTAGAACCGTCCCCTACCCGATCCATTTTCGACAAATTTGATGCGCACATTGATGCACGTGCATTTGGCGTGGCACAGGCAGAAGCACAGTTGCCAGAACGCAATTTTGTGGAATGGCTCACCGCTTTGAATGAGGAACCTTCTGAAGAAGGAAAAGGATCTAAAGCGAAAAAGTCATCCAGGAAGGACAAGAAAAAGAAGAACAAGAAAAAGAAGGAAGCCAAACGGCTGGCTAAATTGAGTGTACAGAAAAAGCAGGTAGTGGCGACTGAAACGCTCGCAGAATTGTTGACGCGACAAGGGCACCACAAGGATGCCATCGATATGTACGAACGATTGTGCTTGATATTTCCGGAAAAAAAGGCAATCTTTGCGGCTCGTATTGAATCGATTAAAAGTTCTCATACATGATCACTCTTCTCACCATTCTTATTGCCCTGGTTTGCATCCTGTTAATGGCTGCTGTTCTGATCCAGAATCCCAAGGGCGGAGGTGTAGATTCCACGTTTGGCGGTTCTGCGACCAACCAGATGTTGGGCGCTGCACGTTCCACTGATTTCATTGAAAAAGCGACCTGGTATTTGGCTGCGATGCTTTTAGTTCTGTGTATTATCACCTCCCTGATGGTGGGTAGTGCCGGAGGAGAAGCACCGTTGCTCACCCAATAACAGAAATAACCATCCATACGGATGGCAAGGGGGCCTGACAGTAGCTGTCAGGCCCCCTTTCTTTTTCATGACATCCTGTCGATGCAATGTCCTCCTCTGACAGGTGCCGCTGCAATATTGGCAGGAAAAATGACTTGGCACATTGGTTGATGATGAGGGTTATCCATATGAATCATTTTCGATAACCAAATTGACTATAGAGTATGAAGCCGATTAATGATCGCGTAGTTGTGAAGCCGGCACCGGCTGAAGAAAAGACTAAAGGAGGTATCATTATACCCGATACAGCCAAGGAAAAACCACAGCGTGGTGAAGTCATTGCTATTGGCCCGGGGAAAGACGGTAACCTCATGACCGTACAGGTTGGAGATATTGTTCTCTATGGCAAGTATGCCGGACAGGAATTGCAATATGAAGGTCAGGATTACCTGATCATGCGGGAAGACGACATCCTCGTTGTCCTGTAAGCAGCATTCCTGTAATCTTTTTCCTTTCAAATCAAAAATCACTAACCATTTATGGCAAAGCAAATCACATTCGATAGCGAGGCCCGTGAGAAACTGAAATCGGGTATTGATGCATTGGCCAATGCTGTAAAGGTCACCCTGGGACCTAAAGGCCGCAACGTGATCATCCAAAAGAGTTTTGGTGCTCCATCCATCACCAAGGATGGTGTTTCCGTAGCCAAAGAAATAGAGCTGGAAGACCCAGTTGAGAATATGGGTGCGCAGATGGTCAAGGAGGTCGCTTCAAAAACGGCTGATGCCGCTGGCGATGGCACGACCACAGCGACTGTTCTGGCCCAGGCGATGGTCACTGCAGGACTGAAGAGTGTTGCCGCCGGAGCAAATCCAATGGACCTCAAGCGTGGTATTGACAAAGCAGTCCGTTCTGTCGTTTCCGAACTGAAGAAAGACAGTGAAGTCATTGGAAATGACTTCAAGAAGATCCAGCAGGTAGCTGCGATCTCTGCCAATAACGACGAGGAGATCGGTAGCTTGATCGCCGATGCGATGAAGCGTGTTTCCAAGGATGGTGTCATTACCGTGGAGGAAGCCAAAGGAACTGATACGTATGTAGAGGAAGTGATGGGCATGCAATTCGACCGTGGATATCTCTCTCCGTACTTCGTGACGAATGCCGAGAATATGACGGCCGAGTATGAGAACCCCTATATTCTGATCCACGATAAGAAGATCAGCAATATGCAGGACATTCTGCCAGTATTGGAGAAGGTAGTCAATAGCGGTCGTCCGTTGTTGATCATCGCCGAAGATATTGACAGCCAGGCCCTGGGTGTATTGGTGGTCAATCGTTTGCGCGCTGGTTTGAAAGTGGTCGCTGTCAAAGCCCCCGGTTTTGGCGATCGCCGGAAAGCCATGCTGGAGGACATCGCTGTCCTCACCGGCGGAACCGTGATCTCTGAAGAACAGGGATACAAACTGGAGAATACCGAGCTCGCCCACCTGGGTATGGCAGAGAAGCTGACTGTCGATAAAGACAATACCACTCTGGTGAATGGAAACGGTGAAGAGGCGCAGATCAAAGCTCGGATCAACCAGATCAAGCAACAGATCGATGTCACCACCTCTGACTACGACCGGGAGAAACTGCAGGAACGTCTGGCCAAACTGGCTGGCGGTGTTGCTGTGCTCTATGTCGGTGCCGCTACTGAAGTGGAAATGAAAGAAAAGAAGGACCGCGTCGATGATGCCCTGGCTGCCACACGTGCTGCTGTAGAAGAAGGCATCGTTGTCGGTGGTGGTGTTGCCCTGATCCGGGCGATGTCCGGTCTCGACGCCATTGACAGCGTCAACGAAGATGAGAAGACAGGAGTAGCCATCGTACGCAAAGCGCTGGAGGCTCCACTGCGGATCATTGCCGAGAATGCAGGTGTCGAGGGATCCGTTGTATTGATGAACATCCTGGAAAAGAAGGGTGCTTATGGATTCAACGCCCGGACCGAAGTGTACGAAGACCTGAAGAAGGCCGGCGTGATCGATCCATTGAAGGTGACCCGTATCGCTCTGGAAAATGCCGGCTCTATTGCTGCCATGATCCTGACCACGGAATGTGTCATCAACGACAAGCCAGAACCACAGGATGGCGGTGGTCATGCTCCATCTATGCCAGGTGGCATGGGTGGCATGATGTAATCGTCCAACCTGATGATGAACCAACCCTCCGGGATCTTCCGGAGGGTTTTTTTATGCCTGTTCCAGAATCATCACCAGTTGCCGCTTCACCTCACGAACCTGCCGTACCTTTGGGCGGAACATTTGCACAATCCATGCTGACTGCTATATCTCCGGTCGATGGGCGCTACGCCAGTAAGACCTCCGTCCTCCAGGACTATTTTTCTGAATACGCATTGATCCGGTACCGGGTCAGAGTGGAGATCGCCTATTTTCAAAAGCTGTGTCAAAGCGGCATCCCCTCCTTACAATCCATAGATGCCGACTCATTGTCAGATATCTGGCAGGCATTTACAGCACAGGACGCTGAACGCATCAAGGAGATCGAGGCGGTGACCAATCACGATGTCAAAGCTGTCGAATATTACCTCCGGGAGAAATTCGAAGCCAGAGGGCTAAGAGCGCATGTCGAATTCATTCATTTCGGATTGACCTCCCAGGATATTAACAACACGGCGGTACCTCTCTCTCAAATGGAGGCCTTTCACGATCATTTGGTGCCAACGTTGGTAAAGTTGATTGATCGACTGAAGGAACTCGCCAATGAATGGAAGGATATCCCTATGCTGGCACGCACGCATGGCCAGCCGGCCTCCCCTACTCGTTTGGGCAAAGAATTCATGGTGTTTGTAGAGCGACTGGAAAAACAACTGGTGATGCTCAAGGCCGTTCCATTTGCCGCTAAATTCGGTGGTGCGACAGGCAACTTTAATGCGCATGTGGTCGCCTACCCCCAGAAAGACTGGCCGTCCTTCGCAGATGAATTCTGTTCTTCTCTGGGACTCGTCCGATCACAATACACCACCCAGATCGAACACTATGACATGTTGGCGGCTCATCTGCAAGCCCTCTCCCGGATCAATACCATTCTCATAGACCTCTGCCGCGACATCTGGAGCTATATCTCGATCGATTACTTCAAGCAGAAAGTGAAAAAGGATGAGGTGGGCTCCTCTGCGATGCCTCATAAGGTCAACCCCATCGATTTTGAGAATGCAGAAGGCAATCTGGGCATGGCCAATGCAGTCAACGAATTTCTAGCGGCTAAGCTGCCCATATCACGTCTGCAGCGGGATCTGACCGATAGCACTGTACTCCGGAATGTCGGGCTGCCTTATGCGTATGGTTTGATCGCTTATGGATCCATTATGAAGGGCCTGGACAAGCTCATTCTGAACCAGGACCGGATCCAGAAGGATCTGGATGGCCAGTGGGCCGTTCTGGCGGAAGCCATTCAGACCGTGCTGCGGCGGGAGCAATATCCGCACCCATATGAAACATTGAAGCAGCTGACCCGCGGCCAACAGGAGATCACTTCCGAAACACTTCAGACATTCATCGATGGACTCGATCTGCCTGAAGTAGTCCGACAGGAATTGAAAGGGCTCAGCCCCGCCTCCTATATAGGCGTTTTGCCATCGGAATAGTCGGTAGGTTCCCCTTCGATCTTATTTGTAGTCGTACACTTCTCCTTTGTAGTGGATCTGGACTCCGGGAGAATCCGAAGGGATGACTTCTCCGATCACATCGGCGTGAATACCGAATGAAGTGGCGATGTCGATGACGTCCTGAGCGATAGCGGGGTCCACATAACATTCCAGACGCTGTCCCATATTGAACACCTGATGCATCTCGCGCCCACCGGTGCCGCTCTCTTCCTGGATCAACTGGAATACAGGAGGTACTGGCAGTAAGTTGTGCTTGACCACTGTACCACTGGTAATGAAGTGACTGACCTTGGTTTGCCCACCACCAGTGGCGTGGATCAATCCATGCATTCCTGATCGGCAGTTGTGGAACAATTGCTGGATCACTGGCAGATAGGTTCTAGTGGGCGAGAGTAACAGTTGGCCGATAGAAAAATCACCTTCCGGTAGTGTGATCCGATCTGTCAGGTCACGCTTGCCAGCATATACCACATCGATATTGGTTTCGGGGGCGAAGGATTCCGGGTATCTGGACCGGTAATGACTGGCGAGGACATCATGTCGTGCGGATGTCAGTCCATTACTGCCAATACCGCTGTTATAGGATTTTTCATAGGTCGATTGACCGTAAGAAGCCATGCCGACGATGGTCTGGCCCGGCCGGATATCATTGACCAGCAGTTTTGATTTGGGAAGACGGGCAAACGTGCAGTATCCCACATCCATTGTCCGGACGATATCACCGACATCTGCGGTTTCGCCACCTGCGGGATAGAGTTCGATCCCATGCCTGGCCATGGTCTCCCGAAACTCCTCCAGCCAGCGAATGATTCGTGCGATCACTTCCCCGGGGATGAGGTGTTTATTGCGGCCGATGGTGGAGGAGATGGTGATGCCGCTGGTACAACCGACACAGGCCATATCGTCCAGATTCATGACCAGAGCATCCTGAGCTATTCCCTCCCAAACCGAGAGGTCGCCTGTCTCTTTCCAGTAGATATATGCCAGACTTGTTTTGGTGCCCGCTGTATCCGCATGCATGATATTGCAATGGTCGGGACTCCCGCCAGCGACATCGGGGAGTATCTTACAAAATGCTTTGGGATACAGCCCCTGGGAGAGGCCCTGAATGGCGGCGTGCACTTCCTCCTTTCCGGAGGAAACACCGCGTTCGGCATACTTGTCATCCATCATGTCCAAAAGTACAAAAGAGCCTTGGAGAGGTCTTTGTTTTCTCCTGAATTCCTACTTCTTTGTACCTTTTTTACCTCCGCTTCCTTTGGCGGCCTGTGCTTTTTGCTGTTCCTTCAATGCAGATTCCAGCCGCTGCTGGAAGCCACCTTTCTTTTTGGGCTTCTTGGCGTTTTCTTCCAGCTTCTCCTTGATCTTCTCGTGGTTGATGATATAGTTCTTGGTGATCAGGGTCTGGCCGATATTGAAGATGTTACTGATACACATGTAGGCTGTCAATCCGGATGCATAGTTGTTAAACCAGAACAGGAACATGACGGGCATGGCGTATTGCACATATTTCATAGCCGGATTGACCGACATATCCATCTCCTTCGTGGAGTAATAGGTATAAATGATGGTGGTGATCACCCAGATCAGTGTGAATAAACTGATGTGATCGCCATACATGGGAATGGTACTCCCCAATTGGATGAATGCATCATACGAAGACAGGTCATCTGCCCAGAGAAAGGATTCCTGTCGAAACTCGATCGAGGCCGGAAAGAAACGATAGAGCGCGATCCAGATCGGCATCTGGAGGACCATGGGCAGACATCCGCCCAATGGATTGACCCCGAATTCTCGATAGATCTTCATCGTCTCGATCTGTACCTGCTGTGCGTCATCCTTGAACTTCTCCTTCAAATGGGCCAGTTTGGGTTTCAGTGCCCCCATTTTGGCTTGAGAGACAAGCATCTTATAGGTCAATGGATAGAGGACAAGTTTGACCAGCAAGGTCAGCAAGAGAATAACCAGTCCTTTCGAAGAGAACAGTGATATCAGGAAGGAGAAAACTGGTCGGATGATATGACGGTTGACTGTACCAAAGAAGCTCCATCCGAATGGGATGATATCTTCTACATCCGCATTGAAGGCCTCCAGTTGCGTGTAGTCATTCGGGCCGATATAGAAGGTCATTCCAAATTCACTGCCATCTGAAAGAGCCGGAAAGGTCAATTTGGAGTAGGCCAGTTTAAGGTCAGGTGTATCTTCTTCGCGGACAACCGTTTTCAGGTCTCCACTCGTGAAGGCCTGGTCGGCGATCAGGGTTGAATTGAAGAATTGGTTGGAGTGCGACACCCATTTGATCGGATTGGACAATATCTTCTCATCGGAAGCCCGGCAAGAACAATAGTCGGTTGATCCTTCGATCTCACGGAAATAGACCGTCGAAAACATCTTCTCATACGTGCTGTTCTTCTCCAGTTTCTGGAGATAGTTTTGCCATTCCAGTTGCAATCCGGTTGTGCCCGTCTGCAGGCCAGATTGAGAGATGATATATTCCAGGGCATATCCCTTCTCAGGTATCCGATAGGTCTGTTTCAGGTAGCGACCATCCTCACTCTGCAGGGTGAAGGTGATTTCACGGTTGCCTGTTTGTGTTTGGAAGAGCAGATCGCCGGAAAGGACCTGTTTACCCTGGATATTCAAAAGAAAGTCAAACCGGTTCTTCGGATCCTCCAGGAGTTGAAGGATGGCCATGGAATCATCTGCCTCCCCTTCAAAGTGGATGACCTTTTTGAATTTCTTCAGTTCGACGGCTTTGATATGCCCGCCTTTGTTGGTAAAGGTGATATCGATGTCTGGATTGGAAAGCGTGTATTCCTGCTCTTCACCGATCGAAGCAGTTGCAAACGAACCATACTGACCTTGTCGAACTGCCAGTTCTGATGAATCACTGATGGCCGGGAGAATAGGTAATTCAGCTGGTTTTTCTTCCTGGGGCTCCGCTTGTGTTTCGATGGCTTTTTCAACTCTGGCAAGACTGTCCTGCCGGGCCTTTTGCTGATCGAGTTGGGCTTCATCCGGAGCATTGAGTTTGGCCCAGACAAAAATGATGATGAAGATCAGAGAAAATCCGATGATTGAATTCCAGGTATTGCGATCCATTCCTAAGTGTCGAAAAGAGGTAAAATATGCGGGGCAAAGGTAGCATTTTGTCCCATGGACAAAAGCCCAATTCGATGGATCCAGTGGATAATCCGACGACGGTGTTGATCAGAAGGTGTAGACGATGGACGGAAAGGACTTGCAGACCGAATCAAGACAAGGTCAGAAGGAAACGGTTTGGTTACATTCGGGCATAAAAAAAGAGCGTCCGGTAACGAACGCTCCCTTAAGGTAAACTACTACAAACGCATATAACATATTTCAGAAATTGTGCCAATGTTTAATAAATGCAAATAAATATTATAAATAAATTTACACATGCGTTGTATGGCTGATATGCATAGAACCCATAATTTGACACTCTTATTAATTCATAATACGTTGAATAGCAAAATGATATGAATCTATTGTTAAAGTAATACTTACTTAAGTTTATTTGTTCAAATCCTGAATTCTCCGCAACCATCGTTCCGCAGTGTCTGCATCCACAAACTGGATCTCATAGATCTTGTCTTTTTCGGGTTCCAAAACAAGCTCCTTCGCTTTCAACCCTGCAGCAGCATCCTGGAAGGCCGGATTATTGGATGCAATGCTCATGATCCCTCCTCTATAGCCAAAGAAGTAGAAATAATTCGCGGAGGATTTGAGATAGAGATACAATCGGTCATCACCATTCGAAGGCATTCTGATTTCCAGGTGCCCATTCCAGTACCGATTCATCATCTCGCCCTGTACACTGGCCATCCCCAATTTGTCACCGACGCTCACAAAGGACTGTAAATCCGGATCCCAACGCAATGATACTTTAGGTAAGAAGAAGGTGTACTTGTCAAACTCTTCAGGCAGATCCAGGGCTCGAGTCCGCATGATATTGGTGACTTCAAAGTATTTGGCATCATCCGGAATGAACTCCGCCAGTGTGTTCTGATAGAATGGGTCGGAAACATAATCGATATACGTCGCATCAAAAGATGCTGAAAGATCCTTTACCATTTCCTTCATCAGGTCCTGCGGAATGATCATCTGCAATCCTGCCATCACTTCCAGGAAGGTCTTGGGTGGCCCGGCATCTCCATACGTCAGACTGTCGGGAACATTGAAGATAGTTGCCAGAGTGCCCGCAGCTTCGATCTTCACCAGATCCAGTCCAGAGCCCAGGGTGAGTTTGCCTTCCCCATTCACCGCAGCTGACCGGTTGTTGAAGACCAGCAAGTTGCCTCTACGCCCGACATTGCTGACTTTGGATGAATCCCCGAAGTAGTAGGTATCTCCCGTCTTATCATACCGGAAATACCCTTTTGTCTCCAGTATTGGACGGTCCTTCCGCAGGAAGGTCATGGACATCACATTCGGATAGAGGATAGAGGTTGCTCGATTGATAAAAAAACCAGTGCGACAGATCTCCCCATTCAGATCGCGGGGTTCATCATAGGCGATCATCAGGTTATTTTTATCTCCTTTACTGTCAATAGAGAACCAGTTTTTTCGATTGAGTTTATCCGCTTCAAGGAAGGCAAAACCTTTGAAGGTCAGCTCTGGCGCATCCGCTTCCAGGATGATCGTCCCCTTAAAACGGGTCTTTGTATCGATGTAAAAATGGAGACTGTCCGTAATGTCCCCCTCTGCTCGTGTGATCGCTTTCTTTTTGGAGAACTCCCCCTTTTTCACCGGATAGCCGGTGATCCGCTCGAAGGCGATTTCTTGCTTGTGAGGTCCAACATTATATTCGTAAAAACCGGATCCTTCATAGTGTCGCTTTCCTTTGATGTCGATGGTGGCCCGGTTGATCACATGATATTGATTGGATGTATCGGCCACGATACGCGCATTCTTCAGGGTGGTGATCACACCGCCGGGTCTCACTTCCACCAATCCACTATCCGGATAGATCCAGGCATCCGCAACGAATATCTGTGGAACACCACCGATCTGAAGTAGATTGGATCGGAGGTCATAAAAGGCTGTTTTGCCCTGGAATGTCAGCGAATCCTGGACTGGATCGATACACAGGAAATCTGCCATCTTTCCAGGGTCCGTTTTGAAGGTGATGGTCTCCTCCTTCATGTCCCACTCGAATTCATTCATCGAGGTCTGATACTTGTTGTAAGGCATCACGGTGTTCAACTCCTCAGAGTTTGCCCGAAACTTGCCTTGCTGAATATCGAAATCTGCATTACCGTTGATATTCCGGGTATCAAAGGCCAGATCATCAGCACCCAGTGCACGGATCTTCAGATCCAGCGTATCCGAATCCACATCATGGGCACCAAAAGCAAAGAGTTTGGACTCCATGAATCCTTTGTCCCAGTCAAATGTTCCCCTTCCGCGCAAACCATCCGGCGTGAGGATGAGCGTGCCAGCCAATGTATGGGTGGCATCCGGATAAAAGTCAAAAGCTTTGTCCTGCGTAGTGACATACATACTATCCCGGTAGGGAAGCCAGTTGATCAAGACATTGCTGCCTTCTACCTTGGGCATGAATATGGGGCCTTCCCGGTCTTCGGTGATATCAAATTCCCGGGCAGACCCGATCATTTGTTGGGGCTTGAACACAACATCTTCCGAGAAGGCTTTGGCGCGCAGATATTGGATGAGCCCTTTCCCCAACAGACCTTGATTGCTCATGCTGAGTTCGCCGGTAAACTTCCCCCGACCGACATAGGTTCCCCATCCTTCATCTGGGCTTTGTGTGACAAACCCGAGAGAACTATCGGGCATCAATATGGCGGTCTCCTCGATCACTGGAAATATACTGTCTGACACGAGGCGACCCTTGAATTGAAGGTCCTCCCCTACAAATCTGTCCAGACTGTTAAACGTGAAACGATCCATTTGGAAATAGAAGGAATCACGTAGATACACACCTCCCTGGACCTCCGGCGCATCATAATATACGTACGCATGTTCCTTGCTTTGCAATGCCGGGAACAGCGGAATATCAGCGATACCCGATTTGTTCTTGGGCGCGTCTACTTGTAGAGTACCGGAAAAATTTTCAATTCTGGATCCGATGGCTAGTGCGACCTCTTGACCTTCAGCATCCACCTTGCCAGTCGGAATGTAGAGGTCAAATGTCCTGATGGTGTCAATGCCAATACCAAATGATGGATAGTCAAATTTCATATCCGTTCCCTTGATCACAGTCGATCCGGCGAACATCTTTCCGGAAAAGGCCATGCTCCGGTTTCTTCCTATGCGCACCTGCTCGTTCAATGGAATGACTGCAACCCGCTGCGGACGGGAGAACTGGACGTAAGGCACCCCATTTACGGTCATGATGGAGTCTTTCAGAGAAAAGATTCCATTGTCATCCCTGGTGGTAGAGATCACATTGAGAAAATCATAGTCTTCCTTATTTCTGGAGGCTAGCACATAGTGATTGAGCTTGGGTTTGATCTCCACCTCTCCCGACGCCACATCATAAAAGATGAATCCGCGCTGGACCAGGTCAAACAAGAGGGTCTGGATGTTCTCTACAGTGAAGTCGGGATTGATCAACCGGGCCAGCTCAGATGCCTGGAAGGTAGTGGACCCCATTTCATCCATGTATGCTTTGAAGACGTTGAGAGGATTGGTATGGGCCACGTTCTGGATCTTTCGGAAGTCGCTTTCATCGAAGAAGTCCTCTGAAATGACTGACATTTCATCACGACCCTTTGTGAAACCGACACTACGCTCCCCCAATTTGATTGTATCCCTGTCAAGGTACCAATTGATCTGATCGACAGCAAAATCGAACCCGTGCATGGATGAGTAAAACGGTGCCTGATCGCTGGCTCGGTTAGCCCGAGTCAATCGCATGATCCTGCGATCGATCTCGTAGCGAAAATCAACCGATTGGTGATAAAAGCTGTCGGGGCCAAAATAGAGAGTCGTTTCAACACGGCTACCAGTGACCAGTTCTTCCCTTTTCAAGGTAAATACGTCCGCAGTAGCCTTGAAGCTCAATTTACCATGACCATCATCCAGAGTAATAAGGGCTTTCTCATTCTCTCCAGCAAATCCATAGATAGATGTGCCTTCCATTCGGAATCCACCTTTGAATCGAACGCCTCCACCAATATCGGGGATCTCCACCACCCTGTCGTATGATTCAAATTTGGGGTAAGACCCTTCCACAGCCGCATTCCGCACGACGAGTTTATCATTGAATCGCCCGCTGATCTTTCGGGTGCCAAACAAGAGTGGGTAAGTCAGTTCGGCCTGTTCGACGGTATATACTCCCTGGGTGAAGTCGATGGTGTAATCCGCCAGGGCACACTGAATTTCCGGATGTTCGAACCGATCCCAATCCACCATCCCACCTTTGCCGATCCAGGTATTGGTGGATGGATAGTAGCGTCCGGTTGTTCCGGTGATGAGAATGGAATCCTGCTTTCGGGTAGCGACCAGGTCTACAGCCTCCTCAAATATCAGTACTAACCCGGATGTATCCCGACTAAAACTTCCTTTTTTAGGGTCGACCAACCAGGTGATTCCTGACTTTGAATACCGGAGTGCGTTGTCGGCAAAGAAATTCTGAGAAAAATCCAGAAAATTCTGAACTGGTTTGAATTTTCGCTTTTCGATGGAATTCAGCTCATCGGTATAGACCGTCATCCATTCCCTGATCCTCCTTTCCTGAATACCGGCCTGATACATGGCCTCCAACGAGATCAAATAACTTTCAAAATAGGGACTGGGGGTCATCCCGATTTCCCTCATTTGCACGCTTTGTTCACGGATCAATAGCAGTATCTCCGGGCTGATGATGCCTGCCTTTACGCGTTTTTCGAAGTCCTTGAACAGATCTTTTAATTCCTTCCGGTCGGCCTGCTTGAGAAATGCATCCAGTTCACCGACAAATTTGGTTGGATCATCTGAAAAGTCAGGGACCTGACTGATCGCATCGACGGGCATCAACAGGGCGAAAAGCATGAAGGATAATAGCAGTTGAAAAGTTCGAATCATAATGCCTGTTTGGGTTTTATCCACCATTGTGAGATCCAGCCCGTGTCCGATTGGGTGTCCTCCAGTTGCCAACCGAATGGTTGAATGGTCGTTTCAAGGATTTCGCAATCCTGGGGCAGATATCCGCTCAGTCCTATCCGACCGCCAGAGAGTAGATGTTCATCTAACGTTGGAATGGAATCGACTAATATATGCCTGTTAATATTGGCCAGGATCAGATCATATCGTTGCTCCGGGATAACAGTTTTGTCCCCCTCTATGATGTGCACCCGATCTCCAACACTGTTTCGTTCAACATTGGTTCGGGCGCTGATACACGCCGGTCCTTCAATCTCCACCGCATCGGACTGGCGTGCCCCGAGTTTGGCGGCCAGAATTGCCAGCACTGCGGTACCTGCCCCAAAATCAAGTACTCTGCTGTTTTCCAGGGGGATATCCTTCATGCCCAGAACCATCATTCTGGTGGTAGCATGATGGCCGGTGCCAAAGGCTCGTTCCGGTTGGATGACCAGATCAAATCGAACATCCGGTCGAGGGGCATGAAAAATGGCCCGGATCACACAGAATGGGGATAGATCGACCGGATCGAAATTGGATTCCCACAGGGCATTCCAGTTTTGATCGGCCAATTCAGAAACAGAAAAAGAGGTCCAATACTGCCCATCAAGCGCATGTAATTCCTGTTCCAGGCTGGGTGACCAGGAGGTTGCTCCGATATAGGCAACCAACCCGTTGTCGGTCTCTTCAAAAGCATGAAATGGATATTCTCCCAGAAAAGCCAGGGCGATGTCCCTGGTTTCGGGGGCAACCTGCACAGATACGATGATCCAGGTCATGTTCAATAACTGATTTCCTTTCTACGGGCCTTCAGTGTGTTGAGCATCAGGGCTGTGACAGTCATCGGACCCACTCCACCTGGTACCGGTGTGATGGCTTTGGACTTGGGTGCGACCGCGTCATAATCGACATCACCCACTAATCGACTACCAGACTTGCGACTGGCATCAGCAATCCGGTTGATGCCCACATCAATGACAACGACGCCATCTTTCACCATGTCTGCAGTGATGAAATGGGGAATGCCGATGGCGGCCACAATGATATCTGCTCGCCTGGTTTCAGATGCCAGATCTTTTGTTCGGCTATGCGTCATGGTCACGGTGGCATTTCCCATTTTGTCTTTTCTGGACAGCAACAGTCCCATGGGGGTACCAACGATATTGCTCCGACCGACGATGACGACATGTTGCCCGGATGTTTCAATGTCATTTCGTTCCAACAGGAGCAGGATGCCTTGGGGTGTCGCCGGAAGGTAAGCGGGCAACCCCTGGGCCATTCGACCGAAATTCAGGGGGTGAAATCCATCGACATCCTTTTTGGGATCGATGGCCAGGGTCACCTTTTCCTCATTGATATGCTGAGGCAGAGGAAGCTGAACAATGAAGCCGTCGACATCCGGATCCTCATTCAAGTCTCTGACAATATGAAGAAGTTCTTCTTCGGTAGTCGACTCCGGGCGACGGATCAATGTAGACGAAAATCCGACCTGCTCGCAGGATCTCACCTTGTTGCCCACATAGGCTTCACTGGCAGGGTTATTTCCCACCAGAACCGCCGCCAGATGCGGAGGACGTTCTCCCCGAGCGATGATCTGATCAACCTCCACTCGGATCTCATTTTTTATTGTCGTTGAGAGTGCTTTCCCATCCAATACAACCATGTTTTCTCTTTTTTCCCAAAGGTAACTTTTGGCTGGAATCCCAGAGAATTCCTGAGCATCTAGTTGACGACGGTCCAGATATAGATCCCGACCAGGATGGTCGTGTAAAAGGTGATCAGTCGCGTCGGCAGATACTCAGAGATGGATACCTGCCATTTGTACTTGAGGTAACCCATATGGACGATCTTTTCGAAGGTGTAGGCGATCACAGTGCCCCAGGCCACACCGGCGATGCCCCAGTATTGGATAAATACAAGACTCAGGACGACATTAACCAGCATTTCCAACAGACCGATCCACAAGATCACGGGAGTATCGCCTTTGGCGGTGAGGATGGGACCGGTAAGGATGATCCGACTCACGAGAACCATCAGGTAGATATTGAAGATCATCCCGCTTTCTGCAAAAGCCTCACTGAACAGTCTGCTGAACCACCAGGAGCTGGTGGCCACCAGGAAGAAGGTGATCGGAAAGAGAATGTGACTGATCCGAGTGACTCGTCTCTTCATATCGCTCAAACCAGTGGCCCAGTTGGTGACTAACACAGAAATTGCTGCAGTACCCACAGCAGATGCAAGGGCCAGTGAAAAGGGTAATTCCCGGGCACCATATTTAAAAATAGCAAAGACTCGGGCATCCTGATAGTGATCATTGATGATCCATCCGTCCACGACCACCGTGGCCCCCCCTGCAATGCCGTATCCGATCAATGGCCAGGAGATTCGGCCCCATTGTTTGATGACGGAGAGATGATGACGGAATGAAAAAGACGGGTGTACGATGGTCAACATCCAGATCAAGCGTAATCCACCAAAACATATCAATCCCCATAAGCCAGCTTCCAGGGTATGCCAGATCCATATCGGGATCAGGAGACTGGCCACAAGGATCATGGAAGAGAAGAAAGACCAGCGAATCAAACCGATGGTGTCTTTTCGAACCAGATAGATATGCTCGACCAGGGTGGAGATCTGAAATGGAAAAAAGAAGAGCGCAAATAGAATCCACGATGTAGACCTGACCACCCCTCCCGTAAAGACATGGCTCAACCAGACAGAACTGAGGCAGGACAGGATACCAAGAGATATCCCAATAATCAGAAAGGTTCCAGATGCCAGATGTTGCAGACGGTGCTGTTCTTCCTCATTCAGTTTTGTGTAAATCGCAAGGAACCCCTGGGTCAGCGCACTCAGCCAGAAAAATGAAAGGGTATAACCCAGGAACTGGAGTTGCTCATAGAGCCCAATCTCGGCCACTCCGAGTGTTGATTTTGCCAACAGAATGGCAATGAGCATGGTGGTGATCTGCCGCGTAATCTGGAAGAACTGGTATGCCCTGGAAATGTCCATTTGTTCTATTCGATTGCGCAGGACACCCATAAGTTCAATTCGACAATGAAGGAAAGGAAGGAGGGTCGGTCGATAGAGACATAGTTTCATTAAATGTGATCCCGTCGCCCGCCAGTGCATCGAGGATGGGTTCAGCAATGCATGGTTCAAAAGGTACCGGGAGGGTCACCTCATTCAGTTGACCGTTCAGGAACAAACGCGTGGCATGGGCAAGTGGCAATCCAACCAGGTCGGCCATAGCCGTTTTATCCTGATCGCTGCCTTCATGGTGAAGGCTAGAGCGGATCTCTTGTGATTGCCCGCCTTTATCAAAATGAATGCGATGTTCCATCACTACCAGATCGCGATCCTGAGGTTCCAGTTTCCATTTATCGGTCAGCAGGTTTTGCAAATAGTCTGCAGGCGCCAGTCCACGATCACCGATCTGCTGGTCGGAAAAAAGACCCAGCCACGCCAATTGATCCATGACCACATCATCCAGTGACAACCCGAGATAGTCTGCACAAAGCGATCGGACCGAGGCCGAAGGGTTATCCGGTAATAATCCGGCGATCAATTGTTTCCAGGTGAGGGATTCGGCCACGCCCAGCGGGGTAACACTATCGGTCAGCCCCAGTTTAACCAGCGCATCCCAGGCCTTGCAGAAACCACGAATTCTCACCGTGCCCCGCATGATGGACGGGATGCCTGTCAGCCCGTACATGGAGATGTACTTCAGAGAATCGCGGTTGGCATAGACCTCATAACGGTCTTTGCCATCAATAGCGATGGGCATAGCGGATCCGAAGAGGTGGTGATAGGGCACTAATCGAAGCTGGCCTTTATCTCGATACTGAGCGGTTCCCTGCCCAGCCAGGATGACGTTACGCGGGTTCCAGGTGATCTTGTAATGCCAGGGGTTGGTGTCGCTCTCTTCGGCGATCAAACCGCCGGCATAGGAATGAAAGGAGGTGATATGCCCTCCGGATGCCTTGATCTGACGGATTAACCGCAGGGCGGACATATGATCCAATCCGGGATCCAGTCCCAGTTCGCCCATAAAAAAAAGGCCTTTCTTCCGGGCCTTGGCCGCCAATTCGCGCATATCAGCATTGACATAGGAAGCTGTGATCAGATGTTTCCCCAGACGCAGGCAATCTTTTGCTACCAATGCATGCAGTGTCCAGGGCAACATAGAGATGATGAAATCATGATTTTTGATGAGCGCAGTGCGTTCTTTGGCAGATGTCACATTCGCCACGACCCCATCCAGATTCGGATATCCATCCACCTTTTGCTGGACGAGATCACCGGAGGCATCTGCCACTGTGACCTGCCATTGCTCCTTACGTGTATGATCGCCGAGGAACCGAATCAATGTTGTCGCCGAGCGACCTGCACCAAATACAAGGATCTTTTTCATATGCATTGTAAACCAAGGGCCAAATTTATCGTAAATTATTCTGCACCTTCACTCTCGAGCACGAGACAGCTTATGAAACGACATGAAATCCAGTATCACGAATATCTGCGTACGCAGGACCTGCCAGCCCATGAGGAGGTGCTGATCAACCATGCAAAGGAAGCATTAAAAGGCAGTTATTCCCCCTATTCGAAATTTCAGGTAGGCGCCGCGGCTCAGTTGTCGAATGGCATCATCGTAACGGGATTCAATATTGAGAATGCCGCATATCCGGTTTGTCTATGTGCAGAACAGACCACGATCTCGGCGATTCGTACGCAATATCCGGATACGCAGATCGAAGCAATGGCTATCTCGGTGAAAAGCGCACATCATCATGTCGACCGTCCAGCCACACCCTGTGGCAAATGCCGGCAACTCCTGTCAGAACAGGAACGGTTAAATCAAAAAAAGATTCGCTTGATCCTGCAGGGTGAAACTGGACCAGTCTGGGTTTTTGACAGCGTCAATGACCTCCTCCCATTTTCCTTTACCGGTGAATTTCTTTGATCAGCTCATGAAGGCTCTTGCCCGTTCCAGATCTTCTGGTGTGTCAATGCCTAAAGAGCGATAATCTGTGATGCCCAAGGAGATGGGGTATCCGGCTGCCAGCCATCTCAATTGTTCCAATTGCTCCGTAGTTTCCAGGGCTGATTGCGGTAGTTTGGCCAATTCCATCAAGGTGGATTTCTTGAAACCATACAACCCGATATGGGTCAGATAGGTATATGTTTCCGACCAGGATGAAGGGTCTCGATCTCGTTGGAAGGGGATCCAGGCACGACTGAAATACAGCGCTTTCCCGTGATCATCACAGACGACTTTGACAACATGTGGTGAAGTCAGCATGGCCGCATTGGTCTCCTGTCGTGCCAGGGTGGCGATCGGTCGATCTGGATGCGTGATCAGCAGGTCAGCACATTGTCGGATGGCTTTGGGGTCAATAAATGGCTCATCCCCCTGGATATTGATGACATATGATTCCTCGGAATGGGCGGCTATGGCTGCGCATCGATCCGTTCCGCTGGGCAATTCGGGATCAGTCATCACAACCTGCGCCCCTGCCTCTTCACACACAGATTTGATACGTTGATCATCTGTCGCGATCACGACCCGCGAGAGGCCTGCCTGGAGGCACTGATCCCAAACGCGCAGGATAATCGGTCGTCCATTCAAATCGGCAAGGGGTTTCCCTGGAAATCGGGTGGACCCCCAACGTGCCGGAATGATTCCCAGGATATCCGGAAAATGTGGCTGCTGCATTTGACAAAAGTACATGACTGTAGCGGGGCTTTGCTAATTTTGTGGCAAGAATGCTGCATCCCATGACCACTCGAAGGTATTTCCTTCTCCTGCTTTACCTACTTCCGATCAGTCTCCTTGCCCAAACCGGCGACCGTGACCATTATCTGACGTTTCAGGACACCATCCAGATCAAGGAGGAAAAGTCCCGGATCTACATACAGCACGAAATGGCTGCCGGACAGACGCTATACGGTCTGGCCAGGTTTTACGGATTGGAACTGGACGAACTGCTTTATTATAATCCGAATTTCAAAGCTGTCGGTCCGCAGATCGGAGATACCTTATATGTCCCTGTGCCCAGAAAGGTGATCTTGCCCTACTGGTATCCGGGATATAAACGTTGGAAGGGGGCACCCTTGATGTACACCGTTCGAAAGGGAGAAACACTTTTTCAAATCAGTCGTCGCCATTTCGGTATACCGCTGGACAGCTTACTAGCCTATAATCGTCTGAAGGATACTGATATTCAACCGGGGACATCACTTTTTGTAGGCTGGTTGAGCACTAAGGGGATCCCCGATAGTACACGCACATTTTTTGGTCATCCATTATGGGAGGAAAGCTATCGAATGCGCACGAATTATCTGCGATTGCGCAAAGTGGCCCGGGAACATGAACAGCAGGGGTTTGGCAGTCGTATACCCGCGCAGGTTGCCGGAGAAGAATTGGTCGTCCTGCATCAATCCAGTGAGGTCAATGATGTCATTGCCTTGAAAAACCCCCTGAATAACCGGATCGTGTTTGCACGGGTAATCGGCAGAATACCACCTGGCACCTATCCTCCGGGAACAATTTTGGTGGCCAGTGAATCTGTGGTACGATTATTAGCCGTGAAGGATTCTCGTTTTTTTGTTAGAGTCAAATATCTCGTTCGATGAAAATATACCAGAACATTCTGGAAACCATAGGGAATACGCCCATGGTTCAGGTACAAAAGATCACGGCAGAACTCCCCTGCCCTGTTTTGATCAAAATGGAAACCTTCAATCCGGGTCATTCGATCAAAGACAGGATGGCCTTGAAGATGCTCCTGGATGCCGAAGCAAATGGCAACCTGAAGCCTGGAGGTACGATTATCGAATGCACCTCCGGTAATACAGGTATGGGTCTGGCTCTGGCGGGTGTCGTACGAGGATACCGGTGCATCTTCACCACCAATGACAAGCAGTCGAAAGAAAAGGTCGACATGCTCAAAGCGCTGGGCGCCGAGGTCATTGTCTGTCCGACCAGTGTCGGACCGGAGGATCCTCGTTCCTACTATTCAGTGGCGGAGCGACTCAGCAAGGAGATCCCCAATTCGTATTGGTTCAATCAATACGACAACCTCTCCAATCGACAGGCGCATTACGAATCCACAGGTCCGGAGATCTGGGATCAAACGGATGGACGGATCACGCATCTGGTCGTCGGCGTTGGAACAGGTGGTACCATCAGCGGGACCGCCAAATTTTTGAAAGAACAGAATCCGGATATCCAGGTGTGGGGAGTTGACACCTATGGCTCCGTATTCAAAAAGTATCATGAGACCGGAGAGTTTGATGAAAAGGAGATCTACCCCTATATCACAGAAGGGATCGGCGAAGATATTTTACCTAAAAATGTAGAATTTGGTTTGATCGATCACTTTGAAAAAGTGACCGATAAGGACGGCGCCCTGATGGCACGTCGTCTAGCAAGGGAGGAAGGCATGTTGCTTGGTTATTCCGCTGGCAGCGCGGTTGCAGGCCTACTTCAGCTAAAGGATAAGTTGAAGCCAGAAGATCTCGTTGTGGTGATCATTCATGATCATGGTAGTCGGTATGTCGGCAAGATCTACAATGATGACTGGATGCGCGAACGCGGATTTCTGGAGGATGAGATTACCGTTCAGGACCTGATCCGGCAAAAGCAGGATCGACACTTCTATGCAGTTGAAAGTGAGGCCAATTTGCACGTGGCATTTACCCTGATGAAAGACCATGATCTATCACAACTCCCCGTTGTAGAGAATGGAGAGGTCGTTGGCTCTATTTCTGAGAGTCAGGTATTACATCTGTTGCTGGAGAATCCCATAACACATGCAGAAAGGATGGTCAAAGAGGTGATGGCTGAGTCATTTCCCTGGGTGGAAGAGACAACACCAGTTCGCCATTTGAGTCGACTGATCGATAAGAAGGTACCTGCGGTGCTATGTAGGGATAAGGCAGGGCTGATCCATATCCTCACTCAATACGATCTGATCCAGTCGCTCTAATCAGGTCTGGATGGATGGTCGTATTCTGAATACCCGGATTGGATCATGCTCCGAGCATAACCTGACCATCAACCATTTCCAAACGACGATCGCAGCTGGCGGCTAGTTCCTTGCTGTGGGTAGCGATGAGCAACGTATGACCAAAATCCTTTCTGAGCTGCTGGAATAGGCGATGCATTTCCTCTGAATTTTGTGAATCCAGGTTGCCCGTCGGTTCATCTGCCAGGATCACCTTTGGATGATTGAGCAATGCGCGGGCCACAGCGACGCGTTGTTGTTCGCCGCCAGACATCTGGGCGGGTTTGTGCTGCAATCTCTCGGAAAGGCCGAGATAGTCCAGCAGTTCCTGTGCACGTTTACTGGATTGGGCCGCTGAAAGACCCTGGATCAATCCGGGCATCATGGTGTTTTCAAGCGCCGTAAATTCGGGAAGCAAGTGGTGAAATTGGAAAATAAACCCGATGTGCCGATTCCTGAACTGGCTGAGTTCCTTGCCTTTCAAGGTCGTCACATCTACACCATCCAGGAGTATAGTGCCCTGATCAGGGCGGTCCAGGGTGCCGAGGATATGGAGCAGGGTGCTCTTTCCTGACCCCGACTTCCCCAGTAGAGAGACGATCTCTCCTGCTTGCACATGAACATTGACTTCGCGCAAGACCTGCAATTGGCCAAACGACTTTTGAATATGGTTTCCGACTATCACGCCGAAAAATACATCAAAGCAGACAGACGGGGAGAGTGATTTGGATACCCGTCCAATTTTTAGTCCAATTGAAGGGTATTCTCCCTGGATAACGATTGTCAGGCGTAGGTCAATTCAATGACAAGGTGAGCCAGCCATGATGATTTTCGTTACATTTGTCTGGGTAAGGTCAAAGTGTCATTTATCTGGCATTGCGATACGTTCAGCCAAACAAAAACGCACCTGAAGTACGTTAACCTCCTGTATGAAGGTTCTCCAGCTCTGCAAGAAATTCCCCTATCCATTGAAAGACGGCGAGTCGATCGCTGTCACCTACATGAGCCGTGCCATGCGGGACCTGGGGTGTGAGATCACTTTGTTGAGCATGAACACTGTCAAACACTACTTTGACACGAATCATCTCCCCGACAGTTTCGATCATTATAAGGACATCTTTTATACGGAGATCGACAACAGGATCAAACCTCTGGATGCATTCTTTCATTTGTTTCGGGAGGGTTCCTACAATATCAATCGGTTTGTCTGTCCGGCCTTCACCAAGATGCTCATCCATATTTTGGAGGAGGAAACCTTTGACGTCATTCAGTTGGAAACGCTCTACATGGCGCCTTATATTCCAGTGATCCGCAAACACTCAAAGGCTCTTATTGCGTTGCGTGCCCACAATGTGGAACATGAGATCTGGGCAAGAATGGCCCAGAATACACCCCGAGGCCTGAAGAGATGGTATCTGGGGCATCTGGCACACAAACTGGAGGCCTACGAGAAAAGTCAGCTGAATCAAGTGGACCTCATGGTGACCATGACCCAGCGAGATCTGGACCTGTTCCGTTCTATGGGATTCAGAGGACAGGGAATGATCGCCCCTATTGGTATTGATCTTCAGGATTATATCCAGGCTCCTACCCAACCCCAACTGCCCGAAACCATTGGATTTATCGGCTCGCTGGACTGGATGCCCAATCTGGAAGGATTGAACTGGTTTCTCGAGCAGGTATGGCCCAAGGTGAGAAAGATGCATCCGCGTGCCAAATTGCGTGTAGCGGGTCGGAATACACCGGACAGCCTGAAGAAGGCAGAAACGCCCGGGGTGGAGATTATGGGTGAGGTGCGCAGTGCCATCCGGTTTATGAATGAACAGCAGATTCTGATCGTACCATTACTTTCCGGCAGTGGCATGCGTGTCAAGATCCTGGAGGGACTTCTTCTGGGCAAAACAGTGATCACAACAACGATCGGGATGGAAGGCATCGATGCCCGTCAGGGAGAAGAGATCCTGCTGGCTGATTCGGCAGAAGATTTTGCACGCGGGATCTCCCTTTGTTTGAAGGATCCAGAATTCAGCCAACGCATTGGCCGTCAGGCAGCGGCACTGGCGATTGAGCATTTTGATCATCGAAAGATCGCACTCCGTGTTTTACAGAAATACACACAAACCCGCGTTGGAGTCCATCCAGAATAAACGCTTTGGGTATTTTTGCGGTGAGGATGAAAGTACTTGTGATCGCTCCCCGCTTCCCTTTTCCATTAGAAAAAGGAGATAAACTCAGGTTGTACCAGCAACTGAAGCATCTTTCTGTCGATCATGAGATCCACTTATTTGCGATTTCCCATCATCCGGTCCCGATCGAAGATCAGCAAGCCATTGCTCCATTTTGTGCGTCGATCCATGTGCAGGTGATCCCCGTGTGGCGGTTACCCTGGAATATGCTTTTAGGGCTTTTTCAGGGCATTCCTTTTTCGGTGGCTTACTTTACGGATCATCCTGCAGTCACCAAACTCCGACAATTCTATCAGCAGCTCCACCCCGACCTGACCTATGGTCAATTGATCCGTACGGGTGAATATCTGAAACGTCTTCCGGGGTGGAAGGTCATGGACCTGATGGATGCCTTTTCAGTGATTATGGAACAGCGTTCTACCCGCTCTCCCTGGTGGTTGAGGCCCTTTACTATCCTTGAAACGTCCCGACTGCGTCGTTATGAAAGACGCGTCCCCCATTGGGTGGATCAACAAACCTTTATCAGTGAACGGGACCGTACAATCATTGACCCGGAACAGACCTGGCCTGCCACGATCATTCCCAATGGCATCGACACGGCATATTTTACCTCCAGGAATCATTCTTCCGATCCCAAACCGGATCTGACCTTTGTCGGCAATCTGGGATATTATCCCAATCGCATTGCCGCTTTGTTTTTGGCACAAGAGGTAATGCCCATCGTTTGGAGAGCTAGACCTGAGACCACGCTGCTGCTGGCGGGTGCACGTCCGACTCGTGATGTCCTGGCCCTTGAACAAGAACGTCTCCAGGTCATTCCATGGCTGGACGATATCCGGGATGGATACCAGAAGGGATCCCTGTTTGTTGCACCCATCCATTTGGGAGCCGGTCAGCAGAATAAAATCCTGGAAGCGATGGCAATGGAATTGCCTGTCGTGACCACCAAACATGTCAATAAGGCCATTGGTGCCAGACCTGAAAAAGAAGTTTTACTTGCAGAATCAGCTGAGGAATTTGCCAGCCAGATCCTGGTAGCCCTTTCATCCAACCAATTAATGTCTGGATTGGCTTCCTCAGCGCTTACTTTTGTCCGATCCAACTATTCCTGGGAATCCAGTGTTAATCAACTCGATGAGTATGTCTTTCAATCCCACACCAACTATTCCGATGACGAGTGACACATCCCTGACGCTAAGCAACATAGATGAGGCATTGCAAGCAGTCCGTGCGGGTGAGATCATCATTGTCGTGGATGATGAAGATCGCGAAAATGAAGGCGACTTCATTTGCGCAGCAGAAATGGTGACACCTGAGATGATCAATTTCATGGCCACACATGGCCGGGGATTGATCTGTACACCCATGGATGAAAAGCGGGCTGATGAACTGGATCTGCCCCTGATGGTGCGTCAGAACACGGCGCTCCATGAGACAGCCTTTACAGTGTCTATTGACCTCATTGGCCGTGGATGTACCACCGGAATTTCGGCCTATGATCGGGCAACCGGGATCCGGGCCATCGTAGATCAGACTATTCGAGCAGAAGACTTTGCACGTCCCGGGCACATATTCCCGCTTCGAGCAAAAACCGGTGGGGTATTGCGACGTACAGGTCATACAGAAGCGGCTATTGACCTGGCCCGACTGGCTGGCTTTTCACCTGTGGGTGTTCTGGTCGAGATACTGAATGAAGACGGAAGTATGGCCAGGCTTCCACAATTATGCCAGATCGCAGAGCGCTTTGGTTTGAAGATCATTTCCATTGCTGATCTGGTGGCCTATCGATTGCAGCGGGAGCGACTGATCCAAACCATTCATCAGGCGGTCATCTCCTCACCTATCGGTGAACTTGCATTTACGGTTTACGAACAGTTAACGACCGGAGACCAACATCTGGCGATTCGATACGGCAGTTGGGGTGAAGAGGAGGTAGTCCCCGTCCGGGTGCAATCTGCCCTTTCGCAGGCGGAGATCCGGCAGGTGCTGGAACCACATCAGGCAGATCTGCTCAATCAGATCATGTCTACATTTCAAGACCGGGAAAAAGGATTACTGGTGGTGATGCATCACCGCGATAAGATGCTGGATCTCGTTTCTTCTCTGAAAATGTGGGAAGGAAAACCGGATAGCCAGACACAGCAGGCAATGGATCAACGCGATTTTGGGATCGGCGCTCAAATTATTCGTGATCAGGGTATCCGCAAATTGGCGCTTCTGACCAACAACACATCCAGTAAACGCATCGGACTAGACGGTTATGGACTTGAAATCAGCCATTACCTCCCGATCTAACGAGCTGCACTTCTGAAGTGGCTAAAATGTCGGGCATTGGACCACATCGTCCTCATATTCGCCGACATATCCCAGGCTAATCTCGAAGGCTCCCCGCTTATAACCTAAGCTGTTGATCTCTGAGATACCGGCATCATAACTCATGCCCAGGAGCATTCCATTATACTCCAATCCGAAGAAAAGGGTGGCCGATTCAAGGGCCATAGATTTGTCCACATCTCCAACGATGCTGGCCCAGGCGCCCGTATGGATCGCAATTCGGGTGTAATCATTTGCAAGGAACCGCACATTACTACCTGCATTGATCTCCATGTGAGGCCCTTGCTGGATGTAATGTAAACGAGGTGACAAATATGCCTTGCGGCTGACGGGAAAGATCATGGCACCGTGTATCTGGTACCGCCGATAAAGGATACTTTTTTCACTGGACACTTCATCAAAGAACGCGATGTTGGGTTCCAGGATATGGTGTATGGCCCCTCCAACCTGGAGCAAGCTATTTTTTTTGTAATTCCAACTGTAGTTGATCCCCGCTGAAAGGTCAGCAAAAGCAATATTATTACCCGGAAAGGATTCTGCAGTGGGAAAGGTATAACCGTCCTTCTGGTTGAATTGATCCTGGAAGGTCTGATTGTTGAAATTGATATTCCGCTGGGCAATTCCACCTTGTAAGGCAGCGCTGATAAACTGAGTGTTTTTGAAGTTGAGGGCCTTGTGATAGGCAAAACTCAAATTGATCTCGTTGGAAGTGTAATCAAAGTTGCGGACCTCGTCCTTATAGAAGATCAATCCCACACCAATGGCATCCTTATACTGGCTGACATGAGGCAATTTGAATCGAAAATCCAGAGCTGTACTGAGAGTGGTAAAGGGGCGCTCCAGCGCTGGCCGCCACTGGTCACGGTAGATACCTGCGATTCGAAATTTTCCATCATAAGCTCCTGTCATCGCCGGGTTCATGGTCAGAGGAGACGCATAGAACTGGCTGAAATGTCTATCCTGGCCCACAAGTTTGGAAGGCAGTAGAAAGGATACCGTGAACATTAAAAACAGGACACCTGAAAGTCGGACGATTGAATGCATGTAGCAAAGTTATATCTAATCAACGAAGCAGGACGGCACGCCGTGTGTTTCTGTAGAACTTTTGCGGTTGTACGATCAAAAGATATATGGAGTTTCATTCTCCAAACTCCAGGTTGGACACGGCAGGACCAGAGCTTTCGATGGCATGAACGCCTATGAATCAAGCTGGAGCGTTTTATAGATCGGATCTATGCGTCAAAAGGCATATTCAATCCCGTCGAATTGGTCAGTGTACACAGGGATGAAACCTTATGATGACAGGAGTTGGCGCAGCATGTTGATCTGCATTCTTGACCATACAGAGAAAAAGGGTTGGTTCTATGTCTCAAATCACGGTCTGATTCCTGAGGGAAAGTACCTTTGTGCCCAGAATCAACTTCTATGACTAAAGTTATTCCATTCCTGGTCGTATGTCTCTTCATGTTGTTTGCCACCGGATGTGGTGAGGATATTGACCAACTTCATGAAGAAGTCATGAAGATCCATGACGACGTGATGCCCCACATGGGCGAAATGCACCAACTGCAGCAGAAACTGGAAAATGCCATGGTGGGAAAAGACTCTCTGGAGCGATTGCCTTATCTCGAGGCCATCGGTGAATTGCAGCAGGGAGAGGATATGATGTGGACCTGGATGAATAATTATCGAAAGCCGACATCTGCCTCGGCGGAATCGGTGAACTATCTGGAACAACAACGTCAAGAAGTCAATAAAGTGGCTGAGCAAATGACCCTAGCCATGACCCACTCAAAGGAGCTTTTGCCATGAAGAATTGGATCTTTTTCCACCTGTTTTTAGTTGGTATTCTGATCATCAGTTGCCAGCCACCCCAAGGTTGTCAGGTTTTGCCGGTACTGGGGAACCGGGACATTCAGGGGACAGATACTGTCTATGCCACCATACCGGATTTTACCTTCATGGATCAGGATAGTCAGTCAGTGACAAATGCCACATTCGCCGATAAGATCTATGTCGTCGACTTTTTCTTCATTTCCTGTCCGACCATCTGTCCCAAGGTCAAAAAACAGATGTTACGCGTCTACCAGCGATTCAGTCAGGAACCAAGACTACTGTTGCTTTCGCATACCATCGATGTCCGTCATGATACCATTCCTCGTTTGAAGGCCTATGCAGATGGCCTGGGGATCTCAACGAACCGGTGGCATTTGGTGACGGGCTCAGAGGATGATATTTATCAGATCGCAGGTAATTATTTTTCGATCGCAAAAAAGGACCCCTCTGTACCTGGCGGATTTGATCACAGTGGTCGACTGATCCTGGTGGATGAAGACCGCCGTGTTCGTTCATTTTGTGATGGAACAGATCCTCAGAGTGTCGATCAATTCATGACCGATATTCAATGCCTTCTGGATGAGCGTTAACCGATCTTTGTTTGTCTTGCTATTATTGGGTGTCGCTTGTCAGCAGCCATATACGCAGGGAAAGATTTTGTATGAATCGGCTTGTGGCAGTTGTCATATGTCAGATGGTACGGGTTTGGCCGGATTGATCCCACCCCTGGCCGGATCAGACCTCCTTCGCAATAGCCCGGATCTATTACCTTGTATCATCACCCGGGGAATGGAAGGAAAGATTCAGGTCAATGGACAATGGTTTGACCAGGTCATGGCACCAGTGACTGGAATCAATGAGGTTGAAATGGCCAACATCCTCAACTATATTCAGACCGAATGGGGGGATCCTTCGCAATTCTATTCACCAGATCGCATTCGTCAGATCCACTTGTCCTGCGGAACAGGTCCTGTGAACCTTGCCATTCAGGGAAAGGAGTAATCTTCATATCGCAGGAAAAGTGATTATCTTACGCACTTGGAAACCATGTCTATGAAATACTGGATCTCAGCATTCTTTAGCCTTAGTGCACTAATTCTTTCAGCTCAACCTTCAAATGATGATTGCAGTGGTGCAATTGATCTGGGAGTAGCCCCTTATTGTGAGGACGTATATTATTCCAATGAGGATGCAACGCCATCGAATATTGGCGTTGACAATATCCCTCCCTGCTGGGATGCAGGTACCGTTCAACGAGACGTTTGGTTCTCCTTTATCGCCAGTGATACCATCCTGGATTATAGTGTGACCGTTACCGGTGAGACTGATATGGGCTCCAATCCCATGCTCAACCCACAGGTGGCCGTCTATCGAGGCGATTGTGGGTTGAACGAGCTGTTCTTCTTTGATTGCTTTAAAGCCATCTCCGGGGAGAATTTTATCAAGTTCTCCATGACTGGCTTGACACCAGGAGCGACCTACTGGCTTCGGATCGCCGATTACCCGCAGTCCTCCATGAATAATGCCGGATCGTTCAAGCTTTGTATTGAGAAAAAATCACCGATCACCAACATTATAGAAGGCTTCTCAAAGGAATGTGAAGGCCAATTGGTGGACTCCGGTGGCCCTGATGAGAACTATGGACCCAACGAGACCTACATCTTCACCATTTGTCCGGAGTTTCCTTCCGCCTGTATCGATCTCAATTTCATCTATTATCATATTGACTTTACAGATGACGAGATCGTGATCTACGATGGACCGGATGACAACAGTCCGGTCATCGGCACCATTAACGGTACGGGTTCCAATCCGGAATCCTGGGGAGGTGTCTGCAAGCGGTTTTCTGCGACAAGCGGATGTATCACTGTCAAATTCACCTCTAACGACGTCGATGAATACGAAGGATTTCTGGCGGAATGGAAGTGTTCTCCAGTGCCCTGCAAGCAGTATACCCAACCGACCATCCAAAACCAGTTTACAGAATCGGAGATTCTGAATACGTTATCCAGTAGTCAAACCATTGTATCCTTTGATACGCTGATCTGTGCGGATGGTGCCTATGGCCTCTTTTTTGGTGGAGATCAGACAGATTTGGGGTTGAAAAAAGGAATTTTACTGACCACGGGTAACGCCCAACTGGCTTTGGGGCCGAATGATTCGGGAAGTTCGAGTGGATTGAACGGCACATTTGGGGATGATGACCTGGATATTTTGTCCGAATTATTTGGCAATGGTACGATCTCGAATGATGCCTGTATCCTGGAACTGGATGTGTATGCCAATACCAACGAGCTGACCTTCGAATATGTGTTTGGATCCGAAGAATATCCGGAATTCGTCAACAGTAATTTCAACGACATCTTTGCTTTTCTGATTTCAGGACCGGGTATCACTGGTATTCCCGAGATCGGCGGACAGGACAATATGGCCGTCTTACCCAATGGGGAATTCGTTCAGATCAACAGTGTCAATTACGCGTCCAACTGGGAGTATTATCGCAGTAATTTGGGTGGTCAAAGCATTGAATACGACGGGTTGACCTCCGATTACCTGGGCACGAAGAAAAGTCTGACAGCACGGTATAATGTGACCCCCTGCAAAACCTATCATCTCAAACTGGCTATTGCTGACCGCGGAGATTCGTCCTATGATTCGGGCGTCTTTATTTCCGAAATCAAAGGGGGCGCTCCTGGATTGTCTGTGAACTATAATAACGGGATCGAATATCTGGTAGAAAATTGTACAAATATTGAGGATGAAGTGATCATCTCCCTCAATTCTGCTCTGGATGATACCATTACTTACCAACTAACCATTGGCGGATCGGCTACTCTAGGTGTAGACTACCTGCTGTCGCTGCCATCTTCTATCACTTTCCTGCCAGGACAAACTTCTTTTTCCTTCCCGATCGTTCCCCTGAATGATCTGATCACGGAAGGAGACGAAACGGTGACGATTACCTTGAGCAATGATTTCGGTTGTGGTTCAGTATCCTATTCTGTATTGACCATTATTATCCGCGATCAACTGGTTGTCACTGTAAACGCGGACCAGGATACAGCCTATTTCTGTCCGGGTAACAGTATTTCGCTGACAGCAAAAGGTGCACAGGATTTCTTCTGGCAACCGGTCAGTATTTTCAATGATCCTACATCGGGTACGACACTTGCCACACCAACTGGCAGTATGTGGGTAACTGTAACAGGAACACTTGGCGTATGTACAGATGTGGATTCCATTTACCTGTTTGAAGTCAATCCCCAGGTGAGCATTGTCAACGCGACTCCGGATAGTATATGCCAGGGAGAATCCGTGATCATCGTGGCCAACAGCAATCTGAATGGTCAGGGCAGCATTACGTGGACGCCCGCATTCGGTCTATCCAATCCGAAGGGATTGATCACGGAAGCATTCCCGAATTTTAGTCAGTCATACGTCATTACAGCTGAATTGACTGGCTGTATGGCCAAGGACACAATAGCCTTTGTGGTAGATCCATTCCAATTCCCCAACCTGGTTCCCGATCAGAGTTTGTGTGAAGGAAGTTCCATCCAACTGGCACCAGAGATATTCTTCCCTTCAACTACGTATCAATGGACACCTGATGAGACATTGGATGATGGTAAGATTGCCGGACCAGTGGCATCGCCACTAGTGACGACGACATATACCGTTGTGGCAGAAAGCCAATCCGGAATCTGCAAAGATTCTGCATCTGTCAAGATCACCGTGGTTCCTGCTGCCGTCGATATCCTGGCGTCGGATATCATCTATCTCTGTAAGGGCGATTCGATTGAAATAAACGCGAATTTCACCCCGGGAGGGGTCTTGACGTGGTTGCCAAAAGATACCACGCTGATCACCCAAAACGGAAATGCCGCATTTACCAAACCGACCAAGTCGTTCATGGCTTATGCGTCCATGACCGTCGGACCCTGCACAGTTGTGGATTCTGTCTTTATCCGGGTAGATTCGCTGCCGGACCTGGCCATTTCAAAATTCATAGACAGGCCTTTCTACTGTGAAGGCGAGATCATCACCTTCCTGTCCCCGGCCTATCTGAATAAGGACTACCCGGATATACAGCATTTGTGGTCACCGAGCAACGGATCCTTTCTGTCAGCGGATAGCAACCTGAATATGGTTCTCACAGCAAAAGAATCCTTTACCTATACGCGTCAAACTGTGAATAACGCCTGTGCAGAAAATCAATCGGTCTATATCGAAGTGATCCCTGTCGGCCTTTCCTTATCTGCTACGGATATTACACTGTGTCCGGGCGATACCATGCAGGTCTTCATTTTGAATGACAGTATTGACAACATCATGTGGATGCCATCATCCGGTCTGAGCTGCACCACTTGCCCGAACCCCATCGTCACAGGCATTTCTACCGGTTTTTATGAGATCACCGGTGAGGAAAAGGGATGTAACAAACAGGGGAAATTGAATGTCACCGTTCCCATACCGGTCCTGGATTTGCCTTCTGAGTTGATTGTATGCCTGGGCGAATCCACGAATTTGAATCCGAATGCCGGTGGAGGGACCAGTTATTTCTGGACGAGCACAGATCCGTCATTTGGGACGTCCAATGCTGCGAATCCTTCTATAACTCCTTTATCCAATGCAACTTATTATGTCACGGCGACATTCCAGGGATGCGAACGGACGGGCGAGGTCAATGTGGCTGTTATTACCGAACCAGCAGTGACCCTCCAGGTCAGTGATACCTCCATCTGTTTCGGAGAAAGTGTCACCCTGACAGCCGCCGGAACTCCAGTGGGCGGAACCTATCTGTGGTCGCCCGGCAATCAGACAACGCCGTCCATTACTGTTAGTCCACCAGTATCTACAGAATATAAGGTCACTTATACTACTGTATTAGATTGTTTTGAGGATGATGCTTCTTCCACCATTTCTGTCGACCCGGTCATTGGGCTGACACTGACCTCCGATCCGGTACGGGATACCTTCCTCCTCGGTGAACCCCTAAAATTGACTGTTACACCGTCCATCACACCACCTGCAGGATCATTCTATACCTGGTTTATTGACGGGAAGCAAGTTCAGAATACCACTGGACCTATGCTGGAGGTCACCACACCTGCCCCACCCTTCAATGTGCTCGTCCAACTGACCACGCCAGCTGGATGCATATATGAGATTTTTGGTAGTTGGTTTGTTCGGATTCCTCAATACGACATTCCAAACGTATTTACCCCGAATGGGGATAATACCAATGACTATTTCATACCCTTTATGGACCCGGGTATCGAGATCGCCGAATGCAAGGTCTATTCACGCTGGGGAAACCTTGTGTATGACAATGAGGACCCATCCATCGGCTGGGATGGAACCAAAGATGGTAAGGATCTGCCCTCTGAAGTATACGGATACAAGATTGTACTCCGTTTCGGTGATGGATCCACGAAAACAGTTCGGGGCGATATTACTCTTGTCAGATAGATATCTAACACATCGAAGAGGGAGCACTGGTGGCTCCCTCTTTACGTTTACCATAAATAAAGATCAATATGAAACGACTGAAATGGGCACTCTACATTCTTGCAGCCCTGCTGGTATTGATCCAGTTCTATCAGCCTGATATCACACCACGAACTACAGATACAGCCAATTCAGACTTACTGCGAACCATTCCGGGTGCTCCTTCCTACCTGCGTGGTGCCTGTTATGACTGCCATTCAAATGAGAGCAAGTTGCCGTGGTACGGGTATGTAAATCCAGTTGGGATCCTGGTACGCAATCATATCATTGAGGCAAGAAAACACCTCAATTTTTCGGTTATTCAGGACTACCCTACTGAAAAGAAAGTGAAGAAGCTGAATGAGTGTGCAGAGGAGATCAGAGATGGTGAAATGCCCTTACAGTCGTATACCTGGATGCATCATGATGCGCAGTTGTCTGACGAACAGCGAAATGAACTCAGTCATTGGTTTGAGACGGCCGCAGCTGCCGCCCTGGCCCGGGATATGAACAATCAATAGGATCTTCCAGTAGATTGGTGCTCTTGTGCACCTCAGAAGTAAAAGAACGCATCCGAGCATCGTTTGAACTGAAACGTGGCCAGGTGTCTCACTGATGAACTGTTTGTTGGGTCGAAGCCAGTGATATCTGGCAAGAAGAACCCTGACCTTTTAGGATGTCAACTAGAAGGAATCCATTCGAAGTCCTTCGTGTGGACACGTGGTAGTATCACGGTTGGATGATCAGCGTCTGATAAATTTGGATTTTCCCAATGGTGGCTACGATCTGGTAGGCCCCTGGCATAAACTGGGAGGCATCAAAGAATACCTTTTTTTCACCTTGGGCAACGTGGCCCTGGAACAGCTGTGTTTGACGGCCCATTACATCGACGAGACGTACATCCAACGGGCCTTCTTCCTGAAGTGTGATCGGAATACAGGTCATCGCTCGGGCAGGGTTCGGAAATGCGGGCTGTAACTTGAGACCAGGGTCTGCAAATGGAACGATCGACGTGGATTCAGGGACAGTGAAAGACCAATATCCATGTGGTGCCGTCAGGGGCCTTGATTGCTTCTTCCCATTGACTGCTTCTCCATGTATATAGTAGAACACCTCCGTACCCTCAGTGAAAACCGGGATATAGCCGAGATAATGATCCTCCACTGCCGTGGCCGTCATCTCTACAGCCGTATAACCGGAAAGAGTATCGATCGAATAATATAAAGTACTGGATGAAATTCCCGACCGGTGTTGAACCAGCGCATCAATTGCATACCCATCGGGCGTGGATTCTGTCCCATCTATCCGCTGGTGGACAATTCTCAGTGGATCATTCACCCCCACTTCCTTGGTGATGCAGTGTATAGCACCACTCAGAGGGATAATATCCTCACAGTTGATCCCTGTGACGGTATACCCCGGCATCGCCTCTCTCCAGATACGCAAGGCTGTCGAATCATACTTTAATGAGTAAGTGGGCACAAGGACCGATTTGTTGGCGATCAAGGCATTGGCATATGTCCAGTAGTCCCCTCCCTGATGCGGATATTTAATGTTGTTGTCCGGTGGCATCGGTATGCGGATGACCCGAAACGGTGTTCCAAAACTGGTGGTAAAGTTGTCTAGCACATACTGCAGATTGGCTTCGATCTGTGGTCCATCCGCGATACCAGCTGGATATTCTCCGACAATGAGCGTCTCCTCATCGATCAGCTTCATATGCATATCAATATGGTGGATGAGATCGTACGGCAGATTGGTCATCTTGATATATGGATCTATCCCCATATAATTGAACATGATCTCATCGACTTCCGCTTCGCTGTGATTGCTGAACCCGTAGTTGTTGTTTGGGCCGTTCTCCTGCATGACCAGATTCGAGGAAAAGGCTGTGCCTAAACCATCGCTCATGAAGTTTCCTCCAGTGTGAACCAGGTCTTCTGGCGCCGTGGTCGTACCCAGAACCGGAAGATTCATGTAAGTGCCTACCAGTGCAGGCATCACATCATCCTTCGGCCGGGGACGGTTATAGATCCAATCAACCAGATAGAGTGAATCGACGTCATTTCGATAGACGGTATTGGGGCCATAATCCCGAATCCATATCGAATTATAGGGACCTTCCAGAAAACTGACATTCGTAGACCAGTCGACCCCCTTCCCATTGAGATAGTTCTGCACAGCCACCTGATTGCTACATACGATGATCACTTGACATTCCAGGCGAACCGCACGTACAATCTCAGCCAGAATAGCTGTGAAGCTGGTCCAGGTGATCACCACAGCCTGCAATTCCTCCCATTCGGCCATCGAACGAAATCCTTCTGTACCACCGAGTGAAGCCAATGAAATGGTTCCTGTCGGAACCGGGCGGATATAATCTTTTACTTGATCAACTTCACCTTGTGAAAGATTTCGGGGCAATGGAGTTTGTTCGTTCTGCGCTGACAGCGAAATTACCAGGCCGGAAAAGATCAAAAGGAAGAAAGTACGCATGGGTGAGTCGATTAGAATTTGAACGTCAATCCGACACTCGGTAAAATAGGCAGCTGATTCACCCGAGTATAGCTGACACGATCAAAATAGAAAATATTACTGCGATCATATGCATTCGTCACACTCAGTGTCGCCTCCAGACTGGAGTGTTTCGTGAAATCCCAATTCTTTTTCAACGATGCATCCAGGCGATGATAGCTGGGCAAGCGGCCGTTGTTCCGGTCTTCATCATAGATAACCCCCAAATCCCCATTCTGGGTCAGAATATCTGATCCGATCCCATCCTGAAGGGTATAGTTTGTGTAGAAGCCCTGTGTTTGGGTAAAGGGAAATCCGGTACCAAAATTCCATCGGAGGGCCGCTTCCCAACTCCGTTCTTTTCCAAAACTGTAGGTCACCAGTGCATTGATATTGTGTCGTCGGTCGAAGATCGGCGGGTACTCCTGGATGCCGTCATTCCGGGTCACTTTGGCCAACGAATATGTCGTCCAGACATAAACTGGGCCGGATTCATAGCGAAGGGAAAGGTCGATCCCGTATGCATCACCGTTTTCGGTTTGAAAATCCGGATCGGTATTGGTATGCTTGTTTCGGTTCAGGGCGATCAATTGGGTGAAGCGCTTGAAATACGGTTCGACATTCAGCATGATGTTCTGCGACAGGTCGATCTCCAGGCCACTGATGGCATGGATGGCCTTTTGCAGACGATGATCCGTTTCCTCCAATGTTCCCGGCTTGTATATTTTGCTCTGGGGTGCAGACAAAAACCCGACGAACAGATTGACAACGTCCAGTTCATTGACGGTACTGATCAGGTTCTGAGAGTAAAATCCACCGGCCAGCTTCAATCGAAGGTAGTCCGTGATATTATACTTCAAACCCAAACGAGGTTCCAGCACAAGATCGCTTAGGGAGGAATAGTAGATCAACCGCGCGGAGGGCTCAATGATCAGATTACCCCATTTTTGCTTGTACTTGAAGAATCCGGCTATTTCTGTATTGAAATTCTCCTGGCGGATATTGATGTCGAGGAAGTTGGTAAATCCGAATTCTGTATTGAACCCCTGGATGTCAAACCCGTACTTGAATTCACTGTCCAGATTGAAGAAAGTGAAATCCAGTCCGACATTAAACCCGGAAATACGGCTGTCTCGCGGGCGATTATCCTGTTGATTCAGATTGATTGAATAGTCTGAAAAAGCGACCAGTGCGCCGATAACTGCATTGGAATTCCCGGGTACAATGGATAAACGCATCCCCGCTCCCCGATTCTTCCAGTTCAGTTTGGCAATGGCGCCATAATCGACGGCATCTTCAAAATTGAATCCGAAGAGGCTGACACGACTGCTGCTTCCCGCCATGAACGAGAGCTTGCCATACAGATCTGTGTAACTGAAAGGCAGACCCAATGAATCATTGGCCGCATAGGGATAAAGTGCTGATCCTGTCGCATCGAGATATCCTTTCTTTCCGGTAATCAAAAAGGAGGAACTGGTGGATTCATCTTCACGAAGGGGTTTGATAGGGCCTTCCAGTAAGATATTTGTCTGGAAGGGATTCACACCAACCATTCCGCCAAAACGCTTCATATTGCCTTCACGCGTATTGATGTCTACTATGGCGCTGACCCGTCCGCCATATTCGGCAGAAAAACCACCGGTCATGACATCGATGTTGCGAATCGCCTCTGTTTCGAAAACACTGAAAAACCCGATCGAGTGAAAGGGATTATAGATGGTCATTCCATCCAGCATGATGCGGTTCTGAATAGGTGATCCGCCTCGGATATACAGCTGTCCTCCCTGGTCACCTGTAAAGATGATCCCGGGAAGTACGGGCAGGTATTGGGCGATATCCGGAGCCCCTCCTGTAGAAGGCAGGGCTTTGATCTGTTTGGGTGAAACCAAGATTTTAGAAACTTGTACCTGGGACTTGGCCGCTTCACGAGCACCTGAAACATTGACAGTTTCCAACTGCGTGACAGACTCTTTCAACAGGAACCGAATCGATCTCAATTCCCCTGTTTTCAGGATCACTTCCAGTGCGCTGGAGTCATATCCCAGATAACTGACCACCACGTTAAACGTCCCTGCATCCAATCCATTGATGGAAAAAAATCCATCCAGATCGGTATTCACTCCAATATCAGTACCCTGAATACGGACTGTTGCAAATGCAACCGGGTCACCATTGCTGTCATCGATAACAGAACCACGGATAACACCTTCCTGGGCATCCACAAAGGTTATACTACTCCACACAAAAAACAGAAGGAACACCCAATTTCTCATGACACATCATTCAGTAAACAGAAACAAGGCTGCAAATCTCGCAAAATCCACACGCACTTGCCCGATTTTTTGGGTAAGATCGACCAGAATGACCTCTGATGGACAAACTATTCCGGATCATCATCAAGATCAAGAAGCGCTCCAGCAAGGTCATCCTTGAAATACAGATCATTTCCGATCAGGTCTTTTCCAATATGCTGGAATTCGGCCAGTCCATGGAGAACAAGTTCCATATGAGACAATGCATCTTTTGATGGGATGCCCAGACGATGAACCAGATCAGCCAAACCGGCGACTGAATGCAACTTCGCCGTAAAATCAGCTTCTGTATCGGTGTGCAAGAGGTTGAGTTCATGGCCGGAACTGAACCAGGTGAGGATCGTACCGTAAGGGTCCTTTTCCTCACCCTTTTTTAATTTTTCAGGATTTGGAAAATGCTGCAGAAAGAGTACACGGATAGCCTGATGCATAAAATGGAGGGCGACTTGATAGGGCCCCTCTTGTTCACCTTCATATACCAATTCAACCTTTCCGGTAATGGACGGCACAACTGCCCAGAAATCATTGATCCGAGCCACGCCTTTGTCTTCCTTGTTCAGGAGAATCCGACGTTCTATGGCACTGACCAGGTTTTCATAAGCCGAAATGGTCAGACGTGCGGAGACGCCACTTTTGGCATCTACATATTCACTTTCACGAGCTTCAAATGCGATTTGTTCCAGCACATCATGTACGATGACAGGTACAGATATTTGCGTTGCAACCCCCGGGTCAATACGTGATTCCTGCAAGGTGATTCGCTTGCTGATCGCAGGATCCTCCGGATAATGGGTCAGGATCTGCGAGTCGATCCGGTCTTTTAATGGAGTAATGATGCTTCCGCGGTTTGTATAGTCCTCCGGGTTGGCCGTAAAGACAAAATGGATGTCCAGGTCCAGCCGCTTTTTAAAGCCTCTGATCTGGATGTCACCCTCCTGGAGGATGTTGAACAGAGCCACCTGGATCCGGGGTTGCAGATCGGGCAATTCATTGATGACAAAAATGCTTCGATGGGCTCGTGGAATGAGCCCGTAGTGAATGACCCGTTCATCTGAAAAGGATAGTTTTTCATTCGCCGCTTTAATAGGATCTATATCACCGATGAGATCCGCAATGCTGACATCAGGCGTGGCCAGCTTCTCCACATACCGATCTTCACGATGCAACCAATGTACTGTCGTGTGATCTCCATGTTCTTTCAGCAGATCAAGGGCCTGTCGACTAATCGGAGCCATGGGATCATCCTGCAGTTCAGTCCCGGCGATAAATGGGACCCACTCATCCAGCAACCGGACCATCATGCGCGCCAGTCTGGTTTTGGCCTGACCTCGAAGGCCGAGGAGGAGCACGTGATGTCGGGAAAGAATGGCACGCTCCAGATCCGGGATGACAGTTTGATCAAATCCCCAGATACCTTCAAAAACCGGCTGATTGGTTTGGAGCGCACAGATCAGGTTTTCACGCATTTCATCTTTTAATGAACGTGGTTGGTAACCTGAACTCTTCAGTTCAACCAGTGTTTTGATCTGTGGCATAAGGGGCATATAAAGGACTTTTGATCGACCTTATGAACACGTATAAGTGTACAAGGTTCTCTGAAGAGGGGTTCTTTCTATGGTGTAGTGTTCCTACACACGCTTGGTGCAAGAGGTTTTGTACTTTTGGCACTTCAAATCGGGCAATTTGCCATAATCATTGTTGATATGTTTGAGAATTTATCCGATCGGCTGGAACTGGCTTTTAAAGGCCTGAAGGGAGAGGGAACTCTGACCGAGATCAATATTGCAGAATCAATCAAGGAGATCCGACGTGCATTGGTTGGTGCGGATGTCAATTACAAGATAGCCAAAGAATTTACCGACAAGATCAAGGAAGAGGCCCTGGGTACACAAAATGTGCTCAAGTCTGTCAAACCCGGTGAATTGATGGTGAAGATCGTCATGGACGGGTTGGTTGAACTGATGGGTGGACAAACCGTTGGCATCAATCTCAAGGATCATCCTTCCATATTTTTGATTGCGGGCCTACAAGGGAGTGGTAAAACCACATTTTCAGGGAAACTGGCCCATTATCTCAAGACGAAAAAGGCAAAACGCCCGCTTTTGGTCGCGTGTGATGTCTATCGGCCTGCGGCCATCAATCAGCTGACGGTCCTGGGAGAACAAATCGGAGTTCAAGTCTTTTCCGACCTCGACAGCAAGGATTCTGCGGATATTGCACAACGAGCGATCGCGCATGCCAAGTCGAATCAGCATGATGTCGTCATAGTAGATACGGCTGGTCGATTGGCAGTGGATGCAGAAATGATGGACGAGATCGAACGGATCAAATCGACCATCTCCCCTTCCGAGACCTTATTTGTAGTGGATTCAATGACCGGACAGGATGCCGTCAATACGGCCCAGACATTCAATGAGCGGATCAATTACGATGGGGTCGTTTTGACCAAACTCGATGGCGATACCCGTGGTGGTGCCGCCTTGTCCATCAAGTACACCGTAGGTAAGCCGATCAAGTTCGTCAGTACGGGCGAGCAAATGGAAACGCTGGATGTCTTCCATCCCGAAAGAATGGCCCAGCGTATTCTGGGGATGGGTGACATTGTTTCCTTTGTGGAAAAAGCGCAGGAGCAGTTTGATGAAGTAGAGGCCAAAAGGCTGGAAAAGAAGATCAAGAAAAACAAGTTTGATTTTAACGATTTTCTCAGTCAACTGGCACAGATCCGGAAAATGGGTGACTTGAAGTCGCTGATGAATATGATCCCGGGAATGGGGAAAATGACCAAGAATCTGGATATCGACGAATCTGCCTTCAATCGGGTGGAGGCCATCATTTTCTCCATGACCCCGAAGGAGCGTGAGAACCCCGAATTACTCAATATGAGCCGGAAACAGCGGATCGCAACCGGTTGCGGGATCAAGATCCATGATGTGAATCAGTTCATCAAGCAATTTGATGAAATGCGGAAGTTCATGCACACCATGAGCAAAGGCAACAATATGCAACGCATGATGGGTGGAGCCAAAAACATACGAGGCGGCCTGCCGATGGGTTGATCATCCAGACTGACCTTCCAGGAGCGTCTTCTTGAATTCCTCCAGACGCAACATACATTCGATCGGAGTCATTTGATTAAGCTCCATATCCATCAGTCGCTGTTTGATCTTCTTCATAACTGGATCAGAGGTCTCGAACATATTCAATTGCATCATCGTGGTGGACGATTCAGGGACCGGCGTATTTTCTTCGCGAGAATGTGATTCTTCCAACCAGCGCAACACCTCTCCTGCCCTTTTCAAAATGCCGATGGGCATGCCGGCCATTCGGGCGACGTGAATTCCGAAACTGTGGTTACTGCCTCCTGGCAGAAGTTTGCGCAGGAAGAGAACACGCGTACCTGATTCCTGTGTGGCTACATGATAGTTGCGAATCCGGTCAAACTGCTTCTGGAGATCATTCAATTCATGATAGTGGGTCGCAAACAGTGTTTTTGGCCGGGTCCCCCCATTTTCATGCAGGTATTCCGCGATCGCCCAGGCGATGGAGATGCCGTCATAGGTAGCGGTCCCTCTCCCGATCTCATCCAGCAGGATGAGACTCCGATCAGAGATATTGTTCATGATCGAAGCGGTTTCATTCATTTCCACCATAAACGTGGATTCTCCAGAAGAGATATTATCTGAGGCGCCAACCCGGGTGAAGACTTTGTCGATGATCCCCAGTCGGGCCTTATCTGCAGGCACAAAACACCCCATTTGGGCCATCAGACAGATCAGGGCTGTCTGCCGCAGGATGGCCGACTTACCCGACATATTCGGCCCGGTGATCATCATGATCTGTTGTTCCCGGGGGTCGAGGTGAATGTCATTCGGGACATAGGTTTCGCCCAGGGGAAGTTGCACTTCGATAACTGGATGCCGGCCCTGAACGATATCAATGTCCAGGCCTTCGTGGACTTCCGGACAGGTATAATGACGTTTGCGAGCAATCCGTGAGAAACCGAGTAAAGCGTCCAATTCAGCCAGCAGCCGCGCGTTGCGTTGGATTTGATCAACACAGGGTTGAACAGTCTCTACAAGCGATTCGTATAGCACTGCTTCTCGCTGGTTGATCTTTTCCTCTGCTCCGAGAATTCGTTCCTCCAGCTTTTTCAATTGATCGGTGACATACCGCTCCCCGGTGGAAGTCGTTTGTTTGCGGGTCCAATCATCGGGGATCAACCCCTGGTTTTTATACTTGTTCGTGACTTCCAGATAATAGCCGAACACATTATTAAAGCCGATCTTCAGATTGGCGATTCCGGTTCGCTGAGATTCTTCCAATTGGACCTGCACGAGTATCTCCTTACTGTTGCGAATGAGATTGCGTAACTCATCCAGCTCGGTATCCACACCCGATCGGATGACATCTCCTTTTTGCAATACGGCCGGTGGTTCATCGACAATGCTTTGACCAATGTGCTCTGACAAATTGAAACAGGGATCCAGTGATTCGGCCCATTCCACCAATGCGGGTAAGGTACATTTGGAAATGGCCTTTTTCAGCTGATCGATGATCGTCAGCGTCGTCGCCAACTGTTTCATTTCTCTGGGGTTGATCTTTCGGACGACAGCGCGTGCCAGTAGTCGTTCCAGGTCCCCGATCTCCTTCAATTGAGTGGTGGTCTCATCACTGATTTCATCGTGCTGAAGAAAATAGCTCACGATGGATTGTCGTCGACGGATGGCCCCTGGAAGCAACAGCGGTAACTGAATCCAGTGTCGCATCATTCGCGCGCCCATCGGAGTGACCGTATCATCGACTACCTGCAGGAGGCTGCGGCCCTGGGGTTGGAGCGAATGGACAAGTTCCAGGTTGCGTACCGTGAATTGATCCAACCATACGTAATCGTCCGATGCAATCCGGGAGATGGTCCGAATATGACCCAATCGGGCATTTTCTGTGGAGGCCAGATAATGCAGGATCGCACCAGCCGCAATTTGGCCCTGGTCGAGAGCGTCAATACCAAAACCTTTCAGCGTGGGAAGGGCAAAATGATCTTGAAGGCGTTCCCGGCCGTATTCATTAGTAAATACCCATTCTTCCAGGTGATACACTGGCATTTGCTCGCCGAACAACTGTCGGAAATAGGCATCCTGACTCTTGGGGATCAACACCTCAGCGGGTTGATAATGGAGGATCAGCTTGCTGAGGTAGGCTTCATTTCCCTGGGAGAGAAGAAACTCTCCCGTGGAGATGTCAACGAAAGCCACCCCCATTTGATCCCGTTTGGTCGCCTGGATGGCCGCCAGATAATTGTTGGAACGATGATCCAGAAGGGTTCCATCGGTTGTTACACCGGGGGTAATCACTTCGGTCACCCCTCTGCGGACGATCTTCCGTTCCTTGGATGGCTTTTCCAGTTGTTCACATATGGCCACACGAAGACCAGCTTTGACCAGCTTGGGCATATAGAGATCCAGCGCATGGTAGGGGAAACCAGCTAATTCAATATCTGAACCGCCATTATTTCGCTTGGTCAGGACAATGCCGGTAACGGCAGCCGTGCGAATGGCATCTTCACCGAATGTTTCATAAAAGTCACCGACACGGAATAAAAGGATGGCATCTCTGTATTTGCCTTTCAGGCGCAAATACTGTTGCATCAGTGGGGTTTCCTTGGGTCTTCCACCGGTCGTCTTCGTCTTTGCCAATTGAACTACTGATTTGAGCTGAATCCTAAAGGTAAGGTTCCTTATCTTAGCCGCAAAAATAGGGGTTAATGAAACAGAAATTACAAGAACAGCTCAATCAGGAGGAATTCAATAAATTGGTTGCCGCACTTTCACGTGTCACCATATTGATCGCGGGTTCCGATGGGCAATTTGATGAACAAGAGAAGGAGTGGGCTGAAAAACTGACGCATATTCGCAGTTACAATCATCCGCCTGCTCTGGAAGGACTCTACGAAACTGCCGATCCAGTTTTCTCTGATCAGTTAGCCGCTATGTCCAAAGCATATCCGGAAGACCTGGAACAACGAAATAGGCAGATCCAATCGGATCTGGCGGAGTTAAATCCGATCTTGGCCAAGTTGGATCCCAAAACAGGGCGTGCGATTTATAAGTCTCTCAAATCATTTGCAAAACATATCGCGCGTTCATCTGGCGGATTTCTCGGTTTTGGATCGATCAGTGCCAGTGAAGCCAAATGGATCGAATTGCCGATGATCAACCCGATCGAAGACGAATCTGAAGAAGAATAACAACGATTATGACGAAGTATCTCCTGTCTCTGTCCGTGGTTTTGTCGCTGATGGTGGCTTCAACGGCACTATTGGCTCAACCAGTGGGTTGCCATTATCATGAAAGTGATCTGCAGATCCAGGAGCCGGACCCGGTGTCCCGGGTCAAAATGAGGGCAGCAGTAGAGCGAAGTGATTCAATCGATATCCTGCACTACGAGATTTGGCTGGATGTGACCCAGTTTGGAGGTACATTAAAAGGAAAAACAACGGTGACCCTGACCCCGAAGTTACCGGATCAGGATATGCTGACCTTTGATCTGACTACATTAAAGCTGGATTCGATCCTCTTCAACGGCCAACCCCTTTCTTTCACCTATCCGGACCCATTTGTGCTGGTGCAAATGCCGGATGTTCTGGCGTTGACGGATACAGTCTCGCTGACCTTTTACTACCAGGGTACACCTCACAAGGATCCCAGCTGGGGAGGTTTTTACTTTGAGGGCGGATATGCCTACAACCTCGGGATCGGGATCACCAGTAATCCGCCTAATTTCGGTCGGGTCTGGTATCCTTGTTTTGACAATTTCGTTGAACGGGCCAAGTATGACATTCATGTCCTGAGCTCATTTGGCAAAAGAGGCTACGCTGTCGGAGACTTCATCAGTGAGACCGTTGCCGGCCAGGATAGTGTCTGGCGTCATTACCGCATGGAGCAATTGCTACCGACCTATCTCACCAATGTGGCTGTTTCAAACTATGTTGCACACCGGGATACACACTCCGGATTCTTTGGCAATATCCCGATAGAATTGTTGGCCAAACCAGAAGATATCAGTGAGATGATCAGTGGCTTCTCCAAACTCGGAGACGCCCTGGATGCGATTGAATCCTGGTATGGCCCGTATCCCTGGTCAAGGGTCGGATATGTCATGACCACAGTGGGTGCCATGGAACATCCCACCAATGTGGCGTTTCCTGAAAGTGCCCTCAATAATGGAGCGGGAGACGTCCGTCTAATGACGCATGAGCTGGGCCACCACTGGTGGGGAAATGTGACGACACTGCGTGAGCCAACGGATATGTGGATCAAGGAAGGGAATGCCGAGTATTGTGCACATCTGATCGATGAAACCACCATTGGCCGGGATGCGTTTATCAATACAGTCAAAAGCAATCATCTCAATGTTCTGGTACAAGCCCATCAAGCTGATGGTGACTTTTTACCGCTTTCAGGAATCCCTTTCAAGAATATTTATGGCCGGCATTCCTATTGGAAAGGCGCTTCGGTGATCCACAATTTGCGAGGTTATCTGGGTGATTCCCTTTTCAGAGCAGCACAGAAATCTATCTTAACCACATTCCCATACAGTGCCATAGATGCCGAAACATATCGGGACCAGGTGTCCCTGATCTCTGGAAAGGATGCAGGTCCATTTTTTGACGCCTGGATTTTCAATCCCGGATATGCTGCATTCAAGATCTACTCTCGGCAGTCTACGCCTGTGGGCAACGATTATAGCGTTCAACTGGTATTGGAACAGGGATTACGCGCAGCACCTGCTTATCATGAGGCCGTTCCACTGGAGGTTACCTGCTTTGGTCCGAATTGGGAAGTGTATCAGCAGACCGTGCTCGCAGGAGGAGCTGTCAGTTCACATACGTTAATCGTACCCTTCGATCCTGTTCACATTTCGCTGAATGAACGAGGACAGCTCAATCAAGCCCGTATGGACTATCAGCAGGTGCTGAAGACCACGGGTAATTTTATCCTGCCTTTCGTCAAATTCAGAGTGACTGTCCAAGCGATAACGGACAGTGCGTTGGTACGGGTGGATCATCACTGGACGGCCCCGGAACCTGTTCAGGATCAGCCTGAACTGAAGATCTCGTCTACAAATTTCTGGGTTGTCTCCGGAATTTTCCCATTCGGATTTGAAGCGCAGGGTCGATTGTCCTATAACGCTACATCCAGTAATGCCTTCCTGGATGCAGACATCGCCAGTCCGAAGGAAGACAGCCTGGTGCTGTTGTACAGACCCTCTCCCACTGTTGGATGGGAGGAACATCCTGACTACAAACTGATTGTACTAGGACTTACCGATGGAAAAGGAGAAGTATTGATCAATGGGCTGGCCCCGGGAGAATATGCTTTGGCACGGGGACAATTTATTTCGACCCGGGTCTCCGAACCAGATCTGGACAGATTGGTAAAGATCTTTCCCAATCCCACCAATGGTCCAGTTTGGGTTGATTGGCCACAGGAACATGGTGTTCCCACCCAATACCGATGGGTCAATGCTTTAGGCACGATTGTTCATCATCAGCAGTTGACAGGCGTGGATTCCGGGCATCTCTTTGAGATTCCGACTTCCGATTTACAACCTGGTTATTACTTCCTGCAGATCTTCAGTAATCGCGGTGAACAGGTACAAAGAGCTATTTTGTTGCATTAAACCTTTCCCGGTAAATTAATTTTTGAGGATAGAACATCATTTGCGGCAGGGTTTTTGGTATTTCATATTTGAAAACATTTATATATGTTCCAGAAATTATTCTTTCTGTCCGCTACAATCGTCCTTTTCGCCTCCTGTGCGAAAGACGCTCAATCTGATGTCCTTGACACAGAATTGTTAGCTGCTGTGGAAGCTGCGGCTCAAGGACAAGGCCTCGATTTCTTCATGTTGCCTGCGAGCAACGATTACAGTAAAATTCCACAGGACCCCAAAAATCCGTTAACCTCGGAAAAGGTAGAACTTGGAAAACTGCTCTACCATGAGTCCGCTTTGGCAACAAATCCGATCAAACCTCAGTCTGTCGGCACGTATTCCTGTGCCTCCTGCCACTTTGCTGCGGGAGGATTTCAAGCATGTCTCACCCAAGGCATCAGCGAAGGCGGGATGGGATTTGGGATTACAGGAGAAGGACGGGTCAAGGATCCACTCTTCCCTGAAGCGGACCTGGATGTTCAGCCGGTCAGGACTCCTTCTGCCATGAATATCGCCTACCAAACAAACATTCTCTGGAATGGCCAGTTTGGAGGGACCCACCTCAATGTCGGAACAGAGACACAATGGGAATATGGCACGCCGAAGGCCACCAATCAACTCGGTTTCGAAGGAACAGAAACACAGGCTATTGCCGGCTTGACCGTGCATCGAATGGGTCTGAATGAAAATTGGGCCACACTTTACCAATACACGGATCTCTTTCATGCAGCCTTTCCGGGTGTGCCAGACGATACCCTGTTTACAAAAGTTTATGCAGGTTTGGCCATCGCAGCCTATGAGCGGACCTTGCTGTCAAATGAAGCTCCATTTCAGGATTGGCTGAAAGGCCAACATAATGTCATGAGCGACAAAGAAAAACGGGGTGCAATAGTCTTTTTCAAAGATGCCAATTGTACAACCTGCCATACCGGCCCGGCATTGAATTCCATGGCCTTCTACGGTATGGGGATGTTGGATCTGTATCATCAGGGAGCGTTCAAATCGACGAAAGCCAGTGCTGAAAACCTGGGCAGAGGTGGATTCACCAAGCGTCCAGAGGACATGTACAAATTCAAAGTGCCCCAACTCTATAATCTCAAAGACAGCCCGCATTATGGCCACGGAGCCAGCATGCATACTATTCGGGAGGTCGTTCGCTATAAGAATCAGGCCATTCCTGAGAATCCCAATGTACTGGCCTCTGCACTGGCTGCCGAATTTGTCCCTCAACATCTGACGGACAAACAAGTTGATGATCTGGTTGCATTCCTAACCTTTGGCCTCCGCGATCCCGATCTGCAACGGTACCAACCTAGCAGTATCCATTCTGGCCATTGTATTCCTGTAAATGACCCCATGGCCAAAGCAGATCTGGGTTGCGAGTGAACTGTATCGTGTTGATTTTGCCCGTTTCCTTCTGATCAAAACACTACTGTATTAAGTTTTTTTCGCATTTTGATTCCGGAATTGTAATTTTAACTGATGCATGGCCACATGCATCAGCCCTTCAACATCCGGTATGCGTCAAACTCAACTCGTCCCTTTTCTGATATTTCTGTTTACTTGCTCCTGGCTTCAGGCACAAGAGATCAAAGGACATATTCACAGTGCTCTGGATGGCGAACCTCTGATCGGCGCCAGTATTCTGATCGAGGGCTCTACAAATGGAACTGTCACCGATTTCGATGGCAATTTCAGGCTAGAAATACCGACTTTTCCGGTCCGACTGGTGGTGAACTATATCGGATTTGAAGAACAGATTCTAACACTTGACCAGGTTCCTGCAAATCTGGTGATCACCATGGAAGAATCCGGGATCACCCTGGAATCGGTCCAGGTGCAGGGACACCGGATCACGGACAAACAGAAGGAAACACCTCTCACCGTAGAAGCGCTGGATCTGCTGGCGATCAAAGAGACACCCTCAGATAACTTCTACGATGGACTCGGATCATTGAAGGGTGTGGATCTGACAGCAGCCAGTCTTGGGTTCAAGGTGGTCAATATGCGCGGGTTTAACAGTACGAGCCCAGTCCGGTCATTACAGATCATTGACGGCGTCGACAACCAGGCGCCTGGACTGAACTTCTCTCTCGGCAATTTTCTGGGCTCCAGTGAACTGGATGTGCGGAAAGTCGAATTGGTCGCAGGTGCCAGTGGGCCGTTCTATGGCCCCAACGCTTTCAATGGCGTCATCAGCATGGAGACCAAGAGCCCGTTCTTCTTCCAGGGATTGAGTGCTCAGCTGAAAACCGGTGAACGGCAATTGTTTGAGTCCGCTATCCGGTGGGCGCAGGCATTCAACAACCGCGATAATGAACCATTGTGGGCCTACAAACTGAATTTCTATTACCTCAAGGCATATGATTGGGAGGCGGACAACTACGACCCGGTCAATGATTCCGAATACGACGCCTCCAACCCCGGAGGATATGATGCGGTCAACATCTATGGGGATGAATACAAAGCGTTTATGGATTATACCGGTGATTCCGAGTGGTCTCCGTTTTATCCTTTAGGCGCTTTCTTCAGAAAAGGATATAAGGAAATCGACCTGGTCGATTACAATACGCGGAATATCAAGGCCAATGCAGCGGTGCATATCCGACTGGACCCCAAACAGGATTTTGACTCACCTGAATTGATCCTGGCCAGCAGTTTTGGTTCAGGAACCACGGTTTATCAAGGCGACAACCGATTCAGTCTCAAAAATATCCTCTTCTTCCAAAACCGGATCGAAATTCAAAAGAAGGATAAGTATTTCATCAGAGCCTATGCCACCAATGAGGATGCCGGAGATTCCTACGATCCATATTTTACTGCATTAAAATTGCAGCAGAATGCCAAATCTGATGTCGCTTTTCGGGATGATTACCGCAACTATTGGACAGGAATAGGCAAGTTTTCAACAAGGATGGTTAACGAACTGGGGTATCCAAAACTTGTAGTGTCCTATGACACAATGACAATGAAGTTGATTACGTCGTTCGATTCGGAAGCAGCTGAGAACTGGTTTGTCCAATATGCGGATAGCATGATGGCCTGGCATGCCCGGGCACAAGCGTATGCCAATCAGACATCCAATCTTCCGGGTGTTGTTTCCGTACCCTTCTATGTGCCTGGAACAATTCGTTTCCAGGAGGAGTTTGACCGTATTCGCTCGACAAAATCGGGTGACCAGGGAGGTACCTTGTTCTTTGATAAATCCGCTCTGTATCATATCCACGGCCAGTATCAATTCGATCCGATCTGGTTTGACAAGATCGTTGTAGGAGGGAACTACCGACTGTACAAACCCAATTCTGAAGGAACCATTTTTGTGGATACGCTGGTCACCGAGTATAATGATCAGGGACAGGCAGTGAATTCCTATTACAATGAGGTGACCAACGAAGAATTTGGATTTTATGGCGGTGTGGAGAAGAAATTCTTTGGTCAATTGACCACTGCTGCTACGCTGAGAGTCGACAAAAATAAGAACTTCGACTGGCTGTTTACACCCGCTCTGTCTGCGGTCTACAGCCCGATGGCCGACAACTATTTGCGCTTGTCATTCAGCTCAGCCATTCGAAATCCGACCTTGACCGATCAGTATTTGCGTCTGAATGTTGGCCCGGCCCTGCTGGTCGGTAATCTGATGGGATTTGACAGTCTGATCACCATCGAGTCCTTCCGGAAAGCGCTGGATAACCCGACGGCGATTGCCGTTGACTCCTTTGTCTATTTCAACGCGCCTCCCATCCGCCCGGAGAAAGTCAAGACATTTGAGATCGGATACCGGACCACCCTCCTGAAGAAGATCTATATCGATGCCGGCTATTATTTCAACATCTACGATGATTTTATCGGGTACAACATAGGATTGACGGTTCCTGTAAAAAATAAGCAGGTATCTGTCAAAGACCTGCAAGTGTACCGCGTGTCCGCCAACTCAACCAAACAGGTGCAGACCCATGGGTTTAATATCGGGATCAATTACTACATGCATGCCAACTATATGGTAAGTGGTAACTACTCCTGGAACAAGCTACTGAAGACAGATGAAAACGATCCGATCATTCCGGCATTCAATACACCGGAACACAAATTCAATATCAGTTTTTCAGCCCGGGACCTGCGTTTGAGCAGACGATTGCGTACCGGATTCAGTATGAATTACAAATGGGTGGAGGGATTCCTTTTCGAGGGATCTCCTCAATTCACCGGTGAGATCCCAACCTATGATATGGTGGATGTTCAATGGAATGTCCGACACACGGTCTGGGGCACGACCCTGAAAATAGGGGCATCCAATCTCTTTGGATTTACGCCATTGAACGAACCGAACCCCGACGGTAAGTCGGCAATCGCCCGAATGTTTGACAACCGTAACTTTCAGACCTACGGCGGTCCACGAATAGGAAGATTAGCTTATATTTCGCTCCTCTATGAGCTTGATACCAAATAATTAGTGATAACAGGTAACTCTAAACAAACGTATGATGAAAAAACTCTACCCCCTTTCCTTTTTACTGATTCTCCTCCCGTTGCTGACCATCGGTCAGACGCGGTATCTGGATGAAGTGTTCACCGATGTTTCCGTTGAAACCGGAATAACGTATGGTGTAAATGCTACCGTCTTGTACTACTCATTGTTCGGTCAGGCAGTGCCTGAAGCGCTAAAAATGGATATTTACACTCCCGATGGTGATACTGAAGTTGATCGTCCTTTGATCCTGTATTTCCACACCGGCAACTTTCTCCCATTCCGCAACCCCGCCAATCCTTCTGAACTGGGATTTAACGGTTCTTGTGGGGGCGAAAGAAGTGATTCTGCTGCTGTAGAAATGTGTACGCGCTTGGCCAAAATGGGCTATGTGGTGGCTTCTGTGGATTACCGCCTGGGTTGGAATCCATTAGCCGCAACAGACGTCTTGCGTCGATACGGTATCATCAATGCAGCCTATAGAGGCGTACAAGATGCTCGGACCGCCGTACGTTACTTTAGAAAAGCAGATGGATTGGATCCCAACCAATATGGCATTGATCCAGATAAAATTGTTGTTTGGGGTCAGGGAACCGGAGGCTATCTCTCTTTGACGATGCCAACTTTGGATAACTATCTGAAGATCCCGCTGGCCTCTAATGGCAAATTCGTTTACGACCATGACAATAATCCGGGCACCCCTCCGATCCCGATGATCCTTGAAGGGATCAATGGAGATATCTATGGTGAAACCGTGGGGATCAACCCTACGGATGGGGATACCCTCTGTTATCCAAACCATGTCGGGTTATCCTCCGAATATGCGCTGGGTGTAAACCTTGGTGGTGCCAGTGCGGATAGTGCCTGGGTGGATCCAGGACAGGTGCCATTGATCTCTTTTGCCGTTCCAACGGACAACTTTGCACCTTATGCTGAAGGTATTGTTAATGTTCCTGGAACAAATCTGCAAGTCATTGTAACCCAGGGAAGTTATATTATCCAACAGTTGCATGAGGCTTTTGGCAACCAGGATGCCATGTTGAATGCTGGCATTACGTTCGATCTGACGGCCGAACAGGAAGCCGCTTTTGCAGCGTCTCCTCCAGGTTTACAGGACGTGAAAGTTGGTTTATATCCATTCAATCAACCCGACAAGGCAAATGCTCCTGGCATTCCTGTATCCGTTGCCCCTTGGGAATGGACCAGTTTTGCCGGAGTAAACCCTGCTGACCCCTGTAATATGGATGGCGGAAGTGCTCGGATGTACATCGACACGATCGTGCGTTTCTATGCCCCTCGCGCTTGCTTTGTCCTCGGGCTGGATGATTGTATTTCGACACTGACCGGACTGGATATCGTCCCTGGTGGAGAAGTTGGACTCAATGCCTATCCAAATCCTTCATCTGACTATATCGTGCTGACATCAGATGCCAGTCATCCGATGCAAGAGATCAACCTGTATGATGAAATGGGACGTTTGATCAAGGTCATTCCGAGTGTCAATCAGTCTACCTATACATTGGAACGTGGTCAGATTCAACCTGGCCGATATGTTGCACTGATCCGTTTTGATCAGGGCACGGCGGTTCGAAAGTTGATTTTCAACTAGGTCTTTTACCTGCCATATGAAGAGGGGCTCTCCAAACGGAGGGCCCTTTTTTTATTGCAGATACAGATCAATCAGTCCGACTGGGAGATCCATGGTCATGACCCGCTTTTCCAGATCAACATCCAGGATAAGATTCTCATGAAGGGGGATCAATACTTCCTTGTTATCCACCTGGATCAGTGCGGTGAGTTGGGTGGGTAGTTCGATCACCTCGTCAATCGGGCCCAGGGTACGATCTGTGGTGACATCGTGGATCATAAAACCGATCCAGGCCTGTATGGAGTTTTGAGCCTGGGCCGATTCCAATTCGGGGGTGGTTGGCAATTCAAGATGGGCGCCTTTAATCATTTCAGCCGCATTTCTGTCTTCTACTCCATCCAGTTTCAACAGCAAACCACCAGCATATCGAGTCGATAAAATCTGGTATGGCAGTCCTTTGATGAAGACAAAAGGAGCGTGCTCTAACACTTCTTCGAACGACTCATCTGTCAGGATGACCCTCACTTCACCTTGTAACCCGTGGGGTTTGCCCAGCTTGCCAATCAAACATTTTTCCATGGTGGCTAATTGGTAGTTTTCAGCAGGGTTTGGGTCAGTATATATCCTTTTTCTGCTTTTTCTTCCCAGGGTATACCCGCACATAAAGCAGGTTCCCCACCGCATTGGGTATCCAGGATGTACATCCTTTTATAGACGAGTCCAACGTTTTTCTGGTACCATTCCTGACTGAACCGGCGCTCGATCAGGTTTTCATCATCCGCTTGCTGGATCCGGAGGACTTGATCCCAATCATGCGAACCCACCTGATGTTGTTCCTGCTTTCCCAGGATTTTGAAAGACCAGCTTTTGAAGGGCTGCATGAGTTCGCCATAGATTGGCACTTGCAGATAGGGATCAAAAAAGGCTGTCCCGTCCCAGGAAAGACCGGTATAGAGCGGGTACAGAAATTTGATCAGTATCCGATTTTCTTCATTCCACAGCAACCGATCCTGTTCCCTGCTGATCCCGATGGTTTTCAAATATATCCAGGGCAAAGTCGTATCGGTTTGGGTATACTGATTCATTACAAATGTCAACCCGGCTGTTGTCGAGAAGGTATCGGTGATTACCTCCTGCAGATACGTAGACACCGTATCCACAGGCTGCGCACTACCAAGGGGATCGTAAATGACAGAATCTATTTGATACGTCCAGGACCTTCCGAAGGACAAGGGGAGATAATCCTCCCCTGATTCTGCCTCGACTGGCGGAAAAAGCGGATCGGCAGTACATTGCCACATGACGAGTGAGAGCCACAGGAGCATTCCAATCAGGAACCTCGAATCAGTCATTGGATTGAAATTGTCGACTGCCATGAATGATGCCGCCACCGATCACATCTTCTCCCTCATAAAAGACGGCAGATTGGCCGGGTGCAACGCCTCGGACGTGGGCATAGAATTCAACTTCTACCTCATCCGTTCCAGTCTGCTGAACGCGGCCGAGTGTACCGGGATCATTGTACCGGATTTGGGTAATCGCTTCGCGTCCGGTCTGCAGGTCCGGGTACTTCATAAAGTTGACACCTTTGATCACAACACCATTCCGAAGCAGGTCATCGACTTCTCCCAGTACAACGGTATTTGTGTCCGGGCGGATCTCGGTGACAAACATTGGTTTCCCAAAGGCTTGTCCCAGACCCTTCCGCTGACCTATGGTATAGAACGGATACCCCTCATGCTGTCCGATCACCTCTCCTTTTGGATTGAGAAATGAACCGCCGTTCACTTGCTCGGCCAGTCCAGGGACTCGTCGTTTGAGGAATCCCCGGTAATCATTATCCGGAACAAAGCAGATCTCATAGCTTTCCCCTTTTTTAGAGAGATCGGTATACCCCCAATCAGCCGCCATTTGGCGTACTTCAGGTTTGGTAAACGGTCCCAACGGAAACTGACTGCGAGACAGACATTCCTGGCTCAATCCCCAGAGCACATAACTCTGATCCTTTCGCTCATCTACAGCCTGACGGATGAATTTTCGTCCGTTTTCTTCAACGATCTTGGCGTAATGTCCGGTGGCGATGAATTCACAATCCAGGGCATCCGCACGTTTGAGCAATGCATTCCACTTGATATGGGTGTTGCACAGGACACAAGGGTTGGGTGTGCGGCCAGCCATATATTCATCGACAAAGTTGTCGATGACATAATCACCAAATTCTTCCCGTATATCCACGATAAAATGGTGGAATCCCATGTCTACCGATACCTGACGGGCATCATTGATCGAATCCAGACTGCAACAGCCAGTCTCCTTTTTACTGCCTCCTGATGAAGCATAATCCCAGGTCTTCATGGTGATCCCCACAACCTCGTAACCCTGCTCATGAAGCATCATGGCAGTCACTGTGGAATCGATCCCTCCACTCATGGCGACAAGTACACGTCCTTTTTTACTCATTGTCTAACTTACTGCAAATTTAGTCCGATTCACGCTACTAAACAGTAGAACTGCCCATGGAGTTGCCCCCAAACGAACCTTTTCCTGGCATTCAGGATCCCACCCTCTTGATCCATCGGCAGATTGTGGAAGAAAATCTGTCCAGGATCCTGGACAAGACCCAGGCCAAAGGAGTTCGATTTCGACCTCATATGAAAACACATCAGCATCCTGAAGTGGGCCGGTGGATGCAGCAATTGGGTATTCAGCATATCACTGTATCCTCTCTGGATATGGCAGTTGAACATGCTCGACTGGGATGGAAGGATATCACGATCGCCCTGCCCTGTCACCCACGACAATTACGGCGTCTGGCAGAGCTATCAAAAGAAGTGACCCTTCAGGTCATACTTGATCATACTGCCATGGTAGATGTTCTTCAGGAATATCGGGTGGACGTTGGTGTATGGATCGAGCTTGACACGGGATCCCATCGGACGGGCATACCGGTTCAAGATGTGGAGACTATCAGGGACCTTATTGAGCGTATCGAAACCTCCCATCATCTGACATGTCTCGGATTCCTCTGGCATGACGGTCACCAGTATGCCCATTCCAGTTCAGCAGCCATTCAGGCGGAGTGGCAACGCACCATCGGGGCAGTGGACGACCTGAAAAAGTCATTGGGCATGCGAGCCAGCTCCTTACTGTGTTCAGCCGGTGACACACCTGCCGCCAGTCAACTGGCGGATCTGACGGATGTGGATGAGATCCGGGCAGGGAATCTGGTCTATTACGATCTGATGCAATGGCAGGCTGGAAATTGTTCATTGGATCAGATCGGGATCTGTCTGGCTGCACCAGTCATTGGCCGTTATCCGGATCGTGGTGAAATCGTCGTTCATGGCGGTGCCGTCCATTTGTCAAAGGAGGGCTTGATCACAACGGATGGTACCACCATTTTTGGTTTGGCAGTTCGCCTTCATGACCAAGGCTGGACCCCTTATAGCACCACCTCTCCGGTGATCAAACTCAGCCAGGAACACGGCGTCATTCAATTGGATATCAATTCATTAGATAAGTATCCGATCGGGTCTCTAATAGGCATCCTTCCTGTCCATTCCTGCTTGACTGCGGATGCGATGCGGCATCAACGATCACTAGTTATATAAAATATAATAAATTATTATTAATCATAATATGTTTGGAACGAATTTTGGATGTATATGGAAAATGTATCGGACATGCAAGAAGCGAAAGTCATCATGGGTGTAGGTAGTCGTGTCAAACATCCAGCCTATGGAGAAGGTGCCATCATCAGACTCCATATGGCTGCTTATGATGTTTGTTTTATGACATATGGCGTAAAACTCGTAGGCAAGGACTATGACAAATGGGAGATCATCGAGACAATACCAGCGGAAGAAACGGTCACCTTTACGGATGCTGAACGTTCGCTGATGAAAGTGCTTCGTACCTGGGGAGAGATCGGAGAGATCGTCCCACTGGGTGACAAATGGGAGAATGGACAGCTGATCCTGCAACCAGGAGAAGAGGGCATAAAATCAAAAGAAATGCCCATAGAAGCCTTTTTCCACAAAATCGTGATGACACGGGATCGATTAAGAGTGATGGAACAACGGGTGAACAGCAGCAAACTTTCCGATGAAGAAAAAGTTAATCTTCAACAGTATATCACAAAGATCTACGGATCATTGACCTCCTTTAATGTGCTCTTCAAATACAAAGAAGATCACTTTGTTGGTGAAAAGTCCTGACCGTTCCCTTATCCCGACGTTATTTTGGGAAAAATTCATTCATGCCAGTTTTACGCACCATCCTCTTTTATCTCTGTTTGACTGTTCTTCCCTTATTGTCGGGCTGTCTGGTCATAGAGAACCCCTATCCGAAGCTGGCTCCGGGTCTATGGCGAGGTGTCCTTCAGGTCGATCCATCCCAGACCACTGTGATCGGAGGCCGCTCTGACCAGCAGAAAGAACGTATTATCGCCTTTGAAGAAGTCACCCAGGGTGAACTACCCTTCGAATTTGAGGTCATATATGACACACCCGATTCCTTCCACATTGTCCTGATCAATGGGGAAGAACGTATCGAATCCAGGGATATCCTCTTTGGGCTGGATCGTCGGACAGCAAAAGACACACTAACGGTACAATTCCCGCTTTACGATACCTACCTGAGGGCGGTTTGTGAATCCGGGGTCATGCAGGGGCACTGGATCGTTAATTACAAGGAAGATTATCAGATCCCATTTGTCGCTAAGTTCGGGGAGGGCTATCGTTTTACCCAACTGAAGAAGAGACCAGTCCTGGATATCAGTGGCCAATGGGCAGTGCAATTTGAACCCGGCACACCAGATGCCTATCCAGCTATTGCGGAGTTTAACCAATCGGGAAACCGACTCACCGGAACCTTTCGAACCGAAACGGGTGATTATCGGTTCCTGGAAGGGACTGTTCAGGCGAATAAGCTTTACCTGTCCTGTTTTGACGGGGCGCATGCCTTTCTTTTTGAAGGAAAGATCAAGGATGATGGCACTCTCATCGGTTCATTTCGATCGGGCAAACACTATCTGGCGTATTGGGAAGCCCAACGGAATCCAGATGCTCAATTGCCGGATCCGGATGTGTTGACTGTCGACTTACCGAAAGCATCTCCGGTATCTATCTCCTTTATGGATGTAAATGGGCAGATGATTTCCTCGGATGATCCGGCATATGCGAGCAAACCGATGATTCTGCAGGTCATGGGCACCTGGTGTCCGAATTGCCTGGATGAGACCCGGTTTCTGAAGGAATATATGTCCGAACATCCCGATTTTGATATGCCTATTATTGGCATTGCATTTGAAAAATACCGAAAGCAGGAGAAGGTTCTTCCAATGCTCAAACGATACTCCGAGCGATTGAAAATTCCCTGGCGAATCGTTTGGGGAGGTTTCGCCAGCAAGGAAGAAGCCGCACAAGCCCTACCCTTTCTGGACGGTATCAAGGCATACCCCACCCTGGTCTTTCTGGATAGCGAACACCGTGTGAGGAAGGTGCATACCGGATTTGATGGCCCCGCAACCTCCAAATACAAGCAATTCGCTATCGATTTCCATAACTTTGTAAACCCACTTGCCGGCGCATCCCATTAAGCCAGTAAGGAATTGTATACCATGAACAATCCACATTTTGTTGTCCTTTTTCACCAGGTGAATTATCCCCTGGCAGCCCAGATGACTCGTCATCTGGTTCGGGGCGGCTTTACGTTCGCCCTGGTCTGTGAGGACGAGTTGAAGCCCGGTGAATCCCTGGCTACAAAACTGGAACAGGATACCCGTCCGTTGCTGCTCATGGTCAGTGACAACTTTTTGAAAGACTCGTCTTGTGTCGCCAATCTCCTGCCGGCACTCCAAAAACGAGATCCATCCGAGATTCAGATCATCGTGCTGACAGAGGGTTTTCCGGATGAATCTGCCGAGCCGGTACCCACCCGCCTTGATCGGGTCGGTCAGATCCTGCATTACATCAATTACTGGCAGGATCAGTATCTCCAACTGCGGAAAATTCGACCCGACCAGATCGAAGATGCAACACAGCACGATGCGCTTGTGAAACAAGTTCGAAAAATTGCCTTTGAGATCGGCAATCTGATTGAATTCCTCCGCGAACAACAGACCTACAGCTGGGAAGCCCTGACGGCAAACCACTATGAGCTCTTTTTCCGGAAAAGTGGCAATATCAGCCTTCATCAGGATTTCAAAACAGATCATCCATTCCTGGAGGAGGATGAACATCTGGAGGACCGGATCCGGGAATCCCTGGAGAATATGCGAAAGGAGGAGAACAAACAGGAGCAAGAATCCGATCTGGTTGTTGAGTTGCCCGTACGTGAACAGACTGAAAATGGCCAATCCGACAGCTCACATGCCCAGGCAAATCCAGAACATGAACTCCTGAAAAAACTCATTGCCTACAAGAATGGCATGGAAGAGGAAGACGAGGAACTGGAAGAAGATGACGATGATTGGGATGAAGAAGAAGATTATCCTGAATCGAAGGACGGTGGTGATCCGGAAGATGAAAGCGAAGAAAAGGTGGGTCCTATTATTGCTCTTCCCCAACGAAACCTGGCTCATCTGAAACGTCTGGTTGAACATGATCCGGAGAATATCCCTGCCCGTCTGGACCTGGCATCTCAATTGGCAGAAGATGACCAGTATTTCAATGAAACGACCACTCACCTGGAAGAAGTGCTACGTCTGGATCCGAAAAATGCCAGAGCCTTTGCCCTGTTGGGTCAACTGTCCGGGCAGTACAAAGAAACAAAACTGGCGATCCGGTACTACGAAAAAGCCCTGGAATCCGATCCGACCTATGGCTTGGCTCATCTGGGATTGGGTCGCATACTATTGAATGACCCGGAGCAAATAGATCGGGCGTTGGATCATTTATCAGATGCCAAATCATTGCTTCCTGATCATAACGAAGCATTGACGCTCTATGGTAACGCCCTGATCTCAGTTGGCAAACTGAAGAAGGCTTCCAAAGTCTTTAAAAAATTGTTGAAGCTGGATCCGGAAAACGAAACAGTCAAAGCGACCCTGGCCGACCTGTATTATCAGATAGGGGATCGGATCAAAGCTGTCCAGGTGCACCGACACCAGCAAGACTCAGAACTTCATCAGCCAGACACCGGCTGGCCGGATAAACAGTACATGATGGATGTTCTGGACGAGGAAGAAGACACCGAACCTGTCAGACTGGAATCAACTCCTGCCAAGCCTTCGATCAAAGCGGTCCAAACAACAGAAACGCTGACGATCCTGATCACCGGGGCGACCTCGGGCATCGGACGAGCCACTGCACGGGTGCTGGCCAAAGCCGGGCATCGCTTGATCCTGACGGGTCGCCGTGAGGAACGACTACACACCTTGCATGAGGAATTGAAGAATGAATTCAATGCGGATGTCTTCCCACTCTCCTTTGATGTCCGCCAGGAGGCGGTGACCCGTCAGATGATGAAGGCCCTGCCTGAATCCTGGACCAATGTGGATATATTGATCAACAACGCAGGATTGGCCAGCGGCCTGGCGCCCATTCACGAAGGAGACATCGACGATTGGGACCGGATGATCGACACCAATATCAAGGGACTTCTATACATGACCAGGGCAATATCACCAGGTATGGTGAAGCGTAAAAAAGGTCAGATCATCAATATTTGTTCTACCGCAGGAAAGGAGACCTATCCACAGGGCAATGTCTATTGCGCCACAAAATTTGCGGTAGAAGCACTGACGCGATCTATGCGCCAGGACCTCTTCCCATATGGCATCCGCGTGGGCCAGATCAGCCCAGGACATGTCGAAGAGACAGAATTTGCGATCACTCGCTTCCATGGGGATACCCAAAAAGCCGACATCTATTCTGATTTCAACCCTCTGACTTCGACAGACGTAGCTAATGCTATCTATTTCATGATCTCGCAACCACCTCATGTAAACATCCAGGATATTCTGATGATGGGTACACAACAAGGAAGTCCGACTATGATCGATCGGTCCGGTCGGATCTATGATCAGGATTGATCAATAATCACAGGCAGTACCTGTCGTTTTTCACCTTGTTGAATAGACAGATAATACAGCCCCGTCTGTACGGTAGGCAAATCGATATCTATCTTTTGACCTGACTTGACATCCCCTTGCAACATCTGATTCAGAATGCTTTTTCCAACCGGATCCACCAGTGAAAGGAGGATCGTACCTGACGGGAATGTCCCTGTCGAAACAAGATGAATATTGGAGCTGGCAGGGTTACCCTGGATCCGCCAGGCCTGTAGTCCATTTTTTGGCAATTGGATAGCGGTATTGACAGGTTCCAGAAGCTCTTTCAGGGATACGGTATACATCGAGCGCGCATGAGTACCGATCACCAATGTTTGGGTGATGGGCTGATATTTCATGTCATAGACCGGGATGGCTGGCATACCTGAGCCAAAGGGAAACCATTGCTCCCCTCCATCGACAGTACCATATATGCCGGCATCCGTGCCCACCAGGATGATCGAATCACCTGTTTCCGGAATGACCACAAATGTATTGACACCCAAGGGCGGCAGATCTCCGGATATGTCAATCCAGGTTTTACCCGCATCATCAGATCGATGAAAATGTGAGATAAACTCGTTGTATCGGTAACCGGAGTGACTGACAAAGATCCGATTCAGTTCTTCCGTACTTCCTTGACATGAGGTCACATATCGTTCTGGCAATCCAGTAGTTACATCATTCCAGGATTGCCCGTCGTCCTGGGTGATCCACAAATGTCCGTCACCGGTTCCTGCCAGGACCGTACCGGGCACCAACGGGGACTCGCCCAGAGCTGTGATCACATGCGTACCCGGGTAAAATTGCTCGACTGTGTCCGTCAGTTTTCCACTGATTGATATCCAGTTGGCATTGAAATGGTCCATATTTCGGTAGATCCGATTGGTGCCATGATACATAGGATACGGAGGATGGACTGAAATGAAGTAAGGCGCATCCCACCCCACTCGATCATTGGGATCTATCCCATTGGTGAAGTCATCCCAATTGTCACCTCCATCTGTGGTTACCACCATGCTGCCACCTTGCCATTCCGCATAGAAGACATCGGCAAGAACCGGATGGTAGGCAGGTTGAAATCCATCTCCACCATATACGCGCTCCCAAGAGGCGGGAGCGTTCCACCCTCTAACCGTTCCGTTGTCCTGCAATCCACCAGACAGTTGGTCGGGATCATGCGGGTTGAGCGCAATCCGGTAAAACTGAGATGCGGGAAACTCATCCAGATCTTCCCAGGAGTTGCCACCATCCCAGCTGGTATAAGCCCCTCCATCTGTGGCCAGGTCCACACGGCCATTCGGGTGGAATGTCAGGTCATGCTTATCGGCATGTACATTATACACCCACCATTCGGGTGTGGAACGAAACCAGTTGTTTCCGCCATCGATCGTTCGCCACAGGTCTACAGCCAGAATAAAGATATCCTCCGCATCATGGGGATTGACTGCCATTTTTCCAAAATACCAACCAAAGCCTCCCAATGCATTGGAAGGAAGTCCATTGAGGTCCTGATCAGTAGGGATCTCCTGCCAACTGGTGCCATTATCGGTACTGGAATAAACGCCTTTGAGATTTTGATTCGTCCCGACAAAAAGGACAAATACCCGCCCTTGTGACCACGCCAGTCCAGATCGGGAAAGGGGCTCATCGGGGAGACCATTGTCCAGCTTTGTCCAAGTATCGCCACCGTCCAATGAGCGATATACTCTAGCCAGATTTCCATTGACAATGGATTCCGCCTGATTGCGCACCCTGTGCCAACCGCAGGCAAACAAGATGTTCGGGTTATCCGGATTGATCAGGATGTCGGTGATGCCAGCTTCATCCGACAGATACAGGACTTTATCCCAGTTTTGACCCCCATCATAGGAGCGATACAATCCTCGTTCTACTCCGCGTCGCATGGGTATGCCCATGCTGGCAACATACAAGGTGTCCGGATGATCCGGATGAATTACGAGGTCCGACAGAATGCCCGCATCCTGCAGACCCACATTGGCCCAGGATTCCCCATAATCTGTACTTCTATACAGACCCTGTCCAAGAAAGACATAACTGGAAATATTCGGATCGCCTGTACCCGCATAGATCACAGCGGGGTTTTTGGGATCGATTCGTATAAAGGAAATGCTGAGGGTAATTTGATCATCAAATACTGGATACCAACTGGCGCCTCCATCGATACTTTTGAATATTCCGCCAGCCGTCAATCCCGAAAAGATCATATTCGAATCCTCCGGATGACGAATCAGGGTATTTACCCGCCCACCAATATTATCCGGTCCCCGATTGACAAACGAGGCATCAAAACCATACGGAGCATCATTTCGTTGAGATGCCATGGCCCGGGTGAGCGCTTTCGCCTGCAGAAATCCTTCGGCTCCACCTTCCAGATTCGGGAAGTTTCGCAAAAGATAGTACTCTTCAAACGGCTTTAACGCAGTGCTCGGTATCACCTCTTCTCGCGCCTGGCAGGCAGCAAACAGTACGGCGATCAAAAAGAAGGTGAATCGACTCATCATTAGGGTTTTGGTGCTGAATAAACAGGCTCAGTCCTCGATGCCATTCATATAATTGCGCAATTCCATGGCTTGGTGTGGTTTGATACGACCACTGAGGATCAGTCGTAATTCACGCCTCTTCATAGCCTCTTCATACAGGTTTTCTTCCTGGGAGGTCAACGGTTGTACTTCTGGCACAGGAACTGGCTTTTGTCGCTGATCATCCAGCGCCACAAAGGTGTAATAAGCATGATTACACCGTTTGGTGTTGCCTCCTTTGATGTCGGTGGAGAACACTTCTACATAGATCTCCATGGATGTATTGAACGAGCGTGTCACGGTGGCAACCATAGTGACCACCTCTCCCATGTGGATGGGCAATTTGAAGGAAACATGATCAACAGATGCTGTCACCACATAGCTGGCGCTGTGTTTGCCCGCACAAATACCAGCGGCGATATCCATCCAACGCAGGAGGTTTCCCCCCATCAGGTTGCCCAATGGGTTGGTGTCGTTCGGCATCACCATTTGGGTCATGGTCGTCTTTGATTCAGAGACCTTTTTTATGTTTTTTGTCATTACTGTCGTGATTGTTATAGGATCAACACACCTTTTTTTTGCAAAACGGGTACTTCCGTAAAAAGAGACTCATCCAGACTCCCCTCTACAAAGAGGTATCGTTTGTCATACATGTGCCCTTCAAAATGGAAGCTCACCCAGAATTCGTTCGTCAATTGAACAAGTTCGGAGGGAATCAGTTCGAGCAGGACGGCTTGTCCGGCTTCAATCTTTTCAAAAAAATATCGAAGTGTTGAGGATTTGAGATCCTTCTCTTCCGATTTTTTATACCCTGATGATGTGACCAGGACCTGATGGACAGGCATTTCTTTCAAATTGATCAGAAAACACTCCCAATGCTGTTCTCCGACATCCACACTGTTTTCGGTCGGCACCATCGCCACACCAAAGTCAGCCACTTTTAATCGATCAATATCCTTCAGCATATCATTTCTATTCAGATGGGGTTAGTGAACATTGAAAAACCTCGGCAAAATGTTCTCTGACCAGAGACTTCACTGCATTCATTTCCAGCGGATGTCCCAACTCCATGGCCAGGGACGTAACAGCCTTGTTCTGATCATTGATCCCGCATGGAATGATATGTTCAAAATAGGCTAGATCCGTATTCACATTGAAGGCAAATCCATGTAACGTGACCCAACGGCTCAGGTGTACACCTATGGCACAGATCTTTCGAAATTTGGACTGGTGCGCATCCGGTGCCAACCAAACTCCGGTATAACCTTCCAATCGAATACCCTCCAGACCGTATGTGTGTATGACCCGGATCATGACTTCTTCCAGATTGCGAACGTACAGATGTACATCCCGATAAAATTCCTCCAGATCCAGAATGGGATATCCGACGATCTGACCTGGACCGTGATAGGTGATATCCCCACCTCTGTTGATCTTGACATAAGTGGCCCCCACTTCATGTAATTCCGCCTCGTTGAGGAGTAAATGGTCAGGACTCCCGGACTTTCCCAACGTATAGACATGAGGATGTTCACACACAATGAAGACATGGGGTATTGTCTTTCCGGAATATTCGGATGAATCAGGATTTCGCTTTCTCTGCACTAATTGCTGATGACAGCTTGTCTGATAATCCCATGTGCTGGCATAATCGACCAAACCCAGATCCTGATAGTGTACAGAGGGTGTCATAACGAGTCAAAATTGAAGAAAATCCAGCACGTGAGAATGGACGACTGCTCGTGTGTGTGCATCTTCCAGCTGCTGAGCTTCGATCAATCGGGATACCTGACTGACTGGAAGCCGGTTGGGCATTACGGTGATATCCAGATAGTTGAGGATACCAGCCAGATGATCCATCCCCCGAAGATTTCCTGCTCGGCCAGTTGACACACCCAAAATGGCCGCTTTTTTACCAGTAAAGGACTCTTTGATGTCTCGAACTGAGCAGGCATCCAAAAAGAACTTGAGAATTCCGGGGAAACTGCCATTGTATTCTGGAACCACAAAATAGAATTTGTCAGCCGGGAGGATCAGATCATCCTGTAGCGTTTTGACCTGGGAAGATTGATCACCGGATTCATAGTCGCCAGTGACCAACAAAGGAGCTTCCAGAATCCGCAAATCCAGTAATCTGACGTCATGCCCTTCCTTTTCGATCGTTTCACGGACATGCTCCGCCAGTACCAGCGTTTGGTTCAGATTTCTATTTGTTCCCGAGATTACCGTGATCATAGGCCGAAGATACTACCCTCAGAATCCAATACCAGATGGTTTTGTTCACGAAGGCCTCGCAGTACTTTTCACTATCTTTGCACTCCCAAACATTTGGCTCATGGAAGTGACCTACTACGGACACGCATGCTTTTCAGTAAAGACCAAAGGGAAACAACTTCTCTTTGACCCCTTTGTCAGTGGCAACCCCCTGGCAAAGGCCATCCATCCCGATGATCTGCTGTCAGATGTTATCCTGGTCACGCATGCCCATGGCGATCATGTTTCTGATCTTGAAACGGTCGCCCACCGGACGAAAGCGCTTCTTATCAGCAATTATGAGATCGTCAGTTATTATGAAAAAAAAGGGCTGAAGGGGCACCCAATGAATATCGGGGGCAAGGTGCAAATGTCCTGGGGGACGGTCAAGTCAGTATCAGCTATCCATTCCAGTGAGTTTGCTGATGGCACCTATGGCGGCAACCCGGGCGGATTTGTCATCTCGAATGATGAAGGGACATTTTACGTAGCTGGAGACACGGCGCTGACCATGGATATGCAGCTTATTCCCAAAACCTGTCCTCCCCTCGATTTTGCAATTCTTCCCATCGGGGATAATTTTACCATGGGATTAGATGATGCAGTTCTCGCCGCCGGGATGATCGAGTGCACCACGATCATCGGATGCCATTATGATACCTTTGGTTATATCGAAATTGACCACCAATACGCCCGAAAAGCCTTTGCCGATGCGGGTTTACAATTACTACTTCCTGCAATAGGGGAAACTATAACGCTGTCAACACATGGGTAAGATAATCGCTATTGCAAATCAGAAAGGAGGTGTCGGCAAGACCACCACATCTATCAATCTGGCCGCCAGCCTGGCAGTCATGGAATATAAAATATTGCTTGTAGATGCGGATCCACAGGCCAATGCCACGTCCGGAGTGGGCATAACGCTGGGGGATGACGATGTCCACATTTATGACTGTCTGATCAATGATCATTCGGCAAAAGAGGCCATAGTTCCCACCGAAACGCCATTCCTGGACCTCCTTCCTGCCCATATTGATCTGGTGGGTGCCGAGCTGGAACTGTCGGCTTTGTCCGATCGGGAGTTCAGGATCAAAGCGATCCTGAAGGAAGTCAGGGACGACTATGATTTCATCCTGATCGACTGCCTCCCCTCTTTGGGATTGATCACCATCAATGCCCTCGCTGCAGCTGACAGCGTCCTGATCCCCGTGCAGTGTGAGATCTTCGCTTTTGAAGGCCTCAGTAAACTAAAGAACACCATTCAACTGGTGAAAGCGGGGTTGAACCCGAAGCTGGAAATTGAAGGCGTTTTACTGTCCATGTATGACCGGCGTCTTCGTTTGGCGAACATCGTGGTGGAAGAGGTTCAATCACACTCTACAGATCGCGTTTTTAAAACGATCATCCATCGCAACAGTCGGGTCAGTGAAGCACCCAGTATGCATCAGCCGGTGATCATGTATGATGCCGCCTGCACCGGATCGGTGAATTTTATCAATCTGGCACGTGAAGTCCTGGAGAACAATTCTTCATGGGTCACCCTGAAAAAGCCTGTTAAAGCCTGAATATGATCGAAAAGAAAGCCCGAAAGAAAGAAATTGGCAAAGGCATTCGTGCCTTATTGGCAACCGTCGAACAATCACCGGCTGTTGAAACCCGGGCAGAAGCCCAAAAAGAGCTGAGCAGCGAGATCAATGAGATCCCGCTCTCGCAGATCGAACCCAATCCCTTTCAGCCGCGTCAGGATTGGGATCCAGCGGAACTTGAAGAGTTGGCTTCCTCGATCAAGGCGATGGGGATCATCCAACCGGTCACTCTGCGTGCACTCTCCGCTGAAGTTTATCAGCTGATTAGTGGCGAACGACGCTTTCGGGCATCAAAGTTGGCGGGATTGGAAAGTATTCCGGCTTACGTCCGCACTGCAGGAGATCAGGAAATGTTGGAAATGGCCCTGGTGGAAAATATCCAGCGAGCCGATCTGAATGCCATCGAAGTCGCCATATCCTACCAGCGTTTGATCGATGAATGTAAACTGACTCATGAAGGATTGTCCGAGCGGGTCGGCAAGGAACGAAGTACCATCACGAATTACACCCGGCTGCTCAAGTTACCACCCGATATTCAACATGCACTGAGGAAAGGACAGATCAGTATGGGTCATGCCCGGTCTCTGGCTGGCAGTACCGATTTGTTGAAACAACGAGCTGCGTTCCGGGAGACCGTGAACAAAGGGTGGTCAGTTCGCCAACTCGAACAATTCCTCAAAGGGAAAGAGGTCAGCGCCCCAGGTCAAAAATCGTCTACTCCGGGGATGTCCGCAGCTATGCGGGATATCGAACGGCGACTTGCCTCCCATTTTGGATCACGGGTCCAACTTGAAGGCCAGGAAGGGGGGAAAGGTAAGATCACCATCTCTTATGGAGATGACGAGGATCTCAACCGTATTCTGGAGCTCCTGGATATCTGAATATGCGGCTGTGGACTGGATGGCTCCTGATATTTGTAATGTCCAGTTTGATGGCCATGGGTCAAGAGGTCTCTCCTCCCGACTCATTGGCAGCTGTGAAACCATCCAGGAAGGTATTCACACCCAGCCCACAAAGAGCAGCTCTGTATGGTCTGATACCTGGCGGAGGGCAGGTCTATAACCGCCGATACTGGAAATTACCGATCGTATATGGTGCCATGGGCGGATTGTTCTATCTCTCTCAGTTTAACCAAAAGGAGTACAAGCGTTTCAAAACGGCTTACCAGAAGGAATTGCTGGGAGAAGTGCACGAATTTTCAGGGCTCAACCTACCTGCGACAGTTTTGCGAAATCAGCGAGACTACTACCGAAAATCGATGGAGGAGTACTACATCTTTATGTCTCTCACCTATCTGCTTTCCATTGCAGAGGCATACGTGGATGCCCACCTGCGAAATTTCGATATCAACGAAGATCTCAGCGGACAGATCCACCCCACCTGGATGGTCAGCAACACCTCTGTGATGCCAGGTATTAGCCTGACGGTCAAGTGGCGATCCGACAGGACCCGCGTTACCTCTTTGACCATTTTACCTTGACGTCTTGATGAGGCTGCCGGAGGTGGTAAAACCGCGATCCGAATGGAGCTGATAGATCCAATATCCTGCTGGAAGATCATACAGATCCAGTGGAATGTGTTGGATTCCTGCATCAATTTGAACAACCCATGTGCGGAATGTCCTGCCTGTCATATCAAACATTCGAATCACGATGGATTGCGGCGTAGGGCCATTGACCTCCAGTATGGATAGATCTGTCACCGGGTTGGGAATCACTCTGGCAGAGTGCAGCCAGGCGTCTGGATCGGAAGTGGCTGTAGTACAATTCGGGGAATTCTCCTCATTCAATTTCAGGTAATAATGGCCTGGAAAAAGCTGAGGATTGGGAAACGTAACCGGAATATTCGCACCGGTCTTAGTTTTTAGTACTCCCACAAATTCAAGATCATAGATCCCCACCGGGTTTGCCGAAGTCGGCTTTCCATACAATTGCACACAACCCATCTTCCCGGCCAGGAACTTGCCATTGGGCGGATTGCATTTGTAGTTGATGCCGATCGGAAGATTGGAAATGGCGCCCACCGTGTCGATCGTGAATGACTCCACAGGGATGGGAATCGGGATCCCGGGAAACATAATAGTATCCGGCACTTTCAGGGTCCATGCAAAATCAAATTCGTAATTGATACAAGCCTCCTGGTCGATGCCACCCTCCGGATTCAAAAGTGAATCATAAGGTACAGGGAAAACAAAACCGGATGAATCCAGGTACATGGAGTCCGGTTGACAAATTTGTGCCTCTATGGAAGTGACCAGAAGCAGAAGAGCAGCGAACGGGAGGATGAATGATCTAAACATGGCCAGGATCGTTTTGATGAAGATACAGAACAGACAGTACATCCGGATAAAACTCATGACACTCATCCTGTCATTCTCTATATTTGAAGCACAACTTCTGCATGCATGAAACTTCAGATCCTGATTCCTGGCATTTTCTTTCTGGCGATAACTTCCCTTTCAGCCCAATGGGGATCCGGGGTCTCCGGTATTGTGATTGATGCAGATGATCAGACCCCATTGATCGGAGCGACTGTATTGGCCAGCACGCATTTGGCCAGCACCAATTATGACGGGCGCTTCACGCTGGATGCCCCTCCGGGGGCCTACCCTGTCCAGATCAGCTATGTAGGGTACCAGACCATCACGTTAGATGTGATCGTGGAGGAGGGCTCTTTTGCGACTGTTGAGATCCGTCTGCAACCCTCTTCCATGATGTTGGAAGCAGCAACCGTGACATCAGGTCGTTTCGAACGAGCCCTCGGCGAGACGACCGTCTCTCTGGATATTCTCAAACCTCAATTCATCGATCACCTGAATATGGTCAGCCTGGACGAGGCCCTCGACCGACTTCCGGGTGTCAATATCATCGATGGGCAACCGAATATTCGCGGCGGATCGGGCTATTCTTATGGTGCCGGATCGCGTGTCATGTTGTTGATCGATGATATCCCGGCGCTACAGGCAGATGCCGGGTACCCGAACTGGGGCGACATCCAGACAGAGAATATTGACCAGGTGGAAGTACTCAAAGGAGCTGCTTCAGCATTGTATGGTTCGGCGGCATTGAACGGGATCATCAACGTGCGAACTGCTTATGCCAAATCGACGCCCTACACTCGGATCAGTACATTTTATCAGGCATTTATGGATCCATCGCAGGCCTCACGTAAATGGTGGGATAACGCCTGGAGTCATAAACCCGGTAGTGGCGGAATCAGCATCACCCATCGTCAGAAGTTCAATAAACTGGATGTCTCCGGTAGTGCTTTTTACATCAATACGGAATCCTGGGTCAAAGACGCTTTTTCCAAAACCGGACGAGGAACCATAGGGTTACGCTACCGGATTTCCGATCGTTTTGTGGTGGGCATGAATGCCAACCTGAACGCCGGGGCCAGCCGATCCTATTTCCTGTGGGAAAATGACCAGGAAGGTGCCTATCTGGCCGGTGCAGGCAGCAATGAAAGCACCAGTAAGAAGATCAGGTACTATGTTGACCCCTATTTGAATTATTTCGATCGCGCCGGCAACAGACACAAAGTCCTGACCCGGTTCTATTCGGTCAATAATGACAACAATCTCAACCAGGGGAACCGATCCCAATTGTATTATGGAGAATACCAGTTCCAGCGTAATCTGTCCGGTCTGGATCTGCTCTTTACAGCGGGAGTGGTGGCTTCAGGCAGCCGGGTAGATGCTGAACTTTATGCGGATACCATCTTCCAATCTCGCAATCTGGCCGGGTATGTACAGGTTGAAAAGAAATGGTGGAAGTGGTTGACAGTCACAGCGGGAGCTCGGTTGGAAAACAATGCCATCCTGGGTCCTGAGATCATTGGAAAGGATACATTGACAGATGGACGAACTGAGGAGACCAAACCCGTTTTCCGGTTGGGTGCAAATGCAAAAATTTCTCCTTTTACCTTCATCCGCGCTTCCTGGGGTCAGGGATATCGTTTCCCCACCATCGCCGAAAAGTTTATACGGACAGAATTTAGTGGATTTCAGATCGTTCCCAATCCTCATCTACGATCAGAAACAGGATGGAGTGCCGAACTCGGTCTGAAACAGGGTGTCCAGATCGGCACCTGGAATGGGTTTCTGGATGTAGCCCTGTTCTGGACAGAATACCAGCGTATGATGGAATTCAGTCTGACACCCAATTTTGCATTTCAAAGTCAGAATATTGGCAATACGATTATCAAGGGATTTGAGGTCAGTTGGCAGGGTCAAGGGACCTTGTTTGGCCAACCTGTCTCTATGCTGACTGGATACACCTATATCGATCCGACGTATGAAACCTTTGGTTCCTCCCAAATGAATGGGTCCAGTTCGGATAAAAACGTACTGAAATATCGTTTTCGTCATTCTGTGAAGGCTGATTTCGAGATGCCGGTCACCAGTTGGCTGAGTGCGGGGTATACCATGCAATACAACAGCTATATGGAAGCCATAGATGGCATCTTCAACCTGATCCCCGGTGTCTATGACTTCAGGCAAGCGAATCACAAGGGCTTTGTTCTGATGGATGTCCGTTTGGGTTTTCAGATCACACCACGGCTGGAAAGTTGGTTCATCGTCAAGAACATGCTGAATGAAGCGTATTCGATTCGACCTGCACTTCTCGAAGAACCTCGCAGCCTGACTTTAAGGGTCAATTATTTTCTTCAGGGGAAGTGATTTGATCCAAAAGTGTCCTTAAACTTCCTTTTTGAATTGCTTGTTGAACAATTCTAGCCGTACTTTTGTGCTCCTTTTATAAAAAACCAGTCAATGGCCATCATTATCACGGATGAATGCATCAATTGCGGAGCATGTGAACCGGAGTGTCCTAACAATGCGATCTACGAAGGTGGCATTGAATGGAGTATGCTTGACGGTACCACTCTGGAAGGTGACTATGTCCTGGAAGGAGGTCGGTCTGTCAAAGTGGATGCAAAACAATCCCCTGTTTCTGATGACTTCTATTATATCGTTCCGGACAAGTGTACGGAGTGTGTCGGTTTCCATGAAGAGCCGCAGTGTGCCGCTGTTTGCCCGGTCGATTGCTGCGTTCCCGATCCGGATCGAACGGAAAGTGAGGAAGTCCTTTTAGGCAGAAAAGAACGGCTCCACTTATAAGTGCGTTCGGATTCACGGCCGGATTTTCTTTTCTTTGGGGAAAAATACCCCAACACATGGCCAGTGATATCGAAATTGCCCGGAAAGTAGTCCTTAAACCCATCCAACAGATTGGAGATAAACTGGGTATCCACTCGGATGACCTCCAGATGTACGGCCGTTATAAGGCCAAGATCCCGCTTTCCTATATTGATGAGAAGAAGGCAAAAGAGACACCCCTGATCCTGGTGACGGCCATCTCTCCTACACCTGCTGGTGAAGGCAAGACCACCATGTCTATTGGTCTGACAGAAGGCATGAATCGTCTGGGAAAACGCACGTGTGTTGTTTTGCGGGAACCATCCCTGGGTCCGGTTTTCGGGATCAAAGGAGGTGCTACTGGCGGTGGATTCAGCCAGGTGTTACCCATGGAGGATATCAATCTCCATTTCACGGGTGATTTCTCTGCTGTTGAAAAAGCACACAACCTGCTGTCTGCTCTGATCGATAACAACCTGCAATCCAAAAAGAGATCCCTGGGTCTGGATCCACGCACAGTGTTGTGGAAACGGGTCATGGATATGAATGATCGGGCATTGCGCAATACGGTGGTTGGACTCGGTGGTTTGAGTGGAGGTGTTCCGCGCGAGACCGGATTTGACATCACCGCGGCTTCGGAGATCATGGCCATTTTGTGTCTATCCAACAATCTGAGCCATCTAAAGGAAAAGATGGGAAATATTTTCATCGGATTCACGCACGATCGTCAGCCGGTATTTGCCCGGGACCTGAATGCACCCGGAGCGATGGCAGCGCTGATGAAAGATGCGATCAAGCCCAACCTGGTGCAGACCATTGAAGGTAATCCCGCGATCATCCACGGCGGTCCGTTTGCCAATATTGCCCAGGGAACCAATACCATTATTGCCACGCGGATGGGACTCACCCTGGCCGACTATGTGGTCACGGAAGCTGGATTCGGTGCAGATCTCGGTGCGGAGAAGTTTCTGGACATCAAGTGCCGACAGGCAGGATTGAGTCCGAAAACGGTCGTCCTGGTGGCCACCATCCGTGCGTTGAAATATCATGGAGGCACCGATTTGAAAGAGTTGACCACCTCTGATCCGAAGGCGGTCGAACGTGGAATGCCAAACATGATGAAACACCTGGAGAACATTGGTCATTTTGGATTGCCCGCAGTCGTTGCGATCAATCGGTTTCCCACAGATACCGATGAGGAGATCGAAGTGGTCAAGGCACATTGCAAGGCATCCGGGTATCGTGCAGAGACGGTCACCGCCTGGGCAGATGGCGGCGCTGGATCAGAAGCCCTGGCCCAAGCTGTTCTGGAAGCCATCCCAAAGGCACCTGCACAGTTTACGCCGATCTATCCACTGGACATGTCCATTGAAGACAAGATCGAAAGGATTTCCCGGACGATCTACGGTGCGGACGGCGTTGAGTTCACCTCCAAGGCCCGACTGGATCTTCGCCGGATTGAACGGCTTGGATTGAGCGGACTACCTGTCTGTATGGCGAAAACACAGAAATCTCTGTCTGATAATCCAGACCTGCTCGGACGTCCTACAGGGTTCACGATCACGGTCAGAGAGATCGAGATCGCTGCCGGCGCAGGATTCGTGGTGCCCATCACCGGCGATATGATGCGGATGCCCGGTTTGCCTCCCATTCCATCGGCAGAGGCCATTGACATCAGTGATGATGGTGAAATCACGGGTTTGTTCTGATCTCAACCAGTCTTACGGCTTTTATTGAAATATTTATTATAAATATTTTGTGCATAGCTTAAGATGTAGATGATTCCAAACCTGTAATGGTATGGCTGTTACGGATAAACACATGACGATAGGTGATCATTTAATAAATAACCTTTTTGAGGTAGGCGATGACCCATCCAAAACCTCTATTTTTGTAGCGGTTCCAATGAGAAATCAGAAGAACCCAGATTATAATCCCTATTAGTCCCAATCTGATTACATCCCTTTAACCGATCATTTTATAACCGGTGATCCGGCGGCAATTTATAGTCCCATGAACATATCCTTTCTCTGCCCTGGACGTTGCGTCCACGGGTTTTTTCCACTATAGTTTGCCGAACATGTTGGACGAGGTTTATCCTCGTGGGTTGCGTCCATACGCGACCTTTCACAAGAATCATTTACTGTCCGTAAAGGTCAGTTAAGAGTAATTGGTTTTTGGGATGGCCTCCTTCTGTTCGCAGAGGGGGGTTTTTTTATTGGGCCCAGATGGCGATGGTTCCGGAACAAAGTCTCAACTTGCGTGTTAAACCGGTAAATCCAACCTTCGCCAGATGGCCAAAATCACTTTTCATTTCGAGGACCCCACTATTCCATCCCTGGAAGTAGAGAACGCACAAGAGGGCTATTCTATTTTAGAAGTCACTGAAGATCATCACATTCACCTCAATCACAACTGTGGCGGTGTCTGTGCTTGTAGCACTTGTCATGTGTACATCGAGTCAGGTGAAGAATTTCTTGAGGAGATCTCTGATAAGGAAGAAGATTTTATCGATCGAGCCATCAATCCTCGCCTGGAATCAAGATTAGGATGCCAGTGCATTATTTTGGATGACGCTGCTGAAGTCACCGTCACCATACCTGATCAATCCAGGATCATTGGTCATGAGCACTAATCGACATTCCATTCCTAATTCATCTATATTCAACGGAACACATATGGCATTTCAAGATCTGGAAGACCTCCCCATCGGCTGGAGCGATCATGAGGATATAGCAATGAAATTGTATGAACGATTCGGCCCTGAATTCAATGAAGGGCGGATCTATCGCATCCGATTTACAGATCTTCTGGAATGGATCCTGGAGATCCCTCAATTTGAGGGGAAGAAGGAAGAGGCCAATGAAGGCCATCTGGAACAGATCCAGGCGAAATGGGTCTATGAATGGCGCGATAGCAATGCATCATGAATAATTCCCTGGCAGCCTTTCATCCGATCAAAGCCTTTTTTTTTGATGTCGATGGTGTGATGACCGACGGCTCCCTGTTGGTCACTGAATCCGGGGAATTTCTGAGGCGCATGAGCACTCGGGATGGCTTTGCCATGAAGCTGGCTATCAAATTGGGCTATCCGATCGGCGTTATTACCGGTGGCAGTTCCATCGGGGTCGAAAAACGTCTGACCCTATTAGGTGTTTCACCTATCTATTCCGGCGTCCAAATCAAAGAGCCGGTGTTTCTGGAATATATCCAATCGTCAGGCCTGGACCCCACGACCATTCTCTATATGGGTGATGACTATCCTGATATTGAAGTGATGCCGCATGTAGGGCTTGCCGCATGCCCCTCTGACGCCATTCCGGAGATACAGCGTATCTGCACCTATATCTCCCCTTTTGCTGGCGGTGATGGATGCGTTCGTGATGTCATTGAAAAAACCTTGCGGATCCAGCAGAAATGGCCCTACGCCTGATCCATATTCTGTCCGCTTTTGCGCGAATTGTCCGTTGGCAGAATCTGATCATGGTCGCTGTCTGCCTGTGGGTCTTTCATCTTGTCCTCACCCCCTACATCCGTCTGGACGAACACTTGCTGCTGAGTGGCATCTATTTCACAGTTTTTGTCGGTTCGACCATGTGTGTCACCGCATACGGGTACTTGATCAATGATGCTTTCGATCTGGAAACAGATGCTATCAACAAACCCCTTCTCCGTATTGATTATCAAGACATTGCGCCCATTTACTCGATGCATCTTATATGGGCGTTCTGGTTGACCGGTGGATGCCTGGCCCTTTGGCTGGCCTGGCAATTACAGCAATGGCTCTGGTTGCCCCTGTATCCATTGGTGACAGGTAGTCTCTATCTATATGCCCGAACCCTCAAAGGTGCCGGATGGATGGGGAATCTATTGGTAGCACTACTCAGCAGCTCACTGCATTGGGTGCTCCTCATTCCCGATTGGCCCTGGCTCCAGTCACTTCCAAGTACTTCCAGACAGGAAATCCTACAGATATTTATCGGGTTTTCGGTCCTTGCATTCGGAATTTCCATGTTCAGAGAGATCGTGAAGGATATGGAAGATCAACAAGGTGATAAACAGACCGATTGGCAAACAGGCGTGGTCCGATATGGTCTGGAAGTTGCACGAAAACTGGCTTCAGGTATTGCGATCATGACCGGCATATCACTGCTTTGGGCCATCCTGTTCATCTCTGAAGATTGGTTGAGCCCTTTTATTCTGCTCATCGCTCTGGTAATCCTGATCCGATTGATCTGGCACCTTCAGACAGCCCGGCAAAAACATGATTTTCATCAGATCAGCCGTGGTGCAAAATGGGTACTCCTGATCGGTTTGTTGGCAATCCTATCTTTATAGCATGAATCCCTGGCAACCCCTCCCTCTTTTACTGGCTTCGGGCTCCCCACGCCGGAAGGAATTACTCGAACAGGCAGGATTTACGTTCAGGGTTGCCGTGACCCATGCGGATGAAGCACTTCCAGCGGGCATCTCGGTTTATGAATCGGCAGAATACCTTGCCTGTCACAAAGCCAATGCGGCCTCTGACTGGATCAGCGGCCAAGAGATCCTGTTAACTGCAGACAGTGTGGTGATCCATGAAGGTCGCATCCTGGATAAACCAACCTCCGTCAAAGAAGCGATCCAGCATTTATCCGACCTGGCTGGCCGCCAGCATGAGGTGATGACTGGTATTTGCCTCGTGCATGGCCATCAATCCTGGTCCGGAAGTGCCCTCACCGAAGTCACCCTGGCACCCATGTCCTCACAGGAGATTGAATGGTATGTAGCGCATGCCAAACCATTCGATAAGGCTGGCGGGTACGGGATTCAGGAGTGGATCGGCCTGTGCAAGGTGACTCGCCTGGTAGGAAGCTACGCGAATGTCATGGGGCTTCCCGTCCATCTGGTCTACCAGGCATTGCAGGCATTCCCACATTGGTCACATACTGATCAGAGATAGACCTATACCGGTCATGATCGCAATCAGCTTCCAAATACTCACTTTGTGATAATGCCCCTGTTCAGTTTCGAACAGAATGGTCGTTGCAATGTGCAACAGCGAACCAATGACCAGCGCCATCATGTTGCGCACCATGTCCATATCCAGGAGCAGATGTTCACCGATCCAGGCGCCAAGGGGCGTCATGATGGCAAATACTAGCAAAAACAACCAGAAACGGCCCTTTGGAAATTGATGCGTCCGCATCAGTAAAGCCAGGACGTAGGCAGCTGGAATATGATGAATCGCGATCCCTGCAAGAAAATGATTGAAATCGGTGTGATGATGATGGCCCTGGGCATTCAATTCCTGATAGCCACTCAGTGGGAGGCCCTCCATGAGGGCATGAAGACAAAGTCCAAGCAGAATGGCGTAGAATTGGCTTCCGTGGGTCTTTTCCTTATGAAAATGCCCGTGTTCAATACCCTGGGACAGATTCTCCAGAAGTAATTGGATCAGAAACCCCCCAAGGAGAAATAACCCGGCATGATAGGTAGTCGCGGCAAAAAATACACCGGGTAACAAATGGGTGGCGATAATCCCCAGCAAATATGCGGCCGCAAAGGACAGTATGATGCTGACCTGATTTTTTTGGTAATTCGGAGATAGCACAGCTATACCCCCACCGAGGATGACCGCCAGAAAGAGGATACTATATTCCAGTGCGCTCATAAAGGCAGTTGACGTACATGAAGGGTAAAGTACCTGTAACCACGAACGGTAAGCCAACCAATGCTGGCTCCCAGCAAACCACCACAGAGAATATCCAGTGGAAAGTGCACACCGACATAGACCTGGCTCAACGAAATAGCGACAGCCCAGACCAGCCACAGCCACTTCAGTTTTTGTCTGCGATGACTGAATGTTCCCATCATAAAAATGGCCAGTGCAAAATGATTAGTGGCATGCGAGGACGTAAAACTGAAACCACTCCCACAAGTGACCAAGGGACGTACTTCTTCTTTGATTTCGGGCGTATTGCAAGGTCTCAATCTTCCGACGGAGGGCTTGATCACGCGACTGCTAATAGTATCAGTCACTGTGATCAACAGGGCGATTGACAGGATAAATCCAATCAAATAGGCTCTCTGATTATACCAGATATAACTGAGAATGAAGACATATAAAGGGATCCAGAACAGCTTGTTTCGCAGTAAGGGAGCAACAACATCGAGGAGATCGCACGCCCAGCCGAGGTGAATGGCGATAAAAAGCTGATGATCCAGATGTAGCAAAGATTCCATCATAACTCTCGGGCATTCGTTTTTCGACCCAGGAGGATCAATCGATCAGAATCTTGCTCATCAAAGTCATCCAGATGGTAGTTGCCAAATGTCTGATACACTTCCAATCCGGCTGCTGCAAATAATCTGGTCAACACCACCAGATCATAGGCTTTGACCTGTTCTTCAAAGACAAAATCCCTTCCTTGGTCCGAAAAAGAGATCTGCTTCTGTATAATGCCATCCTGAAGGGTCCGGTGGATCGAAAAAGTAATGCCATCCAGGGTTCGATTGTCCTTCCCGATCAGTTCTTTGGCAACTTTTCTGGCGTTCAGGAAATCCAGCACAAAAATGCCGTTCGGCCGCAGACCCAAACGGATGTTCTTCAAGGTTTGCACATGCTCTTCTTCTGTTTTGAAGTAACCGAAGGAGGTGAAAAAATTGAAAATAATATCGTAATAATTCATCCGGAAGGGCTTCCGCATATCATGTTGGAAGAAAGACAGTCCAGCATGTTCGAATTGTCGGGCAAAGGTGATGCTCGAAGGAGAGATATCCAGACCGGTGACGTCATATCCCGCACGAGACATATAGAGCGCATGCCGTCCTTTGCCACAGGCCTGATCCAGCATCCTGGCTCCTGCAGGAGGTTCAAGAAACTGAAATAGATTATCAATGAACACGCTGGCCTCATCATCATTGTGATGTTGGTACAACAAATGATAGTAGGGGGAATCAAACCAGCGTGAAAACCACTCTTCCTGCATAGCCGGTAACTAAGGTCGACAAAGATAACAAACACCGGTTCGCTGGCTGGACCGCGGAGGCGCTGATTTTTGGTAAATTTACACTTCATTTTAATCCATGCCATTACTCATATCTGTTTCCGGTATTCGAGGTACGATCGGCGGTTCAGCCGGGGATAACCTGACACCGTTAGACATCGTTCGATTCACCACTGCCTATGCCACTCTGCTTCGGCAACAAGATGCGCCCAGACGGGTCGTTGTCGGACGTGATGGCCGGATCAGTGGCCCACTGGTCCAGACCCTGGTGATGCAAACATTGATAGCGATGGGATTTGATGTGGTCGACCTGGGACTGACCACGACACCTACCGTTGAAATTGCCGTTCCTGCAGAACAGGCAGGCGGCGGGATCATCATAACGGCCAGCCATAATCCCAAACAATGGAATGCATTGAAGCTGCTGGATTGGAATGGCGAATTTTTATCTGCTGCTGCAGGAAAAGACCTGCTGCAGTTGGCACAATCTCACTCGGTTGCATATGCTGAGGTTGATCAACTCGGGAAACACATCCTGGCAGGTGACTATCTGGATGTTCATATTCAACAGATCCTGGGCCTACCCTACCTGAATGTAGATGCCATTCGTACCCGCAAATTCCATATTGCGATAGATGCCATCAATTCGTCCGGTGCCATCGCAGTGCCTCGACTCCTGGAAGCATTGGGCGCCACCTGCACAGTGATTAACCAGGAAGTGACGGGCCAGTTTTCACATAATCCCGAACCGCTGCCAGAACATTTGACCGAGTTGCTGGACATTGTTCGTAAGGATGAATATGATCTGGGTATAGCTGTAGATCCGGATGTCGACCGGTTGGCCCTGGTGGACGAAAAAGGCAACTGGTTTGGCGAAGAATATACACTTGTAGCCGCTTCTGATTTCTGGCTGTCTCATCGGCCGGGACCCGTTGTCAGCAACCTGTCCTCATCACGTGCTCTTCGGGACCTTGCTGCACGATACAGCCAACAGTATGCAGCATCTGCTGTGGGTGAAGTGCATGTGGTACAGAAAATGAGGCAGACCTCTGCTGTGATCGGCGGAGAAGGCAACGGCGGTGTGATCCTTCCTGACCTACACTATGGTCGAGACGCGCTGGTGGGGATCGCTATGATCCTGGCACTCATGACAGAACGTGACAGCACTCTGTCAGCGTTAAAGGCCACCTATCCGGTCTATGCCATGAGCAAGCAGAAGGTACCTCTGACCCCTCAATTGTCCTGGGACAGAGTTGTTGAACATGTTCGACATCATTATAAAAACGGCCAATTCGACGAAACAGATGGATTGAAGATCGACCTGCAGGAGGGTTGGATCCATCTGCGCAAAAGCAATACTGAGCCTATCGTACGGATCTACACTGAATCGGCAACTTCTGCAGCAGCGGATCAGCTCGCCTTTCAAACGGTTGCTCTGATCAATGCCATGACCCTGACACCTGAAACACCATCCGCTTGAATATCTCCACTTCTATGCCATTGAATAGCACTGATATCGAAACCACGGCAACCAAGCCACATTCGGATCTTGAAGATTTCTTCATGCGATTCCGCAAGTATACCATCGGGACAGAACAATCCTATGTAACACCCTATGGTCAGGTCCAGATGATCTATGCCGACTGGACAGCGAGCGGCCGGCTCTATCAACCGATCGAAGATCGGATCGCCACAGATTTGGGACCCTTTCTGGGGAACACACATACGGAGACAAGCATTACCGGATGTTCGATGACCAAGGCCTACCACGCATCTCGTGTCCTGATCAAGGAACATGTGGGAGCCTTACCAGAAGACATTCTCATCCCGACAGGATCTGGGATGACCGGTGCGGTCAATAAATTCCAACGCATTCTCGGATTTAAGGTCCACGAACGCTATCGCGATCAGATCACCATTCCTCCGGCAGATCATCCGGTGGTATTTGTCACCCACATGGAGCACCATTCTAACCAGACCTCCTGGTTGGAAACCATAGCGGACGTAGTGCTCATCCCCCATCTGGAGAATGGCATGATCGATCTGCACGGGTTTAAGGACCTGATCCGGCAGTATGATCATCAGAAGATCAAGATCGCCGCGGTGACCTCCTGTAGCAACGTCACCGGGATACAGACACCCTATCATCAGATCGCGAAGGTGATGCATGAACATGATGGTTTGTGTTTTGTCGATTTTGCCTGTTCTGCCCCTTATATCAATATCAATATGCGTCCCGAAGATCCGCTGGAACATCTGGACGCTATCTACTTCTCTCCACACAAGTTCCTGGGTGGCCCTGGCACATCAGGTATCTTGATATTCAAACCGGATCTCTATACCAACGAGGTGCCTGACCATCCAGGAGGAGGTACCGTCAAATGGACAAATCCCTGGGGAGAAAGAAGTTATATCAATGCCATTGAAGACCGGGAGGACGGCGGGACACCACCTTTTCTACAGACGATCCGTGTTGCCCTGGCCATCAAACTCAAAGAAGAAATGGGTGTCGACCATATTCACACTCGTGAACGTGCTATGATCGATCGACTTTGGCCGCGGATGCAACGTATTCCCGGTTTTCACATACTGGCTCCTGATCAATCCGACCGACTCCCTGTTTTCTCCTTTTATATTGACGATTTGCACTTCAATCTTGGCGTCAAACTCCTGAATGATAAATTCGGGATCCAGGTGAGAGGTGGATGTTCCTGTGCCGGCACCTACGGACATTACTTGTTGTCAATCTCTTACGAAACAAGCAAGTCCATTACAGAGGATATCGAAAAGGGGATACTCAGTTCCAAAGCCGGATGGATGCGACTGTCCCTCCACCCGATCATGACCAATGCGGAGGTGGATTTTATTGCCGATTCATTGCACGACTTGGCACTGCATCACAAAGAATGGGCGCGCGACTACGTCTACATCCCATCGACGAATGAATTTGTTCATCTCAAGGAGATCCCCAATGAAGATCAATTGATCGAAAAGTGGATCCATCAACCTGTGACACCGCTTTGAAGTCAACCCGAATCTATCTGGACTACGCCGCAACTACCCCACTTCACCCGGAGGTTGGAGCTCTGATGCATGAAGTTTCCATGACGATCGGTGGGAACCCTTCGTCTATCCATGCGGAAGGACGATTGGCGAGAACAGTGATCGAAGAATCCCGAAAAACGATTTGCAAAACGCTACAGGCATCCTTGAGTGAGGTCTTTTTCACCTCCTGTGGCACTGAATCCAACAATACTATTTTGATCGGAGCAGTCCGTGATCTAGGCGTCCGGAAGATTATCTCCAGTCCTCTGGAACACCATTGTATCCTCCATGCGCTGGACTATTTGAGCAAGCAATATCCAGTGGAAGTAGTCTCTCTACCGGTCGATGCATTCGGTCAACCGGAGCTCGAAGCTTTGCAGGAGGAATTGGCTCGTTCTGAGGGAACCAAAACGTTGGTCAGCCTGATGCAGGTGAACAATGAGATCGGCACCACCATTGACCTTCGCACGTATGGTCAGGTCTGTCATGATCACGGTGCATTATTCCACAGTGACACGGTCCAGGCGATCGGATTCGCATCCTATGATCTGCAGTCCATGCCCGTTGACTTCCTGTCTGGTTCAGCGCACAAGTTTTACGGCCCCAAGGGTGTCGGATTTATGTACATCCGCAATGATTATGTCATTCAGCCTCTGCTGTATGGTGGATCACAGGAACGCAATATGCGTTCGGGCACTGAAAATATAGCCGGCATTGCCGGTATGGCTAAAGCCATGGAATTGGCATATAGTGATCTCGTTCGACGGAATGACCATATGCGTGAAATGCGTACACGATTGCTGGAAGGACTGAAGCTACATATTCCCGGTCTTACGGTAAATGGGGCTCATCCTGAATGTTTCAGTCCAAAAATCTTGAGTGTGAACATTCCGGCTGGCCCCAGGACGGAACTCCTTCTGATGAATCTGGACATCGCCGGGGTGAGTGCCTCTGGTGGGAGTGCCTGTAGTTCCGGGGTTGAATCAGCTTCACATGTATTGAGTCATTTGCCCATTCGAGAAGGAGATAAGACAGTCCGATTCTCTTTTTCAACGCAAACGACCGGAGAGGAGATCGATCGCGTCATCCAGATCATGGCTTCACTCACCCACGTGACATCCCCCTCTTCATCTACGTACACAGAATAACAACACATGAAGATCGGATTGTACGGCTATGGCCGGATGGGCAGAACTGTAGAACGGATCGCCGTTAAAAAGGGAGACCAGATTGTCTGGAAGGTGGATTCCAAACAAGCCGCCTCACTCAGGGCCGACAGGATCAGAGAAGCTGATGTGGTCATAGAATTCAGCCAGCCTGATGCCGCCCTCCAGAACATCCAAAAATGTCTTCATGCGGGTGTACGAGTGATCTCCGGCACCACAGGATGGCTACAAGCATTGCCATTGGTTGTCGAATTGACCCACAAGCAACAATTAGCTTTCTTACAGGCTAGTAATTTCAGTGTAGGGGTCAATCTGTATTTTGCAGTGAATGCATATCTCAGCGGATTGATGTCCACGCAACCTGCCTACCACGCCAGGATCGAGGAAACACATCATGTTCATAAGAAAGATGCTCCCAGTGGGACTGCCATTACCCTGGCAGAACGAGTGATCGAGGCATCCAATGGTCAGCTGACGGATTGGAAGCTGACCCCTGAATTACTCCTGGACGGTCCTACCCTGCCTATACAGGCTTATCGGGAAGACGAGGTGCCAGGCACCCATACCCTCCATTGGACAAGCCCTGAGGATGCAATCACCCTTACTCATGTGGCAAAGAGCCGGGATGGCTTTGGCTATGGTGCCTGGTTGGCAGCTCATTGGATCGTGGATCGCAAAGGGGTCTTTACCATGGCGGATGTCCTGGGCTTTAACCGTGCGACTGATTAGCCTGAATACTGGATCGATCAAACAGATCTTTCAAATGATTCGGATGTATGCTCCATTGCAAATCACCTGGTTGAGTTAGAGCCAATTGATAGCCATATTAATAAAGAAGGATGCCGACTCGTTGATCGACATCCTTCACACTATGAAAACACCCTAAGCTTTTTTTCTAACAGCTTAAAGAGAAAGATAGTTTTCTGTACATCAACATTAACAGTTTCCTAGGAGTTGAATGCATCCTGCTCATACTCCCGTTTCAGCGTATCTTTGTGACGTGATCGCTCAAAAATCAGTAGAACGCATTCTGGACACCGCTCGGATTGATGAAGTGGTATCAGATTTTGTCACCTTGCGGAAACGAGGAGCCAATCTATTGGGCTTATGCCCCTTTCACACGGAGAAAACACCATCATTTACCGTCTCACCAGCAAAGAATCTGTTCAAGTGTTTTGGCTGTGGCCGCGGTGGCGATCCTGTCAAGTTTCTGCGTGAACATGAAGGATTTTCCTATCCGGAGGCCCTGAAATATCTGGCGGCCAAGTACCAGATCGAGATCGAAGAAACACAGGAGCAAAGACGTGATGATCCGGAAGAGATCCTGAAGGATCAACTCTTTGTAGTCAACCAATATGCCCGTGATTATTTCTCCAGGCAGCTCTTTGAATCGGAGGATGGGAAAGCCCTGGGACTCTCTTATTTTAAAGAGCGCGGCTTTCGGGAGTCTATCCTTGAAAAATTTGACCTGGGGTTTGCCCCGACAGGCGGAAGTACCTTAACGGTACATGCGGTGCATGAGGGCTTTCGATCCGAGATTCTGCAACAAGCGGGGTTGAGCACTTCGCATAATCGAGATTTCTTCCGGGAGCGAGTGATGTTTACCATCCACGGTTTATCAGGTAAACCAGTGGCCTTTGCCGGCCGGATCCTTGGAAAAACGGCAAAGGGTCCGAAGTATATCAACTCGCCGGAAACACCGATCTACCACAAGTCGAATGTTCTATATGGCCTGTATTTTGCCCGCCAGGCCATCCGCAAAGAGGACAATTGTTACATGGTAGAAGGGTATACGGATGTCCTGTCCCTGGTACAGGGCGGCATCGAGAATGTAGTGGCCTCATCGGGTACAGCCCTGACCCCTGAACAGATCCGCCTGATCAAACGGTTCACGCCTAATATGACCATCCTCTTTGATGGGGATGCAGCAGGTTTAAATGCGGCCATGCGCGGGCTTGACCTGGTCCTGGAGCAGGACATGAATGTGAAGGTTGTGGTGCTACCTGATGGTCAGGACCCTGATTCCTATTTAAGTGAACTCGGGCCAGAGAAATTCCTACACTTCCTGGAAACAGAACGCAAGGATTTCATCCTGTTCAAAACTTCCCAACTCCTCCAGCAAAGTAAAAATGATCCGGTCGCTCGAACACAGGTCATCAAAGAGGTTGTTCGTTCCATTTCAAGGGTACCAGATCCGATCAAACGAGGGGAATACATCAAGGTCTGTTCACAGGTCTTGCAGGTTGAGGAGTCCTTGTTGATCGCTGAGACCAATAAGGTGGTGGCCACGGATATTCAAAAGGACCGTCGAGATCGGGAACGACTGGAAAGACGAGAGGAGGTTACACATGAACAAGGCACATCTGGGACAGCCCTTCCCTCTCCCACAACTGAAAAACATCCTCCCCAGGAATTGGACCTGGTGCGCATCCTGCTGACCGGAGCGGATAAGATGATCCAGGTCGGGGAAGAAGAACTGACTGTAGCGAGTTATATTCTGAAAGAACTGGAAGAGGAGGTTGTCCAGGAATTCAAGTCTCCTTTGTTGCGAACGATCATGCTGGATTGTCTTGACAGATTGGCGAAGGGTGATTCCCTCAGTTCACAGGTTTTTCTCCAACATCCGAATGAGGACATCCGAGACTTGACGATCCAGTTTCTCAGCCCTGATTATCAGTACAGTGACAACTGGGAGGAACGATATCACATCGTTCTCCACACGCAGCGAATGCCGGAGGACAACTTTGCAAGAGATGCACAACTGGCCTTACAGCGATATCAACTGCACAAGCTGGATCATCTGTGCGACATGAACGCCCAGCGAGTCAAAGAAGCTTTTGAAGCAAATGATGAGGAACAATATCTGCACTATCTGAAATTCCAACAGGAATTACAGACACTTCGAAACAATGTCGCAAATCAGGACTTGAATACCGTTGTCCTCAAATAGGAATAGATACCGGTCTACTCGCTGATGCCAGCATTGACCAGGTACCGTTCTGCATCGAGAGCTGCCATACAACCGGAACCTGCTGCAGTCACTGCCTGCCGGTACACTTTATCCTGAGCGTCTCCACTGACAAACACACCCGGGATACGTGTTTTTGACGTTCCTGCCTGAGGGATCAAATACCCGGTTTCATCCATTTCAAGCCAATCTTTGAACATATCCGTGTTTGGTTTGTGCCCGATCGCCACAAAAAAACCTTTGATGGGTACGACCTTTTCTTCTCCGGAAACCCGGTTCCGGATACGGACGCCTTCAACACTTTCTTCTCCCAGGATCTCCGCAGTCTCTGAATTCCAATGGACTTCGATATTGGCCATATTCAACACGCGCTCCTGCATGATTTTGCTGGCCCGCATTTCGTCCCGGCGGACAAGGAGATGCACTTTGGGGCACAATTTTGCCAGATAACTGGCTTCTTCAGCAGCGGTATCTCCACCACCGACTACTGCAACATCCATACCTTTGTAAAAGAATCCATCACAAACAGCACAGGCGGATACGCCCTTGTTCGCCAGCTTCTTTTCACTGTCAAGACCCAACCATTTAGCACTGGCTCCAGTGGATATGATGACGGTGTGCGCCTGGATCTCCGTACCACTTTCTGTATAGATCTTATGGACTGGTCCTGAAAAATCAACCTTCCCGATCATTTCGTAACGGACGTCTGTGCCAAAGCGTTCTGCCTGTTTGCGAAACTCCTCCATCATCTCAGGACCCATGATCCCACCAGGGAACCCGGGGTAATTGTCCACATCAGTAGTGATCATCAACTGTCCTCCCGGTTCTGCACCGGTATACAATACGGGTGAGAGACCTGCACGTGCCGCATATATGGCCGCTGTATAACCCGCAGGACCTGATCCTATAATCACTGTCTTCAATACCTGTTCTGCCATGTTTTCATTCATTGTGAGGCAAAGATAGTTCTTGCCCTACAAACTGCTCTGTGTGCATGATCACATGAAAGGAAGGGAAATCCTTGGGTCAGGCCGACAAACGTTCAGGTATAGATGCAGTTCGGTCCATGGATTGGATCAGATTGGCACTGGTCATTCTGTTGCAGTACTGATTGTAGTGTTGATGGGCATACCGACGAAGCCAACGGACAGCCTCTGGATCTTCATACAACTTGTTCAACAGATTGGTCAGAGACGTTTTACGGTCTTGGGGATGGCCTTCCTTGATTGCGAAATACCAGCTGGCCTGAAGATCACCTCCAGCTAACTTGCCACTGTAGTTGATCAATATCTTTCCACGTTGGCAGATCTCATTCATCAGCCATGCCGGCGTAATCCGACTGCCGGTCAGCCACACATCTACTCTGGTACGAAGACTTTGGAAGAGGAGGGTATCCGAACGGTGCAGGACCTGAAAATGGTATTCAAATCCGGTTGACCGAATCTCCTCAAGTAAATTGAAGATCGGCCCTGGAGGATCTAGTAAAATGATGCGCACCTTTTCTCTTCGCTTCGGGGTACGACTGCGTAGGAAAGATGATGATACATGAATACATTCGAGGAGTTGCTCCCGGGTGGGGCAATCTAATAGAAGAACAAACGACTGCATACTCTCGGTTTTTGGAGTGAGAAATGTCGTTGTTCACGGGATTGGAGGCAAGAAGCAACTTCCTCTCCTTGAATTCCATCCAGTATTTGATTTTTTGTGACATGATATGCGAGCTGCAGACGATCCATTTTTTCGTAGATTCCTGTCCATCTCAACCCTGACAAGGGCATCATATTCCAGCTCTTTACTCAATTACCGGGTATGAGCATGTAAGATGCCAGCTATAATCACATTGATTTGTGACGAGATGGCGGACTGAAAAAGTCCTTTGCCAGGTGGAAGAGTTCGCGATCTATAGCGTTTCCTCCCGTTCCGTCCAGGATGACATTCGCTTGTTCATACCAGTCCGCTCGCAAGGTCAACAGATCCTGAAGGGTCGAACTGAGCGATTTCTCTGAGGAAGAAAGGATTGGCCGGTCATCCGTCTGGTATTCGAGATGATCAGCCAATTGAGCTGCAGAATACTTGAGATAAACAGTCAGATCTGCTGGTTTTAACAGCAGGCGGTTGCGCTCAAAACAGGGTGTTCCTCCACCCAGGGCCAGGATCAGGTTGCCTTCAATTGCCAGGACCTCCTTCAATGCAGCATGCTCCAGCTCTCTGAAATGTGCCTCCCCCCCTTGTGAAAACACCTCGGAAACCCTCTGCCCAGTGGATGCTTCCAGGTATGCATCCAGATCGAGATAGTCCAATGCCAGGCTGTTGGACAACATTCTGGCCATAGTCGTTTTCCCAGAACCCATCATTCCCATGATGATCAACTTTCTATTTTGGTCCAGCTTGTCTGTCATCGTTAATTTTACAGTCACGAAAGGGCTTTCCGTAGCAAGTTTATGCTATTTTTGCCATCATGAATTGGAAGTGGATCATCCTCGCTCTAGGAATATGTTTTTTGGGATCATGTCAGGAAGACAAAATCTCGGAGCGACAGTTAGAAGCAGACCCAGATCCCAATTCGCCTTCCGCCATGATCAATATCCCACTGGATGAACACGGTATGGTGGATGCCTCCAAGGTCGCAAAGATCGAATTTGATTCGAACGTCATCAATTTCGGCACTGTCAAAGAAGGCGATGTCGTGGAGAAAGAATTTCCTTTTACAAATACCGGACCGGTCGCATTGATCTTGTTTGATGCCAAATCCACTTGTGGGTGCACCGTGCCTGAAATACCAAAAGACCCCATCCCACCTGGTGGACGTGGTGTCCTTGGCGTAAAATTCAATACCTCCGCCAAAACAGGCAATCAATCGAAAACGGTCACAGTGACCGGCAATACTTTCCCCGCTGAATCCAAGGTTATTCTGCGAGGAGAAGTTTTACCCAACCCAAAATATTAAACGATTATGGATAGCAATTTTCTCGTCCAGTTTGGCCCATTGATCCTGTTGGTCGGTGTGATGTATTTCTTTTTCATTCGTCCACAGGCGAAACGTCAAAAGGAACAGCAAGCCTTTATCAACCAATTGGAAAAAGGTCAGGATGTTGTCACTGCTTCGGGCATGTTTGGCAAGATTGTTAAAATTGAAGATCAGGTGGTGACCCTGGAGGTCGACCAAAAGACCTTCATTCGTGTGACTCGCAGTTCGGTTTCCAAAGATTTGACAGCAGCCGTCGGTCCAACCGCTTAAGGTGATTGTAGGTATCAGGCCCCCTGTGCATCCTTCTATTTGCGATCCAATTCCAGGTTGACGGATCAACTGTTTCGGCAATCTGACCTATTTGATCTCAGAGCTTACTCATTCACAGCAGGCAACACATATATGTCCTTGTCATGTGTGCATTTGCACCTGCATGTTATCTTTAATATATTGTAGGGCATTTTGTTGTCTATCACAGACTACCTGGTATTTATTGTACAAATCAGCTCATAGTGTTTTACACCGCTATTATTTTAGATTTCGTGCAGTTTAAAGCAGCGAAAAGCCTTTAATGTTCCTCTTAAGCAGGAAGTAAGGTTCAAGACCTAAGAGAAAAACTAGTATGAAATCCTTGACAAGCAAAACCATAGGCATGATCAGATTTTTAGCCGCATTTATCATTCTTATAGGTGCATCCATCCATTTGGGTGCCCAATGTGATATTCCACCATCCACGCCAGATTGTGAATCGGCACCGATCATTTGCAATTTTGACGATATCAATGGGTATTGCACCTCCATGCAAAACAACCAGACAGGGAACGGACCTACCCCGCTGTGTAACAATGGAAATGGTGGTGTACCGAATAACCCGATCTGGTTCGCATTCTATGCTGGTTGTACATCATTGAATATTACGATTACCCCCAGTAATTGTACACCTCAGGGTGGTAGTAACGGAATTCAGGCTGGTCTGTATGGATATGGCGGGAATGGACTTTGTACCAACTCATATGCAACACCTGCAGAGTATATTGCATGCAGTGGCAATTGCCCGATGACTAACCCGATCAACCTGAACGCTAATGGCTTGGTCATCGGCCAGATCTATTATTTTCTGATTGATGGTTGCGCCGGAGCCTATTGTGATATCTCTGTTTCGATTGCCGGCTCATGTGGTGCACCAAATATTGCTGACTGGGGCCCGAATCCGCTTCAGGGTCCTACACTCATCTGCTCCGGGGCAACCGGTTCCTATACGATCATTCCTCCTGAAGGTGCGATCGAATTTCACTGGTATCTGGACGGACAAGTAATCCAGGAAGGTCCGGATCAGTTTCTGGATATCGAATGGACCTCTGCCGGCACATACGAACTATGTGTAGATGCTTCCAACCAATGCGTGAGCGAGTTTGACAACCCGGCGCCCACATGTATAACCATTGAGGTATACGATGTTACACCGGAAAACCCGGACCCAGTGCTCATCTGTGAGGATGATGATTACACCTATGCCGGTGATAAATATGTTCCCGGTGTGTATGATGTGATGCTCACCACACCTCAGGGCTGTGACTCCATCGTTGAATTGACGGTCAATGGTGATCCCCATGTGGTAGAACAATTGGGAGCCTTCTATCTGTGTGAAGCAGATGTGATCGTTGTAGGTGGCGCTCAGTTTAATTCGAATGATCAAGGGAGTCAGGAGATCGTCATACCAAAGTCTCAATACCCTTATTGTGACAGTACGATCCAATTCGACATAATCTTTATGACGGTCGACGCCTATATTTTTAATCCGATCAAACTTGGTTGTGATATTGATCAGGTCGAACTGGATGGTGGCAACTCGCTGGTTGATCCGTCATTCTTCCAAACTATTTACACATGGGAGGCCTTTAATGGGGGCATTCTGGGTGATCCTGCCGACGAACCGACCATGACTGTCATGGATACTGGCAAGTATTGCCTGACGGTAGAGATCATTGCCCCAGATGGATCCAACAGCTGCAAAGATTCTGCATGTGTGCATGTTGGATTGGTGGATGTCCCGAATATTCAGGCGACCGGTGATATCATTACCTGTACTGATCCCGTGGGCAATCTTACGGGAAGTTCCATTACCCCACTTGTCAATTATAAGTGGCTGGATGCTGCTGGAAATGTCATCAGCACAAACCCATCCACAACATCCACAACGCCAGGCAATTATACATTTGTTGTGACCGACCCTTCCGGTTGTTCATCTACAAAATCGGTGACCCTGACCGCAAATAATACCGGTCCCAACATCAATGTACAGGGTGGTTTGATCACCTGTGCCAATCCGAATGTCAATCTGGTAGGTTCCTCTAATACCAACGGTGTGAGCTATTCATGGGCCGATGCTTCAGGCAATGTCCTTGGCACTACGCCAACGGTTCCTGCTCCAGGTCCAGGCACCTATACCCTGACAGTATTGAATCCTGCTAACGGTTGTTCGTCCACGAAGGACACGATCGTCTCTATCGATCAGGTAGCACCTCTACCCACCGCCACCGCCGATACCCTGACCTGTAGTGTTCCTAATCCGACCATTACAGGGGGATCCAATATTCAGAATCCAATTTATACATGGATAGATCCTTCAGGAAATTTCTATTCAAACATGAAGGACACGACAGTTTCGGTCAGTGGAAGTTATACGTTGACCGTATATAATCCATTGAACGGTTGCTCCAATGATACCACGATCATTGTTCCTGAAAATACGGGCCTGCCAAGTGCAAGTGCTGTCGGTGATACATTGACTTGTGTGATCACCACGACGACCCTGGTCGGCCAGTCAGGTACACCAGGCGCTACATTCTCCTGGACAAACCCATCCGGAAATCCTGCAGGGAATACGGCATCCATCAATGTGACGGTTCCCGGCATCTATACACTGACTGTCACAGGTCTCAATGGATGTACGAAAACGACCACCGCAGAAGCCATACTGGATGCACAGATTCCGAGCATCAATGTTGCTCAAACGGATGATACGATCACCTGTAAGGTGCCGGCTATCACCCTTACTGGAACCAGTGATCTCCCTGTCACATTTGCATGGACGAATGCCGCCAATCAACCGCTTGGCACAAATTCGACTCTGCCTGTCAACACACAGGGTCAATATACCCTCGTTGTACTTGCAAATAATGGTTGTACCAATACCCAAACTGTGCCCATCGGTGAGGATATCGGCATTCCTGTCATCGATTTTGTGGAAGGGGGTGAAATCGATTGCCTGACCGGTATTGATACATTAACGGCAATTTCTTCTACACCGGGTGTCACCTTTCAATGGTACAACGATGGAGGTGTTCCAACGGATCCGGGTCCAGACCCTGAAGTAAACGAACCCGGAACTTATACTGTCATCGTGACCGGATATAATGGCTGTAAGGATTCAGCTGATGTGGATGTAACCCTGTCAGTAGATGCACCACAAACTCCAGATGCAACAGATGACGGACCGATCACTTGCGCTCAATCATCCGTCAATCTGGTCGCTTCCAGTTCCACTCCGGGTGTAACGTATTCCTGGAATGGACCCAGTGGTCCCAATTCTACACCTTCTTATACCACAACCCTACCGGGTACCTACAATGTCACCATTACCAACCCGGCAAATGGTTGTACTGTCAAGCAGTCTACTCAAGTGGCCATCGATACGATCCATCCCGTTGTTCAACCGACTGGAGATCAGATCACTTGTATCAAACCTGCAGTGGATATATCGGTGACTTCGATCCCGACCAACGTGAATTATGCCTGGAGCGATCCATCCGGCAACCCGACCGGGGGCAACACCTCAGGTTTGAATGTTTCTGTTTCTGGTACCTATCAGGTGCAAGTGACCAATCCAGTCAACGGTTGCGTAACGACCATTCCGGTACAGGTCACAGAAAATACAACTCAGCCGGACCTCGCCCCTCTGACAGTGACACCGATTACGTGTACGAATCCGACAGCGACCATCCAGTCTACCAGTATGACGGCTGTGAACTACCAATGGGTCGGTCCAGACATTAATGGGACAAATGCGACGGTTGAAGACCCGGTTGTGAGCTTGCCCGGGCAGTATTCTGTGGTGATTACCAATCCGATCAACGGATGTACAAACACTCAATCCATCAATGTAGTCGAAGACAAGGTCGATCCGACTGTCGATGTTTCCGGTGGTATCATTGACTGTACACAGCCCAGCAGGACGCTGACGGCTACGACAACCCCAACGACAAACATCACAACACAATGGATGTTGAATGGCAATCCGATACCGGGGACAGGACCTACGATCAGCGCCAGTCAGCCAGGGATATACACCCTGACAGTCACCAATACCATTAATGGATGTGTTGGCCAGGATACGGCCCTGGTCGTCCTGGACGATCAGACTCCTGACGTAACAGCTACAGGTGGTACCATTACCTGTCTTGACCCACAAGTAGATATCATTGGAAACTCGACCACAGCAGGTATCACATACAGTTGGACGGGGCCTGGATTTACAAGCAATAATGCTATTGAAACTGTGACGAATGTTGGTTCCTATGTACTGACCGTCACGGCGCCTAACGGTTGCACCAATACGGCCACAGCCATTGTCGATGAAGACAGAGACCTGCCTACAGCCGTAGCCGCGTCTTCGAATATCATCGATTGTACAAATGAAACGACAACACTGTCGTCAGCAGGATCCAGTACAGGAGCAGAATTCAGCTATTCCTGGACTGATCCGAATGGTTCGTTTGTATCAGCTTCGAACACAGTTCCGGATGTATCCATTATCGGTACATATACACTGACTGTCGTCAATACAGTGAATGGATGCTCCGCATCCACCACTGTTGATGTCATCGATAATCAGAATCTGCCTACCGGGATCAATGTGTTGATCTCTGATCCACGTTGTTTTGGATTTAAAGACGGATTTATTTCGGTAACCGGTGTTACCGGTGGTTCTCCTGACTATCTATACAGTTTGAATGGAGGTCCCTTTACACCCAATCCTCAGTTTTCCGGATTAGGCGATGGATCCTATACCATTACGGTCCAGGATGCTGCGGGTTGTTTGTATACAGCTCCCGAATACGACCTGACTGAGCCACAAAAGCTGGAGGTTGAACTCGGAGAAGACTTCATTCTCCAATGGGGACGAGACACATTCCTGTATGCGTTGATCACACCTCCAACAGCGGTCATCGAATCGATCAGCTGGACACCTACGGGGATTGATACCACCTTCAATACGAACGAGATCCTGATCAAACCATTTAATCAGACTCTGTATTCTGTTACTGTACTGGATTCAGCCGGATGTCGTGCTGAAGACAAAGTGCTCGTCCTGGTTGAAAAGCGTCGTCCGATCTACATTCCAAACGTCTTCTCACCCAATGGTGAGCAAAACACCCGATTCTTTATTCAGAGTGGTGCTGGAGTAGAAGAGATCGAAAAGATGGAGATCTTCAATCGTTGGGGCGAACGGGTCTTTATCAATGAAGGATTCCTGCCAAATGATCCATCAGAAGGATGGGATGGTAATATCCGTAACCGGCCAGCGAATCCGGAGGTCTTTGTATACTATGCCAAGATCCGATTCAATGACGGGATCACTATTCTTTATAAAGGCGACGTAACCCTGATGCGGTAATCAACTACTGGCAGATCGTCGAAAAGGCGGATCGGAATTCCCTTCTGATCCGCCTTTTTTATTAGGGTTCACCCGATTTTATAGAGGGCAACTTGAGGCATAATGAATCCATGGCATTCCAATGTTCTGGTTGCTTTAATCTTCAATACTTAGAAGACAATGGTAGATGATGCAGAAATTCTGCTGACTATATCCATGGTTGATCAGCTGGTAAGTGTCACTTGTTGAATCTGACTATACCAACACGTGTGTTCTCTGGCTTTTGAAATCTTGACCACGTCAGTTCCATCGAAGAAGATCTGATCTTGCGAAATAATGATTTGTACCGGATCGATCATGAGACCAGACCCACCTCAGCATAAGCGATCTAAACCAAGTGTGAGCAAATGACGAAGAACATACTTGAAGTCAGAACTTTGTATCAGGAAGAAACATTGCCACACACAGGAAGGATCAGATAGATATCGATCGCTACATGCAATGTCTATGCCCATTCATTCAGAATGTCAGCTTCGTTGATTTGGATGATTTCCGTTGGCAAGACTATATAAGCTGGAAATAGACTCTACACATCAAGATGGAGGAAGTATCCTTTTTCATTAGACGCTGAAAGGGCCCTTCCTTTCAGCATCGTTGAGGGGGATAAACTATCTCATCTTGGCCACTACTGCTTTGACACTGAATCTTTTCGTGTATTTCAATTCCATGAGTTTGATAACTGGAAAGATCGGGCTGAATCAATCATTCATTTGTTCGCCCGGTCAAAAGAGGCCCATAAGAATAGAATGGAATACACAATAGTGCTGTATAACATGATGTCACCCATCAAAACAGACTTTCATCTGATGTGATCAACGTTCATCTATCGAAACGAACGGAAAGAAAGCCCCGTGAATAAACGGATCTCGACCTATCTCAAAAGGTCAGCAACAAGTGGATCAAGGCTTCAACAGGGTGATATTGCCTCTTTTTGTAAAGACTTGGCCATCATAACATTTAGCCCGGAGATAATATCCAAAGACATCATTACCCAATTGGGTCTGTTGATAGGTACCATCCCAGCCTACATTTTTATCTGTGGTAGAGAAAACCTGATTTCCCCAGCGATCATAGATCATAAAGACCAACTCATCGATAAATGCCCCTCTGACATACAAGCGGTCATTCACTTGATCTCCATTGGGTGTGAAGGTATTTGGTACATAAATATAAGGGTCATCACAGATGGGTGTAGCCACTTGCACAGTCACTGAAGCAACCGACATGCATCCATTCTCATCTGTGAATGATAAGGTGTATGTAGTAGTCGTATCTGGCGTGGCAATGGGGTTAGAGACAAACGGATCATCCAACGTAGCTGAAGGAGTCCATAGATACGACCAGCCTGGAAAATTAGAAGCAGATAACTGACTACTTTGACCGGGAACGATAACGGGAGGTGTGGCTGAAACGAATAAGGAAGGGCTTAAATCCACCCACTTTACCCAAACAGTCACCTGGTCTGAACATCCCCAGGCATTCATGGCTTCTACATGGAGGGCAAAAGAGGATCCACTGGTAATCCTGATCTGTTGTAAGGCTGGAAACCATACCCAAATGCCATCACCGTCGAATTGGATATCAAGGCCAGTTGTATCGCCATGAATGGCAAGGTCCAGCCATAAGGTATCATTTTGACAGATAGACACACTGTCGGGCAGGTCCAATTGGAGATAGGCGGACTGAACATTCATGGAATCGGTCACGACACAACCATCCTGGTTGACAAACTTGAGGTAGAAGTCCTTCTCAGGAAATACCGGGAATAACAATTGTGAGCCAGCAATGAGGAATTCTGTGAATCCGGGATCACTCCACCAGGTAACAGACACACCATTTGGCACTATTGCTTTCAGGAATGCAAGGCTGTCGCATACCAGGGTATCTGGCGGGATCTGATATGTCGGCAAGGATAGGACAGCCACCTGGACGGTTGCACTGTGAGAACATGTGTCCGGCAGAAAGTAAGTGGCTTGAACAGTATATTCTGTTGTGGATGAGGGCGATGCCCAGGGAGATGCGATAAATGCATTATTCAAACCATCCGAGGGCGTCCATTCATAGACATAAGCAGGATCGCCATTCGCATTCAACTGCACTGAATCTCCAGGACAGATAGTCAGCTGCTCGTCAAGATTGAATTCGATCACCGGGATCTGTAATTCCTGAATCAATGTGTCCATACATCCATTCGCGGAGATGGCGACCAGCTCAACAGTGAGGGTTTCAGAAGAAGGAATGGACCAGGATGCATTGGGCCCCGTCCCTGCATTCATTTGATTGATCGACCAGATCAGTTGGAGAAAGGAAGAACTATCATTGGTAGACGTACTGGTGAAGAGGATATCCGCCGTATCAGCACATGAGAGATAGGACCATTCGAATCCCAGTTTGACAGGGCTTTCTGTCAACGTGATCTCCTTTTGCAATGTATCTACACAACCTGGAAGGGATTCCACAAAGCATTTTATGACATATGTCCCAGGACCTGGATATGTGTGGGTAACCATCGAACCATGCAGGATGGTACCAGGTTGAGAAGGATCACCAATATCCCAGGAATAGCCAAAGCTACCAGGGGTATTCAATTCCATGTGAACGGAATAATTGGAACAAAATGTGGTTTCGAGATTAATTTCACCTAATGACGTATCCAGGACAGCTACAAGAAGGCTGTCGATCGTTGAACAACCAAATTGGTTAGTAGCTGTCACCAGGATCGAATATTCCCCAGCGACACTGGTTTGAAGCGATACCGGATTGGATTGATTACCCATCGGGAAAAGGCCCGAAGGGAGCCACTCAATGGTCGTGAGTATATCGGTCGGATCAGGAAATGTCGCCAGGAGAACCAATGGGTCTTCAGGACAGACCAACAAACTGTCCTGGAGCTCCATCTCCAGGGATTGATTTATGACATAGATGCTGTCAAATACTTCGCATCCGGTCGAATCAAAAGCATGTACATAAATCCATTGATCTCCGGACAGAGTCAGCCATGCAGGATTGCCTGTACCCAGAATTTGAAGGAATTGAGGATCAGCAGCCCATTCAATATCCACAGGTCTGTTGGTAGTCGCTCCGAGTAAAATGGGATTTACACAAATGATGGTATCAGGTGGCAGGTCCAGTTCGATTGGTTCACTGACAATCACTGTCACCATCCGCTCACCTTTACAAATTCCATTCATGGCCGTCGTTTTGACGGTATAGGCGATGGTCGTGTCCGGAAAAGCCAGTGGGTTCAACAACTTGGGATTGGACAGCCACATATTGGGCGACCAGGTAAAATTCAGATTGGCACCATAGGCCGGGTTCGGGTTCAATCCAATGGTATCCCCAAGGCATATATACCAAGTCGTATCGGGCCAGGGCAGTACAGCCAGACGAACCGGGAATATGATATTGGCAGTATCCTTACAACCATTCTCAGCAGTGACCACCAGATTGATCCTGTAGATACCGGAGGTATCCACAAAAAAGGTTGGGAACTGCTCCATGGAATGGACATTATTGCCATTTCCGATGAGCGTCCAATTCCAATGGATGATTTTTGAAAGAGTATCTGTGGATTGATCAATGATCGAGATGGTCAATGTGTCTTCACAGAAAGGAAAGTTATAGTCAAAGTCTGCCAGAATGGAGAGCCGTTCGACGCGTATGACCTGGTAGAACGTGTCGACACACATATCCCCGGGTTCCGCGATCAACATGATCGTATAATTACCACTATCAGGGTATGTATGAGAGGGGTTGAATTCGGTGGAGGTGGCCGAGAGGTCGTTTTCAATGTCAAAATACCATAAAAAACTATCCGCGTTTGCACTGATATTCTCAAAGTTCACCGTCAGACCGCAGTTCACTTCTGGAACTGCAAATCCAGCGACTGTCATGCCACACACGCCTACATTATACTGGAAATCCCTGCGTGTTGAAGAGATGATCTTCCCATTGCGATATTCATCGGCACAGATCCCGACCACAAACTGGCCAATGGTATTCGGCACTCCAGTCAGGGCTCCGGTCTTGGGATCAATGGTCAGTGGAACGCCCCCCATCACATTATTCAAATTGTATGGTGGATCACGCCAGACGACCTCAGGATAAGGCGGGGCCAGGGGTGGAATTGGTTGAGGGACTTGCAAGGTCCCTCCCTTCAATGGGGTACATAGTCGATAAACAATTGAATCTCCTTCATTATCCACAGCGGAATGATCAAACTCGATGGCTTCATTCACACAGATAAAGATGGGCGGCCAGGATTTGAATACCGGACTACTATTGCATGTCAACAATGCATCCTCTGATATATAGATGCTGAAGGTTGCACCGCTGCTATCCGGAGATTCAATATTCAGGATGGTATAGTTCCGGCAGCAGCGTTGATACGCCAGGGTATAACCGCCTGGTGATACCTCCAGTGAAACGGTATCCCGATAAGTAGAGGTGTGCACACAAGCATTAGGTGGGAGGACAAAACAATCGCCGGTCAACGTCGGCTTTAATGTATCATCAAATACATACGGGATCTGTAGATGATGGATGAGGTTGCCGTTTGCATCAAAAACACCCACTGATGCCGGGTCATCGAAAAATGGCACACCATTATAACAATCCCTGAAGACGGTTAATACGACTTCGTATTGGTTATCACCCAAACAGCGATAACTCATTTCTCCCCCGACAATGTGGGTTGCCAGTAGAGTTTTTCCTGCCAAAAAACTTAGCAAGACCAGAAGGAGGGCTTTTTTCAACTGCATGTACTGTCAAGATACCAAATGCGGACAGAACGCTTGCTCTGTCCGCATTTATCATAATAATTCTGACAAGAATTCTGATCAATGACTATTGCCTCAGCAACGTGACATTGCCTTTCTTGAAAAATTCTTCACCTCCAAAACAGCGAATCTTCAACCAGTAGCCGTAGACATCCGTACGCAGCCGTTCGCCTTTATACATCCCATCCCATCCCTGGGATTTGTCTGTACTTCTAAAGACTAGCTCTCCCCATCTGTTGAAGATCTGTAATTCCATCTCGTCAATATAGAAGCCACGCACATACAGAACATCATTTACATTGTCCCCATTGGGTGTGAATGTGTTCGGAATAAAAATATATGGCTCCTCACAGACCTTGGTCCGGACATAGACGATCGTGGTATCCTGCCCCATGCAACCTAATGCGTCTGTTACTTTTAACGTATAGATCGTGGTCGTATCCGGAGTAGCTATCGGCATCGAAGAGAATGGATCATCCAGCGTTTGTGGTGGCGTCCAGACATAATTAACAATTGCAGGGGTTGTCCCGATCAGCTGGCTCGACTCTCCCATGAGAATCTCGTACGGATCTGAAATGGCCACCACTGGAATTTCATAGAACAGATGCTCAATAAAAATGGTATCCATTTCCATGAAACCGAAGGGTCCGATTTTCTTCACGAGGACAAAATCCCACACTTCAGTTGGAAAACAGATCGTGGGGCCTGTTCCCAATGTATCTCCATCAGGCGAGCACCAAACCAGTTCGACCATATCATCACAGTCATCCACTGTCACACAGATCGTATCCAGACAAGTGACGACCTCATCGATCAAATCACAAGGAAATTCACATGGATCGATCTGGATCACCATTTCATCCAGCAGGAGACAAGTATCTCCATTGGATTGAATGGCCATCACTTCAACAAACAGGGTTCCGTTGGAATCCGGACAAACCAATGGATTCGGTCCGTCTCCTCCTTCAACGATCCAGTTTTCCGGCGACCAACTGTATACCCAGGCCGGATCTCCACCAGAGATGATCTGGATACAGCTGTCCTGGCAAAGAGTCAGAATTTCCGGAATGTCCAGTTCTATCACCTCTACCTCGATGGTCTGGGTAATGGTGTCTGAGCATTTGTCGTCCCAAACGACGATTAACGTGACATCAATGGTCTGAGACTCATTGACAATCAGGACAGGGTTCTGTTCAATTGACATACCTAATCCTCCAAAGATCCATTGCCAAGAGGTCACTACGCCATACGTCGACTCGGACATTCCATAAAACTGAATCTCAGTCGGATTGCCACAAATTGTAAAGTCGTAGGTAAAGGAAGCCTCATTCACGGGTTCTACCAGAACCAGGTCCTTGATCAAGGTATCATTTTGCGGACATACACCCGTATCATCCGTCCATAACATCACGGGGTAGGTACCGACCCCTGGATATGTGTAGGAAGGATTCTCCAGATCTGACACATCAAGTGTTGTATTCGGGTCACCAAAGTTCCAGTGGAACTGATTGATATTTTCACTTTCATTGATGAAATCTACCATGAGTCCATCACAATAGACATCCCAGGTAAAATCTAATATTTTCGTCGAATCATTGACCACTACTAATATCTGATCCTCCAATTCACAAAGACCGATCGTATCAGTTAAGAGTAGTGTATACAGTGTGGTCACTTCCGGTGACGCTTTTGGATTCGGTGAAGTCGGATCATCCAGCCCGGTTACAGGTGTCCAGGAATAGACCAGATAGGGAATCGCGCCCGGATGCAAATTGACACTGTCACCCTGACAAATCTGAAGGGTATCTTTCAGATTGGGTCTTGGAATCAGATTTACCTGTACTGTATCGCAGAGGGTGGATTCGCAAGAATCTGTCTTGATGGTCGCACAGATATAAAGAAGGGCACTTTCCTTCAATACCAATTTGATGGAATTGGCGACTGTATCCACGACACCATTGGGTTTGGTGACTGTCCAGCAAATAGTGATATCCGGTGGGATGCTATCCAAGGTGGTGGCCAGGACAATGGAATCGGTACAACTGGGGATCTCCACGACGAGACTGATTTCCGGCAGCAATCCAATGGCCATCAGGTTGGCGGTTTTCTCAACGATACAGAGCCCGGTTGAATCAGTAACGGCAACCGTATAGTTGGTCGTTTTGGTGACCTGAATCTCTGGATTGGGTTCTGTGAGCGAACCCAAAATGCCATCAGGGGGCGACCACGTATAGAACAGATTCGGATCAAAATTCGGGTTGAGGAAGGTCGTCTCCAGATAACACAGATTCAGTGTATCCGAGATCAGATCCGGAACCTCCAAAATATTAAGCTGGAACGTGTCAATCAACGTTGCTTTACAGCCATTGGCTGACTCAACTTTGAGATTTACAATGGCAGACGTTGTCGATGGAAAGGTCCATTGATTCTGCTCATTAGAAAACTGTATGATCGGGTTATTGTCCGGTGTGATCGTCCAGTTCCACTTGACAATTGGACTGATCGAATCAGTGGATGTATCGTTGAACCAAACGACAAGACTGTCTTCACATAAAGGAACCAGGACCTCCATTCCCGGATCGATGGAGTTCTTCTGGAGGAAGATGGTCTGAAATGTCGTATCAGAACAGAAATCCCCGGCTTTGGCGATCAACATGACCGTATAGAATCCGGTTGAATCCGGATAGGTATAGAATGGCTCAAATGAAGACGAAGTGTCTGTTGTTGTCGTGGGGTCACCAAAGTCCCAGAAGTAGGAATTTGCATTGGTGCTAGTATTGCCGAAAGCCACTTGATAATCATCACATTGGACCGTATCCGCAAGTTCAATAATTGCCTTTGTAATAATACAAGGAACGACGTTATATTGAAAGTCTCGGAACCGCTGACCGATCAGAACTCCATTTCTATATTCATTGATCCGGACGCCAACAACGAACTGGCCGATCGTGTTGGGCTTGCCGGTCATCACTCCCGTTTTGGGATTAATGGTCAGGGGAATACCTCCAGGCAAGCCATTGGTCAGGTTGGATAGATCATAAGGCGGCGTCTTCCAGGTCACTTCCTCATAAGGAGGAGGGAAAGGTGGCTTGGGCTGTGGATTCGTGATGTATACACCACCGGTATACGGCGTAAATAATTCATACACCAGAGAATCTCCATCTGGATCGATGGCTCCATTATCGACAACAAGAGGTTCGTTTGCACAGACAAAGATAGGGGGCCATTTCTTGAATGCCGGTGCACTGTTACATTCCAGCTGTGCCTGTTCACCAATGAACGAAAAATATGTGGCACCGGTTTTCAGTGGATCGATAATATTCTGAATGGTCGCGTTGCGACAACAACGTTGGTACGTGATATAATACCCACCTGGATTGAAAGGAAGTGTGATCACTTCTTTATACTGTGTGACCCGAACACAAATGTCCGGCAAGGCCAGGAAACAAGGATCCGTTAATTCGATCGTATCGATCTTCGTTCCCAAATGCATCAGAAAGGTATCTACCGGGATCCCGTCTCCGTCAAAAACGGCGATCCAGGCAGGATCATCATATGGAGCTTGCCCCAAAAGGCAGTCTGTATACACGGTGAGAATGACCTCATATTTGTCATTTCCCAGGCAGTTATAATGCAATGAACCGCCTACAATGTGGGTTGCATGAACCGACACGCTGGTTAGCAGAATAAATGCTCCCAGTAATAAGGCTCTTAACATACTTCTTATTGTTCGTTGGATAGCCATGAGTAGGGATTAGGGTTTGTCAACAACGACCTTGAGAATCTCAGCCCGACGTTCATTGGCTGCTTCTACAGAGTAAATGGACAAACGTTCGTCATCAAGTTTGTCGCTGACTCCTTCACTTGCCCGATCTTCACCAAATGAGATATCCTGGAAAATGAGTTGTTTATCCTTGACATAAGGCACAAACACCCCATCCTGGTATTCCATCATATAGTTGCGGATACTGACAGCGCGTCGGAAACCCAATAACTTGTTATATCGGCTGGCCGCACGCGGACTGCAATAGCCTTCCAGTGTGACGGTCACCTTGTCTCCTTGTTTCAGATCATTTAACAAAGACTGACAGAAGAATTCCAAGCGCCTCATACCCACACTGATAGAATCTTTGAAAAACTCGGTCATCTTTTCACGCAGAGCTTCTTTTTGTGCTGGCGGCAAGTCATCCATGTAGTTCTGGACATACTCGGCTTCGCGGGACAGGTAGGGCGCAAAAGTCTCCTGGTAATTGACATTTGTCGACTTTGTAAACTTGCGTCGACCAGGAATATCATTGTCAAAATATACCTTCAATGGTGCCATATCCGGGAGATTCATTCTGCGGAGATAGAGATCCTGACGGATGATACCACTTTCAGGGATCTCATATGTCGTGAATGTTGCCAAGGTATCGATATAGCCCATGTGCTTCGCTTCCACACGATAGGATCGATCAGGTCGAACACTGAAGAGGAAGTCATTTCCCTTCTGGTTTTCCAGTCGTTTGACGACGACAGGCTTAGCTGGATCTGAAACATCGAACAATTCGACAGTACAGCCTTCCAGTGGCTTTTTATTAGCGTGATCAAAGGTGAAGACCTCCAACTGCAGTTTGTCGGGAGTCAGGAACAGGTCCTTAACCAACGGTCCCTTCAAGGTCAGATCATGCGTATCAAACTCCAGAGTATCTGATTGGAAGCCCGGTTTTTCTCCGACAATTCTGTAGACATGCATACGCTGAAGGGGGAACTCCTGTGTATTGGTAATTGGATCCACCTTGGATTCGACCAATTCCCATTGCCCGTCTTTCATGACATAGAGCGACATCCTGGTTCCGGGCAATGCCACTTTGTCCAGTTTGTTGAAGGCATTTGCGACCAACATGACCGGATTCTTATCGATGGCTCGATAGATATCGTTGCAACATGCCTGGAGCTCCGGATCGATATATTTTGCCCCGCCGGATTCACGGTTTGAGGCCAGATACATATACTCCCCATCATCGCTGGTTACAAAATAGATATCGTTATAGCTTGAATTGTATGGCATGGGGACGGCCGTCACTTCGCCCCAATTCCCCTGGTCCAGGGTAATGGAGTAGATATCATATCCGCCCAAATTGGGGTGGCCTTCAGAACTGAAGTATAACGTGTGCGAAGGTCCGTGAAAGTATGGGGTGATATCTCCTTCTGCCGTATTGATGGCTTCGACATTCCTGGGTGTTCCAAAACCGCTTCCTTCGTTGAGGTCTACCATCCAGATATCCATCTTGCCCTTGCCCGCAGGGGCATCAGAAGCAAAAAACAGGACCTCCTGATCATTGTCCAGCTTAGCAAAAGCAGGCTGGGAGGAAGAATACCCGGGAACATTGATATTGTCAGGCAGACGTTTTGCCGGACTCCAACCCAGATCTGTTTTCTCTGTATAATACAGATCACAGTGATATTCAGAGACATTCACATTGTGGCAGATAGAATAGAACATCCGGGTCATTTCCGGATCGAATGCAGTATGAGCAATATGTCGATTCCCTTCCACCATTTGCATGCGCAATAACTGACCGACCTCATCATTGGATGTCTCATACAATCGAGACAACAGGATCTGAGATTCTTGCCCCTCTTGCTCAAGTGGAAAATTCAAGCTGGAATAGTAGAGTGTGTCACCGATCTTGACTGGTGCAAACTCGGAGTATTCGGTGTTGATCCCGATATTCACCAACTCGACATCTACCTTATTGGCAATTGCTTCTTTGGCGTATTCACAATTGGCGATTTCGGCTGAGCAATTATGTTCCTTATCCGCACGCCAGGAGTCATACAGCTTGTACAGCTGAATGGCTTCATCATATTTCGCCAGATTCTCTTTGATGCCAGCCAGATGGAAGGCGGCAAGCGGATAGTTCTGGCCTGCATCCTGATCAATGACCAGCTGGTAGTGTTTCTCTGCCAGGAGATAGCTGTTATACTGACGGGCAGCTTCTGCCGTCAGAAACTGGATTTCAGTTTCTTTTGGCCAGGCATCTGCTACCGTCTTATAATACGTCAATGCCGCATGATAATTCTTCTGCGCATAAGCGACTTCAGCCGCTTGCAGATATTGACGTTTGGTTTGAGCTGACAGGCTGGTCAATCCCGTCAACATGATCATGAAGGCAATCCAGGATACAAGTACGCGCATGGTGAGCGGGTTATACGATTAATAGACAGGACAAAATTTGATCATCGGTAACGGCTTGACCGTAGTGATGATATATTGGATACACAGTTCGGGGCCGCCATTCAAATTGGTGGCTTCCCTGAAATCCGATGTATTCAGATCATAACTGAAGGACACCTTCCACTGTCGATAGTCTAAACCGACGACAGGGGCCCAGGCATCCTTTTCGTTGAACCTGTAGTCCACACCGACATGTAAGGCCAGCTCTCGTGTCTTGGTATCGTTGAGGTGAAATTTCAGGCCGAGACCTGCAAGGCTTTCGTAGTTGGGTCCCTGGAACATCGCCAGTCCTCGGAACATGACGTCAATCAAATCGGTGGTCTGCACGCCACCGATCAAATAACCGGTAAAACGGGGTTTCATCCGATAGGTGACATCCTCATTGAACTTCTGACGAGGTGTGTTCAAGTTGAACCATCCGCCTCCCAGATCAAAAAAAGTGCGGGCAGAATGCTGATTATGCAGATTCAATCCAACACCCAGAGCGGCGAAGTTGAAATTGGTATTGAGGAAGACTTCTCCATTCGGCGACCCTGGAACGTATTCATTCCCGTCAAACTGCTGATCAAAGGTGAGATCACCTGTGTTGTAACGCCGATTGTTGAATGATCCCTGGGCGCCAAAGGTCATGTAATACTTAGGGGCCAGTCGCTGGGTATACGAACCACTCAGCGCCAATTGGAAAAGACGTAACCGAGAAGTCCCGGCCTGATCGTGAAACATATGCACGCCACCACCGAATAGACCGGACTTCATCCCTTTCACATAGAATTTCTGATCGTAGGCCACGGCAAACGTCTCATAACGAACGGGGACATTGTACCATTGATTTCGATAATTGCCTGTGACACGTTGATCACCGCTGAACACCCCGGTCAGCGCAGGATTGATGTAAAAGGGCGCATTGTAATATTGCGACCAATGGATATCGAGATCTTGCCCACTCGCCACAATTGGTAACAGGAATGCACAGACCCGCAGGATTGTTTTGACACTATTCATGTGATTTGTTGAAATATGTTCAAATATTCCAAAGAATACCGAGCTAAATATACAATATTATTTAACGTTTCAACATACTGACCCTATCAAATTTCGAAATGTGTGTCTTCCATATTTAATTCATTATCTGACATTTATGAATAAATTGACCGGCATCAGCTACCATTTAACACTTGAGGGTCAACGACCACTTAAGCCAGAAGTAGACAACAAAACCCATGTCACACATCCATCAGTTTTGGAGATTCATCAGAAAAAGGATGTCTGGCTGGTCTGCCGTACATTCGGGATGAAAAAGCAATCGGTCTCTGCACGATCCCAGCCGTTATAAAATGTCTGATAAATTCAAATCATCATGATCCCAGTCCTTTCTCGCGAGCAGATCCGTCACTGGGATGCGTTTACCATTCGGCATCAGGGCATATCTTCTTATGACCTGATGGAGCAGGCAGTTCACGCCCTGTCCAAATGGATAATGAACGTTTTCCCTCGGGAAGATCATCCAATTGTCATTCTCTGCGGACCCGGAAATAACGGTGGGGATGGGTTGGGACTGGCAAGGCATCTTTTCAAACAATTTTATGACGTCACAATTCTGGATCTGGCGGACAGTAAAACTGAAGATCGCCAGATGAATTATGATCGTCTTCCGAGCCATGAAGGATTGCCAATTGTTCGATATCCGGCACCTCTCCCCGCTCGACTTCAACAGGACAAGACTATTTGGATCGATGCGCTGCTTGGTTCCGGGTGTTCCGGACCGCTAAAGGAGCCCATTGCCACTTTGGTCCGACAAGTCAATACCAAAACAGGAATCAAATTGGCCATCGATCTGCCAAGTGGTCTCCAGGCAGATAAACCGTCCACTGGACCCATATATAAAGCGGATATCACCCTCACCTTTCAGGCACCCAAATTCTCCTTCTTTATTTCCGAAAATGAACGGTTTGTGGGTCATTGGCATCTACTGGATATTGGTCTGGTCCCTGCTTTTCTGAGGACAATTGACATCCCCTTCCATGTACTGACCAGTGCGCATATCCGGCATTTACTCCATACGCGATCCACTTTTTCACACAAGGGTATGCAAGGTCATGTCTGTTTGATCAGTGGACGGGATGGCATGATGGGTGCGGCGATCTTGTCTGGACGGGCGGCGCTTCGCTCTGGTGCCGGCAAACTCACCCTGTATGCCCCCCACCATGCCCAGACCATCCTGCAGATCGGATTGCCCGAGGCCTTATACATGGGGGATCCACACGAAACTGTCTGGTCGACTCCCCCACCCCGGACAGGATTTCAATCTGCGGGTGTTGGATGTGGGATCGGAACAAATCAGATCACCGCTCAGGCATTGCGGCTTTTTCTCGAATCAACCCCGGAATATCCACTGGTGTTGGACGCTGACGCTCTGAATATTCTGGCTGACGATCCAACCCTGATGTCTAGGATTCCTCCCGGCAGTATCCTCACCCCGCATCCAGGAGAGATGCAGCGATTGATCGGAGAACGCCAGAATGCTTACGATCAGATCAACTCCGCCATCCAGCTGGCTCGAAAACATCAGATCTACATCATCCTGAAAGGTGCCTACACCCGGATCATCTGTCCGGATGGAACCGGAATGTTCAACTCCACCGGCAATGCCGGAATGGCCACGGCAGGGAGTGGCGATGTGCTCACCGGTCTCCTGGCTGGATTGCTGGCACAGGGGTATCCGCCTGGAGATGCCGCACAGATCGGTGTATTTATCCATGGCCTGGCAGGCGATCTGGCACTGGTGGACATCGGTGCACAGGAATCAATCCTGGCCAGTGACCTGGTCGATCAGATCGGCCATGCGTTCCAGAAGCTGAAAGGCGTCTGTGTATGAAAAAGCGAATTGTTGTCCTGACCGGTGCCGGTATGAGTGCAGAGAGTGGGATTTCCACTTTTCGGGATGCCGGAGGCCTCTGGGAGGGATATGATGTCATGGCGGTCGCCTCCCCCGATGGGTGGCGAAAAGATCCGGATCTCGTCCGGGACTTTTACAATCAACGAAGAAGGCAATTATTTGAAGTAGCTCCAAACGCCGGCCATCAGGCCCTGGTAGATCTGGAAGCAGACTATGACGTCCGGATCATCACCCAGAATGTAGATGACCTGCATGAACGGGCGGGTAGTCGGAACGTACTCCACCTCCACGGGGAATTGCGCAAGGTCCGATCCACTGGCCAATCGTCAGATATATATGCTTGGGATGGCGATCTTCGGTCGGAAGATCGTTGCCCGCAAGGCTACCCCTTGCGTCCACATATCGTCTGGTTCGGTGAGGAAGTCCCCGCTTTGTCCGAAGCGATCTACCTGGTCGACCAGGCCGATCTGGTCATGATCATCGGCACATCACTCCAGGTGTATCCGGCGGCAGGTCTTTTACATTATGTGCCACCCGGTTCGCCGATCATCTATATCGATCCCAATCCGGCTCCTGTGGATCATTTCGGCAAGGATAAGATTGACGTCATAGCACAAACAGCGGCGACCGGTGTGCCGCTGTTTGTGAATAGCCTCCTTCAAAAAAAATAGGTGGCATCAGCTGTACTGATAGCCACCTAGGGAAAACAGAGGAATCAGAGAAGCACTGATCAGCCTGAGCACATCAAACAACCTGGATCATCCAGGCTGCAGGCCTTGACTTCGGGCTCTTGTTCCGACGAATCCGACCGTTGCTGCAGTGATTCGCCAGACTCCTGGTTTACCTGACCATTTGAAGCTTGCTGTCGTTGGTGTTTCTCATCCAGGGTAAACTTGATGGGATCAACAGCTGCTTTGGTTCGCAGGTAATACATGCCCGTCTTCAAGCCCTTTTGCCAGGCGTAAAAATGCATAGAAGACAGTTTTCCAAAATTTGGGTTTTCCACAAAGAGGTTCAGACTCTGGCTTTGACAGATATAGGCACCCCGATCGGCCGCCATATCAATAATTGCCTTCATGCTGATCTCCCAGGTGGTCTTGTACAGTTCTTTGATTGGTTCGGGAATCTCCGGAATATCCATGATGGATCCATTGGTGGCCATCAATTTCTGGCGCATTTCGTCATTCCATAATTCAAGACCGATCAGATCCTTGAGGAGATGGCGATTCACGACGATGTATTCTCCGGAAAGTGTTCGTCTCGAGTAGATATTCGACGTATAAGGCTCAAAACATTCGTTATTGCCCAGGATCTGGGAAGTCGACGCCGTAGGCATCGGTGCCAGTAGCAGGCTGTTCCGCAAACCGTTCTTTCTAACGTCCTCCTTCAAGGCCGTCCAGTCGTACCGGTCGGAAGGTTGAACGCCCCACAGATCAAACTGCAATTGTCCCTGACTGGCAGGCGAACCTTCGAATGATGAATAGGCACCCTGGGCCTTTGCCTGTTCACAAGATTCACTGACTGCAGCGAAGTAGATGGTTTCGAAGATATCCTTGTTGAGCTTCCTGGCACCGGGACTGTCAAATGGGAAACGCATCAGCAGGAAGGCATCTGCCAATCCCTGCACACCGATACCGATCGGACGGTGACGCATATTGCTGTTCCGTGCCTCTTCGATTGGATAATAATTGATATCGATGATCTTGTTCAGGTTGCGCGTCAGCACCTTGGTAATGTTGGCCAGCGCCTCAAAATCAAATGTCCGGTCTTCCTTGACAAATTTGGGAAGGGAGATGGAACCGAGATTGCAGACCGCCACTTCGTCCTTCGAAGTATACTCCAGGATCTCCGTACAGAGATTGGATGAGTGGATAGTGCCCAGATTTTTCTGATTCGACTTCTTATTGGCGGCATCCTTATAGAGGATATAAGGTGTTCCGGTTTCGATCTGAGATTCCAGAATGGCAAACCAGAGTTCCTGTGCCTTGATGGTTTTACGTGCTTTTCCCTCCTGCTCGTACCTGTGGTACAAGGCTTCAAACTCACCTCCATAACAGTCGTGAAGACCAGGCGCCTCATTCGGACAGAACAGTGACCATTCACCATCCTCCTTTACTCGCTCCATAAACAGATCGGGGATCCACATGGCATAAAAGAGATCGCGGGCACGTGCTTCTTCCTTGCCGTGATTCTTCTTCAGATCGAGAAAATCGAATACATCGGCATGCCAGGGCTCGAGATAGATGGCAAATGCACCTTTCCGCTTGCCTCCGCCCTGATCGACATAGCGTGCCGTATCATTAAAGACCTTCAACATGGGGATGACTCCATTGGAAGTCCCACCTGTGCCCCGGATATAACTGCCAGTAGCGCGGACATTGTGGATGCTGAGTCCGATACCGCCTGCAGACTGGCTGATCTTCGCACAACGTGCCAGAGTCTCAAAGATGCCACTGATACTATCATCTGTCATAGACAACAGGAAGCAGGAACTCAGCTGCGGCTTGGGTGTCCCGGCATTGAACAGGGTTGGTGTGGCATGAATGAACCACTTCTCTGACATCAGGCGATAGGTTTCAATCGCACTGTCAATATCGTTCCCATGGATACCCACAGCTGTGCGCATCAGCAGATGTTGAGGCCGTTCCACAACGCGGTCGTTCATCCGCAGGAGATAGGAGCGCTCCAGGGTCTTAAAGCCGAAATAATCGAAATCGTAATCCCGATCATAGATTACTGCTGAATCCAGTCGGTCCTTGTATTTCTGGACCGTCTTATATGTCTCCTCGCCGATCAGGCCCGCAGATTGTCCCGTTTTGGGGTCGATATAATTGTAGAGTGCCTTGATCGTTTTGGAGAACGATTTATCTGTGCTTTTGTGCAAGTTGCTGACGGCAATACGCGCTGCGAGAAGGGCATAATCCGGATGCTTGGACGCCATGGAAGCAGCCGTTTCAGCCGCCAGGTTGTCCAGTTCCGGTGTGGGCACGCCATCGTAGAGGCCCTGGATCACTTTCTTGGCGATCTCAATTGGTTCTACATAAGCCTGGGACAGGCCGTAGCACAATTTCTTGACCCGCGCTGTGATCTTGTCAAAACTGACATCTTCATTTTTCCCACTACGTTTGACGACTTGCATAGCCATGGTGCTGAGGTGTTTAGATAGTTGAGGGATGGGATTACAATACGATTGCCTAGAAGTCTTCTTCCAGAGAGAATATCTGCTTGTCGCGATCGCTGAGGACGCCTGCTTTCTGGTAGTCCCCGACACGTTTTTCAAAAAAGTTTGTTTTCCCCTGAAGTGATATCAAGTCCATCCAGGGGAATGGATTTTCAGCGTTGTATACCTTGGTATTTCCAAGAGCAGTCAGCAAGCGATCAGCAACAAATTCGATATACTGGCACATCAAGGTGCTGTTCATACCGATCAGATCGACCGGAATGGCATTGCTGACAAAGTCCTTTTCGATCTCGACGGCATCGGTGATGATGGTTTGCAGTGTCTCTTTGCTGAGCTTGTTCTTCACATGTTCGTTGTAAAGCAGACAAGCGAAGTCGCAATGCATTCCTTCATCCCGAGAAATGAGTTCGTTGGAAAAACTCAAGCCGGGCATCAATCCCCGTTTCTTCAACCAGAAAATGGAACAGAATGACCCTGAGAAAAAGATCCCTTCCACTGCCGCGAAGGCCACCAGTCTTTCCTGAAAAGAACCATTGTCGATCCAACGCAGAGCCCATTCGGCCTTGCGTCTGACCGGCTCCATATTCTCAATCGCATTGAAGAGATAATCCTTGTCCTTCGGATCCTTGATATACGTATCGATTAAAAGGGAATAGGTTTCAGAATGGATGTTCTCCATCATGATCTGGAAGCCATAAAAGAATTTGGCCTCGGTATACTGTACTTCATTGACGAAGTTCTCCGCCAGATTTTCATTGACAATCCCATCACTGGCAGCAAAAAATGCCAGGACATGTTTAACGAAGAACCGCTCATCGTCGCTGAGCTTTTCCTCCCAATCTTTGATATCACTGGTAAGATCAATTTCTTCAGCTGTCCAAAAACAGGCCTCAGACCGCTTGTACCAATCCCATATATCATGATGCTTGATCGGAAAAAGCACAAATCGGTTGGGGTTCTCTTCAAGGATGGGTTCGAAAATCTGCTTCATACTCAGGTCGTTTTCATCCGCGGAATAGGCGGCTCATCAGGGTAAAAAATGGGATACCAAACGATGGACATTCCATGTTCGATAAACCGATAAATACATTCCTGAAAGCTCCGTGAAGTAAGAGTCCCGGGTGTCAAGATCTGACGGCCCCGAATTGGACAACTTCCGCTATTTCCCGCTGTACAATGCAAAGGTGAAGAACCTCCCCTCCCCCACCAAACCCGCTCGGATAAAAATACTCACAACATGTGGATAAAATATATAACATGCTGACTGACTATAGTTTAACTACATATTTTCATTATACTGGATTGTGAATAACTCTATACATGTGATTTTTACTCATAATTATTAATCCATATGTAAGGTGCGGAAACCGTTGAGGTTCAGGGATAAAAAGTCAGCTACAAAAAGGGAGATAAGAAGAGATGCGGCCTCGTGATTAATGTGTTAGAAGAGGCGCTTTCTTCTGAAGAACCAAGCCAGCAACAAGCTGATAATGATAGATATAACAATGATGTAGTAAATCGCTGTTGGAGAGTCCTCCAATCCGCTGGGGACGTTCATTCCGAAGATACTGGCGACCAGTGTGGGCACCATAAGGATAATGGTGATCAACGTCAAACGCTGGATGACCACGTTCAAGTTGTTGGAAATGATCCCCGCATAGGCCTCCATGGTGCCTCCGATGATGTTGGTATAGACGTTGGCCATTTCCAGGGCCTGACTGTTATCGATAATGATGTCTTCAAACAGATCCAGCTTGTCCTCATTGCCCTGGACGTTGAGGAAATCCGTGCGCTTGACTTTCATTTTCAAAAGCTCATTCGCGTTGAGACTGTTCACAAAATAGACCAGACTCTTCTGAATACTGAGGAGCTGTTTCAACTCCTGGTTCCGGCTGGAATAATACAGTTCCTGCTCGATCAGGTTGCGTCTGAGGTTCAGTTTCTTCAAACAACTGAGAAAGCGATAGACATTCTCTTCCAGCAGGCGAAGGACAAACTGCCGTTCATCCGAAGGATCCACATTGCGCACCCTATTCTCCAGAAAAAGATCCAGGACAGGGTTCTCCGCAGACGTGATGGTAATGACATAGGTGGGGACGAGAATGATCCCGATCGGTATCGTGAGATAGATGGCCTCATTCTCCCCGTCCCGCTCGTTCAGGACAGCCGTATTGACAATGATCAGACGTGCCTCCTCTTCGCGCTCATAACGTGAGCGCTCATCGATATCCAGTGGGTCGGTAAAAAAGTCAAGGGGAACGACCAGCTCCTCAGAGAGCACCTCGATCTCCTCTTGCGTGACGGGAGGAGATATGTTGATCCAGCAAGCCGGCTGTCGTTCGGCCAGTTCGGTGATCAATCCATCGATGCGCGCATAATAACGGATCATCCTTTGCTGGTTCCATGAATCTATAATCTCAATCTCGGCTAAAAGTAAGATTAATCCCTCAACAGGCCAATATTAATCTCCATTCTCATCTAACTCCATAGGGTGAAATTCCTAAACGAATTTACTTGAAGCGAATGGCTTTAACCGGTTGGATACGTTTGATGTACATAGATGGAATCCAAAGTGTCAGAAATGCAACTATCAGGAACATTCCATTCAACAAAAGAAAGAACCAGGGATCCCAGCGAATGGGTACCACCGACAGATAATACTCTGATTCATCGAGTTTCATCCATCCATATCTGGCTTGTACACTCCCGATGATCAAGGCCATCACATTGCCGATGCCCATTCCCCAAAGCAGGATACGCAGGGTCATCCGGATAAAGATGGAACGGATCATCTGATCATGAGCTCCCAGCGCTTTGAGGATGCCCACCATTGTAAACCGCTCCAGGATCAGGATTAGTAGTACGGTGATCAGATTGATCATGGCCACGATCAACATCAGGATGATCAATACCTGCTCATTGATATCCTGCAAGTCTACCCAGTCAAAAATGGCCGGAAACTTCTGGCGAATGCTCTCGATATAGAGGTCATCCGGCAGCCAGTCATAATAGATATGGGCCGTAAAGGGATCGAGGTCCCGCAGATCATCGACAAACACCTCAAACCCAGTGACGGCATTTACCGGCCAGTCATTCACGGCACGGATCTGCCGGATATCGACCAATGCAAATTTCTTGTCGTACTCTTCCAGACCTGTCTTATAGATACCCGCCACCTGGAACCGGCGTTCCACCTGTCGGTTCTCCTGGATGAAATAGACGATGAGATCATCATGCAGTTTCAGTCGTAATCGGGATGCCGTGGTGGCCGACACCCATATATCCCGGGACGGCACGGTGTCCGTCAAACGAATCGGCTCGCCCTCCAGCATGTATTCTTCCAGGAAGTCCCAATCGAAATCGGTCCCTACCCCTTTCAGGATGATTCCTTCCAGGTTGTCCTTGCGGGTCAGAATGCCCGGTTTCAATGCATAGGCCTGAATATGCCGGATCCCCCCGTAGGTGGTGCGTTTGACTACCTGACCCGATTCCAATTCATCTTCATAGTCGATCTGTCCAACGGAGTCGAGCGCCGGATAAAAGGTCTGGTTCTCCAGGATCGGAGGACTTTCAAACGTGTTGTTCAGGTTGAAACTGGTGATCTGGATATGGCCCCAAAAACCGAAGACCTTGGCCTTGATCTCCGTTTTAAAGCCCAAGATCAGGGCATGCGCCAGCAGAATCACCGTGACACAAAGGGCAATGGTCCCTATGGCAAAATAGATGATCGTTCGGGTGAAGGAATCGCCTTCTGTAGAACGCAACCGTCGGGAGATGAAGTGGATCAGTGACATAATGAAATCGGCTCCAAGATACATCTGTCTCTGTGTTGCTGGAAGGGCAGCTTGAAATGTCCTATTTTTGCGGCCATCTGAACACTCGACACATGGACTTTCTGGAAGAATTGCGCTGGCGGAACATGTTACATGATGCTACCCCGGGCGTCGAAGACTACCTGGCATCCGGTCCATGCACGGGATATATCGGGTTTGATCCGACTGCCCCTTCGCTGACCATTGGCAATTATGTGCAGCTCATGCTTCTGACCCTGTTCCAACAATCCGGGCATACACCTGTCGTCCTGATGGGAGGCGCGACGGGACGGATCGGAGACCCTTCCGGAAAGGATAAGGAACGCGAACTGAAAAGCTTTGAAGAGCTGGATCTGAATCTGGCGCATCAGGAAGCCCAAATGCGCAAGTTGATCGCATTTGATGGCGTGTCCAATCCGGCACGACTGGTCAACAACCATGACTTTTACAAGAACATGGATGTCCTGGAGTTTTTGCGCACGGCAGGCAAAACCCTCACCGTCAATTATATGATGGCGAAGGAGTCTGTGAAGAAGCGGGTCGAAACAGGTATTTCCTTCACTGAATTCAGCTATCAGATCCTGCAGGCGTATGACTTCCAATGCCTGTACGAACAACAGGACTGCCGCTTGCAAATGGGGGGATCCGACCAATGGGGGAATATCACCTCTGGTACCGAGTTCATCCGTCGCAATCTGAGTGGCAAGGCTTATGCCCTGACCACACCCCTGTTGACCAAGGCCGATGGAAGCAAGTTTGGCAAATCAGAACAGGGCAATATCTGGCTGGATCCGGACCTGACCTCGCCCTATGCCTTCTACCAGTTCTGGATCAATGCAGACGATCGCGACCTGCCCAAATTCATGCGTTATTTCACCCTGCGTTCACAGGAAGAGGTCCTCGCATTGGAAGAGACCCATCAGGATGACCCCATCACGCTCAAGCGGTTGCTCGCAGAGGAGATCACCAGTCGGGTGCATTCTGAAGAGGCCCTGGAGAGTGCCCGAAAGGTTTCCAAATTACTCTTCCACCCGAAGATCGATGCAGATTTCCTCCTGGATATGAAACCCTCGGATTGGAAAATGGTGGATGGGGAAATTCCCAGCTATGCACTCTCCCGATCTCTCCTTTCCTTTGAAGGAACCCCATTGATCGAGTTGCTCACAGAGCACACAGACATTATGCAATCCAAGGGGGAGGCGCGCAGAGCCATCTCGGGGAATGCCATTTCCGCCAACAAGATCAAACAAAACTCTCCGGATGCTGTTTTGGTCGCGGACGACCTGATCCATGGTTCCTATCTCCTCCTGGAGAATGGAAAGAAGAATAAATTCCTCATCAACTTCTCATAAGCCCCTTTATGAAACCTTCCCTGGTGATCCTGGCTGCCGGAATGGGCAGCCGCTACGGTGGACTCAAACAGATCGATGGCGTCGGTCCTGGAGACGAAACGATCATTGAATATTCGATTTACGATGCGCTGAGAGCCGGCTTCGGAAAGATCGTTTTTGTGATTCGCAAGGATATTGAAGATGCTTTTCGCGAACGCTTTGAAGCTATTCGTCCCGCTGATGCGGAATTTGTCTACGTCTTTCAGGAAATGGACAGCTATACCAATGGGCAGAGGAATACAGAGCGTACCAAACCCTGGGGCACAGCTCATGCCGTTCTAGTTGCTTGGGATGCCATACAGGAACCATTCGCTGTCATCAATGCGGACGATTATTACGGCAATGCTGCATTTGCGGATATGGCCGGTTTCTTGCAAACACGAGCCACCCCTGATACCTACGCCATGATGGGGTATCAGTTGTCAAAAACGCTCTCTGATCATGGTTCCGTATCCAGAGGCGTCTGCGCCGTCAACGAGAATGGCAATTTACACCATGTGGATGAGCGCACGCAAATTCAATGGCAAGATGGTGACATCATCTACAAGGAAGGTGAATCCAGTATCTCCGTGGATAAAGACAGTGCTGTATCCATGAATTTCTGGGGCTTCCACCCTACCGTATTCCCGATCATCGAGAAGCGGTTCCATCAATTCATCCAGGAATCTGCAGATCAGCCCAAAGCCGAGTTTTTCATTCCACTTTTTATCCAGGAAATGATCGATCGAGAAGATGTTCGGGTGAATGTTCTTCCCTGCGAGGACCGTTGGTATGGCGTCACCTACAAAGAGGATAAACCCATGGTCCAGGAGGCCTTCCGACAGTTGGTCAAAGCCGGGACTTATCCACATCCATTGTGGGGATAAGGACCCAACGGATACTTGTAGTGTAGGTCTCCTCATCTGCATCCCTTCGACCTCACTAGCTAAAGGTGGACTAAAAATGCAAGTGCCCTTCCATCTCGGAAGGGCACTCTGCAATACCAGGAAACCCTCTTGTTCCTATTTCACGACCATAAACCGCTCGCTCTTCGCGATTCGGTTTCCACGCCCGATCACCTGCATTTCATACATGCCTTCAGGCCAACCGTGCAATGTCTGACTCCACATATCTAGTACCTGCCCTTGATCCATGAGCAAACCTAAGGCACTCACAATACGGTAGGTAGAACCATTTGCCCCTTCGACCTGGATGTTGATAGTCCCTTGAGCCGGATTGGGCGACAATTGGATGCGCAGGTTTTCTGCATTATCTACATCACCCTGCGAAGCAGTTTTAACAAATCCATTGGACGCCGGATTGATTTTCGCCGTGGTAGTGCCCTGTACCGTATTGATCGCATCGGTCAGCACTCTGGCTACATCAATGTAGTGACGACAAGGCTGGCTCAGCGTATCCCGAACTGCATTCGGAATGCCTGCAATTGTGTCCAGCCACGTAGAGGCGCCATCCAGATCCTCAGCATAAAAGCGGTCCAAACCTCGAGCCCATCGGTCATGGACATCGATGCTAGTGCCTCCGCTGACCACACATGTCTCTGTACTGCCAAATATAGGAGGTGTGGTTAAGCCACCAATGTCCACATATCCTGGAGCACGGGGAGGAATCGGGCAATTGACTACATATTGTGCAGTTGGACTCCAGACGATGTTATCCACTTTATTATATATAAAGTCACATCCATTTGTTCCTGTACCAAAATCATGATTGTCAAAATCATACTGATTACTGGGTGACCCATAGCCCCAGACGTTCTCTCTGGCATAGACGGTAGAGGCATCCCGAACATCATAACAGATCTGGAAGATATCATCTAAACCTATAGGGTCAGCACCGTTCACAAAGGTGTTGGGTGTTACCATTTGATTTGGGTGATGGGTGGCATTACTCACAGCATCCACTTGAAGGAGAATATCTTTTCCGATGATACCATCCTTATTGTTGATCAGATTGGCGCAATCCATCAACACCATTCCAAAATCTTTGCCATTCACATTGACCCCGCCTTTTTCGATATAGATTCCGCGATCACAATTACTGATTGTCGCCTGTGAATAGAGAAATACGTTCGATTGATTACCGCCAAGGGATTGAATCCCATAATCCAGTCCGTCAAGTACCCCACCTTGCATACGGAATACCGGAACATCTTCTAGAAACACACCAATGTCTTGATTGGTGACATTCCCCTGAACACTACATTCATTGATGTATGCGTACTTCACTTGTCTGAAGTCCATACCGATGT
>JAIPBE010000032.1 GCA_021738725.1 Saprospiraceae bacterium | reverse complement strand
AGAACCAGGCAGGTCTTACCTCAACTTGTATATCGGTATCTTTACCGTATTTAGGAGTAGAATGTGTTTACCTGCCCGGCTTCGATTCATCCTGATCAAGATGAACCAAATTCTCTACTTTTACAAACATATGAGGAGTGAAGGAGTTGAGGAGAAAAGCGTAGTCGCTCAGATCCGACTTTGAATCTATGTCGGACTGGTATTTGTGGATGTTATGACCACATAAAAAAAGCCGGAGATGAATCCATCTCCGGCTTTTTGGTCTTGTAAAAAACGCCTTACGGCTTGATCACAACCTTTCTGACATAGACCCCTTCATCCGACTGGATCTTGATCAGGTACAGACCCATCGTTGTCTGCTGCAACGGGATCTGAACGGTCTGATATGTGGTTCCTCTCAATTGTGTGGTCCACAATGCTTTGCCTTCCAGGCTGGTCAGCGTGATCTGGTAATCAGCGGGTGTACCGCGATCAATGGTCACATAAAGCTGTTCTTGGGCAGGGTTAGGATAGACATCGATCCCTTCCAGGACAGGTTCGTTGTGAATACCAGTGGTGCTATGTTCCACAAAGGTTCCTTTTCCGGCTGGCAGGTCACAGAAATCCGGACCCTGGTCAAAGCTGGCACAGACCTCCGCATTGTAATTGTACATGCCCATAAAGGTCACGTCGTCAATAAACCAGCCATTCGTGACGTCTGCCGTATTGCCGTCGCAGGCAAACAACCAGCGGATCAAAACATCTTGCCCGGCATACTCCGACAGATCGATATAGGTATCCACGAATCCATCAGAGGATCCGGTGAATCCGACCGTGTTTGGCACACTGAAGGTGCTATACTGAATACCTCCCAGTGCATACGACTCACGGAACAGTTTGTCGCGGACATCCAGCCAGTTGGCACCATAATCGGTGGAGACCTGAACGAATCCGCCATCCACCCGATATTCGGAGTTGTAGGAATGACTGAAGCGAAGGATGGGTTTGTCAGCATCCAGCGTGACGGGATCGATCAGGTAGAGGTTGGTGCGCAGGGTCGTATCCGAATTGAGGATACCCCAGGCATTCGTGCCGTTGTTGACCTGATAATCCGACACTTCAAAATAGAGCTGATTCGCACCATCCACCCACTCTTTCAACCAGATTTCAATATCATCTACTTCGCATGGCTCATAATAGATCAGGTCGGAACCATGTACCTCCGAGGTATTCAGCGTATAGGTGATCTCCAGGGAGGTTCCGGCGGCCATATTGCCGATGTTGAATAACAGTTCATCACCATTTTGGGTGACCATCATGCTGGCAGATGCCGCTACGAAAGTGGCGTTTTCCGGAACGAGATCACGGATGACCACGCCGGTTACGGCATCAGGTCGGTCGTTCTTCACAGTCAGTACCACATCGATGGGATCGCCGGCATTGATCACGGAGGTGACGGCTTTTCTCACCTTGAGCTCCGGACGACAGTCGGGCACTTCAAAGTTTTCAATACCATCTGAGCGAAGCGCAGAAACACCTTGATCTGCATTGACACCCAGACCACGGCGAGCGAATACTTCCCAGATCAAACATTGGTTCTCACCATTGTTGTCCGCCAGGTCTGCAGCCAGGATAGCATCCCGGCCATCTATAAACCCGGGTGTACAGGCCTGCATTTTCATACCGTCCATCACCAGTTGGATGGCCTTGTTATTACCCGAATCCGGATTGTCAAAATCAGGATCATAGCCATACTTGTCGGCCATCGCCCAGTACAGATCCCAAAGCATGGAGCACCATACGGAGCCGACACCATGCGGTACCGACAAGGTCCGAATGTCGTTGTACGTCACCGGATTGATGGTCATATCCGTGGAATAAGGGAAGTTCCGAATACCCTTACCATTAGTGGCTTCACGGCTGACAAATGTGCCAATACCGCGTTTCATATCAGGCGTGTCGCCTTCTTTGGCAGTCATGATCAGGGCCATGAAATCAGACCATCCTTCACCCATTTGCTCTTCGCCACCCAGGCAACCGGCCTGGCTGGGTCCGCCGGTGAGGCGATTGGAGATACCATGGCCATTTTCATGGCAGATGATCCCATTGTCCAGGGTGCCATCGAGGTAGTCTGGATCAGTCGGGTCTACAGGTGCAGCGATGGTCGCGGTAAGTCCTGTACCGGCAAATACCCGGAAGATGGCGCAATCCGACTGACGTACAAATACAGATGGAATGGTGACCTGGCTACCAACAGCACCTGCTCCCATATTGACAAATGCATCTTCGAAGTTGCAGATGATCACAGCGATAGCACCTGCCTTTTCAGCGTTGAGGATCTTCTTTCCAAATTCACAATTGCCGCGGTCGATCAGTACGATCTTACCATTGACATCATTAGTCGGGTTGTAACATCCCTGTGTGGGATTCCCCGTCCCATCATCCACTACGACAATTTCTCCTGTTGTCGGAGTAGAGGTGATCTGTGGGCCAAAACTGGCCAGAGAGGTTTGTACTTTACCGGCGACTTCAGACGGGGCATTAATGTTGAGATACTCCACTGCTCCAGCAGCAGAACGATCCCAGAGGAACATGCGCATGCGACCACTCGCGCCATCCGGAGGGGTGGAGAAGTCGGCGTTGTTGATATTCTGCAGACCTACAGCACCAAATTGAGCCAGACCGTTGACGAAGTCACCGCCCTCACCCATATTGGTGTAGTTCTTTGTCTGAAAATTTCCAGCCTCCTCGTTAAAACCATAATGATAGGTCTTGTCATGGATCATATTGATGGCATAGAACAGATTGACGACAGCTGCATCCGTAAACGTTTCTGGCTCGGCATTTTCATCCAGCGGAAAGTCGAACTCAAGCTGCGCGCCACCATCTGGTTCGTCGCCATTACTGCTGGTGTTGGAGTTTCGCGCATCAAACGCGCGGACATTATTCCCGCGAGTATAGGTGAACTCAGCACCTGCGACACCATTGACGTCATGCCATCCAAAAGGAGAAGCGACGGGATCGGCAGGATCGACAACGATGCTGCGGTCGCCATGAGCGGGGCTTTCAAGCGGGAAGGCAAATACATTATAGGAATTCGGGACTGATCCGGTTGTCGTCCGGTTTTGCTGGCGTGCTTCTTTGACGGAAACCATTTGCCGGTGGGTGAGGGCGTGATTGTGGTCACAACCTTCTTCTGCTGCGGATCCGAAAGAGCAATGAATGGTCCATGAATGTTTGTCCAGAATTTCCCCGGTGAGGGCATCCACACGAATGCTCCAGTAGTCCTGTCCATCGACCAGGTCAATCGCCATATCCCAGGCCAGACGTACGGTGCCGTTCTGCATGGGTTGCAAGCGAAGTTTGACGGGCACATTCTCATGTGAGAAGTCACCCTTGTCATAGGTCATTTCGTGTGGAGAAACGCGTTCGAGAAGAGAAAAGGTCTTGGCAGGGGTGATGCCCAGGTGGAGAAGTGCTTTCTCCAGTGCCTGCGTCGGGGTGATGACGGGCTGCGTCGCATTCACCTTCGAAGCCAGATTGGGGATCAACCGGTTGCCGGTGAAAAGGACTTCGCCATGTTGAATATTCACGTTGGCAATGGCATTGTACACCTCGATACCCTGATAGCGTTGGATCAGATAGAGATGGGTCACGCCATTTGTGACGGTCTGATATTCATTGTCAATAGCCAGATCGGCCAGATCACTGGAAGTGATGCCGAGTGTTTTGGACTGGGACTCCAGATATCGCAAGGCGATATCCAGGCTCGACTGCTGCTGGGCCACGAGTATAATAGGCACCAGCAGGATCAAAAGCAAGGTGGAAACTTGTTTCATCCTGAAAAGTTTGATTGTATAGTGTTCTGAAAACGTAAAAAAGCGAGTATGAGTTCTCAAATTTAAGTAAACATGATCATGATTGCCCAGTTCCATGGTGAAAAAGCCGTTATTTGAAGCCTGGAAGACAATATCTATGGCAGGAAAAGGTAAAGAATTCATTGCGGGTCGGCATCCGGTGCTGGAAGCACTGGAAAACGGTTTGGCCGTAGATAGTGTCTGGATGTCCCGTGGATCTCAGGGACCTGCGGAAGCGAAGATCCGGGAACGCTGTCGCGAACAGCGTATTCCGATCAAACTGGTTCCCCCCGCTGCTTTGACGCGGATCTGGAATGGCAACCACCAGGGCGTGATCGCCTGGCGTTCGGCCGTTCCCTTCTACCGAATTGCCGATCTGGTCCCGGCCGTCTATGAAAAGGGCGAAACACCCCTGTTCATCATGCTGGACGGGGTCACAGACGTCCGAAATGCCGGGGCAATCGCTCGGTCAGCGCTTGCTGCCGGGGCGCATGGCATGATCATCGGGACCAGGGATGTGGCTCGTTTTAATGAAGATGCTGTCAAGGCATCGGCGGGCGCATTGCTTCATTTGCCTGTTTGTCGGGAGGCTTTACCCTACGCCATAGACATCCTGCGTCAATCTGGTGTCCAGGTGATCGGGGCGGCACTGGAGCATAGTGTGGTGCCTGCTAAACTCGATCTGACGATACCCGTGTGTCTGTTGATGGGTGCGGAGGGCTCCGGCATCGATGCGGACTTGCTCAAATCATTGGATCATCGGGTGCGAATCCCGCAATCCGTAGAAGTAGATTCTTATAATGTCTCCGTTGCAGCAGGCATCCTGCTCTACGAGGCGATGCGCCAACGAGGCAGCTTCAGCTGACCGGCTTCTTGACGTTTGCCGGGATCAAGCCCGTTCGATAACTACCGCATAACCCTGCCCGACACCAATACACATGGTGACCAGGGCATAACGTCCCTGGCGACGTACCAATTCACGGGAGGCGGAAAGAAGGATCCGCGCACCGGTCATCCCCAATGGATGGCCCAGGGCGATGGCACCGCCATTGGGGTTGATACGTGCATCATCGTCGGCCAGACCCAGGGTACGGGTACAGGCGAGTACCTGCGCAGCAAAGGCCTCATTGACCTCTATCACGTCCATTTGTTCCAGGGTCAACCCCGCGCGCTGGAGGGCCAGTTGGGAGGCCGGAACCGGGCCAATACCCATGATCCGTGGTTCCACCCCGGCCACACCTGAACTCAGAATGCGCGTTAACGGGGTGAGGTTGTGTTTTCGGACACCTGCCTCGGAAGCGATCAACAATGCAGCAGCACCATCATTCAATCCGGATGCATTCCCGGCAGTGACAGTACCCTCTTTTCGGAATGCCGGCCGCAATCCGGCCAACGTTTCCCGGGTGGTGCCTGCTCTTGGAAATTCATCTTCTGCAAAGATGAGAGGCTCCTGTTTTCGGCGTGGGATGGCCACAGGGGCGATCTCTTCGGCCAGTCTTCCGGCGATCCGTGCGGCCTCTGCTTTTTCCTGAGACCAGCAGGCAAATGCATCCTGGTCTTCGCGGTTGATCTGGTACTTGTCTGCCAGGTTCTCAGCGGTCTCTCCCATGGCATCTGTGCCAAAATGCTGTTTCATAGCCGGATTGACAAAGCGCCAGCCAAAACTGGAGTCGTGCATTTCGGCATCTCTACCAAATGGTGTAGATGTCTTGGAAATGACCCAGGGACCGCGGGTCATGTGCTCCACACCTCCTGCGATGAACAGATTGCCTTCATTGGCAGCGATGGCGCGGAATGCATGGACAGCAGAGGACATCCCCGATGCACACAACCGGTTGATGGTCTCTCCGGGGACCGACCAGGGGAGTCCGGCCAGTAACAGGGCCATTCGTGCCACATTGCGATTGTCTTCTCCGGCCTGATTGGCACAACCCATGATGACGTCATCGATTGCTGCTCCAGGAAGATCGGGATGCCGCAACATCAATTCTCGCAGGGCATGGGCAGCCAGGTCATCGGTCCGCACCGGTGATAAGGTGCCGGTGAACTTGCCGATGGGGGTGCGAACGCCGTCAATAATAAATGCTTGAGCCATGCCTGTTGATTTTGGGCGAAGATACGGGGTGAGGGTCATATGAATAAGAGATCAATCCTTCCGGGGGAGGCCACAACTGCCCGGTACCAGGTGTCCGTCAATTCGGATCAAATGGTCCAGCCGGACCTGTGTCCCCCCGGCGAGGAACATCCATTCGGCACCATCGACAATACGTAGATCAATGATCCGATCCTCCAGCATCCGCACACCGTCAGGATCTGAGACCTCTATGCTACAGAACCGACGGAGGGTGGCCGCTTCTTCGAGGCGGTCATAGAACGAACAGTCGATTGGATGATAGGGCTGGTCATGCATGGGGATGAAACAGCAATCGGCACGAGTCGTTCACGCGTATTGATATGTAATAAAAAAATATATGATTGTGGCAAAAGTCGCCACGAATCAGGGGTCTGCCCGGTTGAACTTTGACCTATCAAAATAAAACGACTATGAAACAGTTTGCACTTATCTTCTTCCTGGTAGGAATGTTGACGAACCCGATCGAAGGAAGAGCCCCAACCAATCCTTCCCTGGGAATCCTGGATATCAGCGTCGCCGGCCTAAACTATGATCCATCTCAGGCAGCCAACATCGTGCGCGCAGAATTGACCAAACTCGACCGGTATACTATTTTCAACCGAGAAGACATTCGGTTTGAACTGGATCGCCAGGGTATGACCATCTCCGATTGTTATGCGAAGGCCTGTCTGGTAGAGGTCGGCAAGGCGATCAGTGTCCGGAAGATGTTCTCCGGAAGCCTCGATGCGATCGACGGACAGATCCTGGTCTCCTTTCGTGTGATCGATGTCGGTAGCGGGCAGGAGGAACTCACCTTTGTACAGGAATATCTCAACCTTCCCGACCAGATCCACCTGATCATCCAGTACGCCATTAAGGAGATGTACGGGCAGCCAGTCGATGATGCCGTCTTCCAACGGTTGACTCAAAAGAACAATTTCGAGAACAGCATCAATTTACCTCAAACCACCCGTTTGAACCTGAGCGGACCGCGGATGGGTGTGGCTGTATTTGCCGGGCAACTGGGGAAAACGTTGCAGTCGAATGATGAAGGCGGATTCAATGCCAGCAATATCATGTTCCAGTTTGGGTACCAGTTTGAATGGACCTATCTGAATGAGGGGAACTTCCAGGCCCTGTTCGAATTCGTCCCGTTGATCACCGGCTTTGATCAGGGTAAGTTCTTTCCCAGTGTATCCTTGCTGAATGGCCTTCGGGAAAGTCGCCACGGCTGGGAAATGGCACTAGGTCCGCTGTTCAGTTTGACAAAGGAGGCCACTGGATATATCAATGAATTGGATGAATTCGTTGTCAACAAGCCTGTCCCTGAAGGATTTAAGAAAACGACACGAGTTGACAGCAGGGGTGACTACACCATCAAGTCCGCCTTTATACTGTCCGTCGGAAAATCCTTCCGCTCCGGCAATCTGAACCTGCCGATCAATGTCTTTTACATCCCTGGAAAGGAGGGCAATCATCGCTTCGGAATTTCAGTGGGTTACAATACAAAACGATGACAAGGGCAATTCTATTAACCTCCGAAATAGGCCAAGCTAAAGAAAACCAAGCGAGACCAGGCCTGCCTGCTGGCAGGCAGGCATTTCGACCGCGTGCCGCCTTAGCTTCAGCGGTGGCGCAAAGAACCTAGCCATAGCTAAGTGATTGAGAAATAACGAAGTATCGCGAAGGTTTATTTTAGTCAGAATGCTCTATGGATTTGATTGGCTATTGAGTGGGGTTGATAGAGATGCCCACAAGAACTTGTTTTCTGTTGGTTGTCCTGAGATGGGGCAGTCTGCCCCATCTCATCCAGCAGGCTCATAAAATATCCGTTTGATTGGTTTTGTTGAATAGGTTTGGGCAGGAGGTACTTCCTGCCCATTTCTGTTAGTATGCCAGGCACGGCGCAAGACTATGGGGTGTGATTCCCGATTTCGCCCAGTAGGGGAAGAACATTTGTGAGAGCGGTCAAACGGAAGAGCATGGATGAGTTGGATGGTTGGTTTGAACGATCCATATTGATCTGACGGATTTGAATGAACCGAGCCCTGTAGTCTGTAATAAGCCCCTGACAATCCGCAGAATATCAGGGGCTTTCGTGTTGGTAACAGACAGGTCAGGTGGTTGAATCTTTCCGATCTTCGGGAGGAGCAGCCCCTTCTTCCTTCTTTTGTCCAAGATAACCAGGAAGATCCATACCCGCCATATTGAACAGGTCACTCATCGGTGGTACCGATTTGTACAGGCCGGAGATAAACTTGGAGGTGGAGTTGCCTTCACCTTCTTTTTGATTTCCCCCCTCCCAGACAGTGACCTTGTCGATCTTGATATTCTTGATGGCATCAACCTGGGTTTTTACCAGTTCTTCCAGCTTGTCAGCGATCAGCATCAAGACGGCATCCCGGGAGTTTCCGCCAGCTGCGGCGACTACTTTCTGGAATCCAAGGGCCTGCTTTTCGAGGACCTCAAAGATACCTCGGGCTTCCGCTTCCTTCATAAGGTAAAGTGCATCGGCTTCCCCTTTGGCGATACGCCGGGTTTGCTCTGCTTCAGCCTCTGCCATGATTTCCTTCTGGCGTTTGGCAATCTCGGCCTGGACGATGGTATCAGCTTCACGGGTGGCCATTTCCCGCTTGGCCCGCGCATCTTCGGCTTTTCGTTCAGCAGCATAGGATTCTTCCAGTGAACGGGCAGCAGCGATCTTTTCCGCAGCGGTGGCCTGTCGGAGGGCTTCTGCCTCCTTCTCCCGTCGTTCTGCATTGGATTGAGCGATCTTGACGGCAGCCAGGTTTTCACCCTCTGTCGCCGATGACTGGGCATCGGCTTCTCCAATCTGGGCTTTCGCCTCTGCAGCAGAGACCTGGATACGCCGATCCATGTAGGCTTCTGCTTCTCCGATGGATCCGGTCCGTTCCTTTTCGGCGACACGGACCTTGGCTTCGTTGATCGCCTTGGCAGCGGCCTCCTTACCCAATGCTTCGATATAACCCGATTCATCCTGGATGTCGGTGACGTTCACGTTGATCAGGGTTAACCCGATCTTCCGCAATTCGCTGCCGACATTCGACGCCACATTGGTCAAGAATTTGTCCCGGTCTGAATTGATCTCTTCGATGTCCATTGTCGCGACGACAAGACGAAGCTGACCGAAGATGATATCCTTGGCAATATCCCGGATCTCATCCATGGATTTGCCCAGCAGACGTTCGGCAGCATTGATCATGATCCCCTCTTCATTGCTCACCGCAACGGTGAATCGGGAGGGCACATTCACCCGGATATTTTGCTTACTCAGCGCACCGCGCAGGTCGACATCGATCGAGATCGGGGTGAGGTCGAGATATTGCCAATCCTGGATCACGGGCCAGACAAAAGCAGCGCCTCCCGCCAGGCACTTGGCCGATCCTGATCCGGTTTTACCATATATGACGAGGATCCGGTCGGAGGGGCATCGCTTGTACCGGCTCACAAAAAAGAAAATCATCATAACGGACAGGGCGATCAACCCAAAAAGCAAGAATGCAGCTTCTTCCATTTGAATGTTTGGTTTTAGTATAGTTAGAATTCGTTTTCAATCGGTGATCTGGAGCGTCAATCGGTTTTGTCAGGTGACGCTCGCAGCTCCTCTACCAGTAACAGGGTGTCCTCCAGGATACCGGTCACTCTGACCAGCGTACCATTGACCAGCGATTTTCCTTCTGTGACCGCATCGACTTCCCGGGTACCATTTCCAAGCTGGATCATGATCTTCCCCGTGCCGGATTTCATGGCCGGAATGGTGAGGTAGACCTCTCCAGTGTGGTAGAGCGCTTCATCAATATGGTAGTTGCCGATCTGGGTCTGCTGACCGAACAGATACAGCAGGTAGCCCACAAGGGACATGGCCAGCATGCCAAAGAGCAGCCCGATCACCACGGCCCAGAGCAAGGGTCCTCCTTTTGACAGGACGATCACACCTGCCCACCCGAAAAAGGTGAAGAAAGCGATGACGCCCCGGACGGACAGCCAGGCAAATCCCGGGTCGATATTCGCACCATGGTCCAGATCAGCGTCGGCATCGATATCGGTCTCTGTATCTAATCCGAAACCGATTAGATTGATCACAAACTGGAAGACAAATAATACAGAAAAGAACAGGGCGATCCCCCAGAATACATGCTGTGCTCCGCTTAAGGTATCCCACCACTGGCTCATCCATTCTGTCGACATATCTTACGCGTTAAGACCGAATCCTTGATCGGTTACAGGAATATACCCAACTTCGGAGAAATGGTTGACCTGAAGCCAACTTCTTCGACCAATGCAGGAGAATCAAGGATAAAAGATCATCGGTCGAATCCGCAGTCCCCGTCCGGTCAATGTCCATACATGATCTGGCTCAGAAGGAGATAAAGCGAGTTGGGTCTACGGGTTTGCCTTGATACCAGAGCTCAAAATGAAGATGGGGGCCACTGGATAGTGTTCCCGTATTGCCGATGATGGCGATGGCTTCTCCGGCACGGACAAAGCTCCCTCTCTTCTTGAGCAGACTGCTGTTGTGCTTGTAAAATGACACCACGTGATTGTCATGCATGATACCGATGGTATTGCCGGTCTCCAGCGTCCAGTCGGACAGGATGACAAACCCGTCCATCACTGCTTTGATCGGGGTGTTTTTTGGCGCCAGAATATCGACACCATTGTGGTCTTTGTCGGGCATATAACCAGCGCTTATCTCACCTTTGATCGGCGGTGTGAAGTACAGACGCTCCAGGGGAGTCTTATTGTTTGAAGTGGCTACGGGTATGGTTTGTTGTTTGCGCAGGCCCTCTCCCAATTGGAAATTATTGCGCAACATCTGATCCTCTTCGACCCTTTTGACCTCTGTCAGGCTGTCCAGAACAAAACCGGGTTCTTTTTCCTGGGGTGGTTTTTGAACTTCCCCTGTCAGGATCTGGCGCACATTCTCGGTGTATCTTTTCTGTAACTCCAGTTGTTTGGCCATTGCATCCACTTTCGTTCGGAGGCTGATAAGTTCGGGGTCCATGGAGGTGTCTCCGTATCCGGGGATCCACCGCTTCAGTGGAGTAAAAACGATCAACATGACCACCACAAAGGACAATGCCACCAACAAAGAGCTGATCAATACATACAAACTCAACGGTGTAAGGGTGTAGGCACCGACCTCTTCAAGAGAATCTTCTTTGAGAATGACAAGGCGGTACGGTTTTTTTAACCGTTGTCGCAGTCGTTTTGGGTTATTTACGGGCTGTTCTTCCATGGAACTGCTAATTTGCTGCGAATTAAAATAATTTTGCCAGATCGGTTGTTATATGCCTGTTCCAGCCGATTGGTATGGTTTTTTCATATTCTACTTTCTATTCATATCACTTCCGCCTTGAGATCATTCCGATTACCCGTCTTTTTCCTGCTCTTCATTGCTCTCAGCAGCTGCGCGACTAAAAAAAGTCGGGAGAACCCCTCTCTTATGGGTCGGTTCTATCACAACACAACGGCTTACTATAACGGCTATTTCAATGCCAACGTACTTTTGGAAGCGAGCGAAGTCAAGCTGGGTGTCAACAACCAGGACAATTATACTCAGATCCTGGATGTTTACGACTATGTCAATGTGGCAGATCCTGAAAAGGTGAAAGAGGATCTGGACAAGGCTATCGAAAAAGTATCCGTCGTCGCCACCCTCCATCGACCCAGCCACTGGGTGGATGATTGTTATCTCCTGGTGGGCAAGGCACAATATCTCAAGCATGATTATGAAGCCTCAGAGGAGACTCTAGTCTATCTGAAGGAGGCTTATTCGCCGGAAGCAATGGAACTCCGGAAGAAAACCATCAATAAAAAAGCCCGGGCCAAGGCAAGAGAAGATGAGCGCCGGGAGAAGAAAAAGATCCAGGAAAAGGAACGAGAGGAGCGTCAAAAGCAACTGGAAGAAAAACGTGACGCCAAAAGAGAGGCCGCTGAAAAATCACGGAAAGAGCGTAAACGGGAGGCAGCCAAGGCTGCAAAGGAACGCCGCAAAGAGGCCAAACGCCGGAAAAAGGAACGTGAAAAGGAGGCAAAAGCTCGTGCCAAGGCCCGGAAGAATGGGAAGAAGCTACCCAGGAAAAAATCCAGTGTTCCCACACCGGTAGAAAGTGATTCGCTGAACAATGTGGATCAGCCGATCGAGCAGATCAACACGACGCCTGAGCCTGAGCCGACACCGGAAGAGGTCGCTGATACTGCTGAACCGGATGAAGCGGATGTCGCCCCTGAAGAAAAGAAGCCTAAAAAAGAGAATTATCTGTTCAAGCACCGCCCGGCATATGCAGAAGGCATGCTTTGGCTCGGTCGGACCTATACGGAACGACATTTATATGAAGATGCTATGCGCGCCTTCACCGAAGCAGCCATTCATCCGACAGCTTCACCTGAGGTGATCCGGGAAATCCCGGTAGCACAGGCCCATCTTTTCCTGGAAAGAGGGATGTATGACGGTGCTATTCCATATCTGCGTTCTGCCATTACTCTGGCCAAGAAGAAAAAGGAGAAGGCCAGATACCAGTATATTCTTGGACAGATCTATCAGCAACAGAATCAGTATGCCCAGTCGGTGGAAGCCTTCCGGGCAGTAGTCAAGCTTCGGCCTGTCTATGAGATGGAGTTCAATGCACGATTGAATCTGCTGCTGGGTGAATACCGGTCGGGTCAGACGCCTGTCGCCGACTGCAGGAAGGATATGGAGCGTCTTCTGAAGGACAAGAAGAACGAAGATTATCGTGACCGCATCCATTATGCGCTGGCAGATATGGATCTTGACCTGCTGGATACGGCTTCCGCAATTGTCAACTTGAAGGAATCGGCACGTTTTTCTACCAAGAATATCTCGCAGCGTACAGAGACCCATTTGAAACTGGCTGAATTGTATTTCGACCAGGAGCTGTATGTCGAAGCAAAGGTATATTATGATCTGGTTATCAAGGAGATGCCAGCTACTGATGAACGGTACAATATGGCGTCTCTGCTCAGTAAGAACTTGACAGATATTGCCCGGAATATTCAGGTCATTACCCTTCAGGACAGTCTGTTGACGATCGCCGGATTGTCCGAGAAAGACCGTGTAGAACTTGCGGAGCAGATCAAAGCTGATCGACTGGCCAAGGCTAATGAATTGTCAGCCAATCAACAGAACGACCAGAAATCGAACAGTCGAAATCTGGCCGTGAGCCAGGGACAGTTCGGGGCGCGTAATACGCCATCTACAGGGCCAGCAAAATCCAATTTCTTCGCCTATGACAGCAAGTCACTGGATCGTGGATTGAAAGATTTTAAGAGCTATTGGGGCAATGACCGCCTGTTGGAGGACAACTGGAGAAGATCCAATCGTTCGACCAGCTTCCAGGTCGAGGAAGCCGAATCTGCAGAAGAGGCGATCGAGACCAGCCTGACCGACAGTGAATTGCAGGAGATGTTTAAGGATGTGCCGATGACACCAGAAGCTGTCACTGAGGCTGAAACCAAGATCCAGAATGCCATGATCGCTCTGGGGCGCCTTTATCGGGAGCGCTTGCAGAACAACCAGAAGACAGTGGAAGTGTTGTCCGAATTGCTGGAGCGATTCCCCGGGACGGAACACGAACTGGATGCCTGGTACTTCCTCTATCTGGCCCATCACGAATTGGGTGAGACCAGCCAGGCCAGGAAATATTATGACCTGATCATGGGCAAGTATCCGGAATCAACGTATGCCCGTGTGTTAGGTGATCCGAATTACCTGGGGGAATCGCGGGAGAAGGAGCGTCAGCTGAATGCCTATTACAAGCAGACCTATGACGACTTCAGTCATGCTCGCTACGATATGGCCTGGGCCAAACTGGAGCAGGTGGATACCCTCTTTGGTCCGGACAACCGTCTCCAGGCAAAGTTTGTGTTGCTCCGTGCGATGACCACTGGTAATCGTGAAGGAATGGATGCCTACATCGCTGCCCTGAAGGATCTGGTCAGCAAATATCCGGATACCGAAGAAGAGACTCGGGCCAAGGAGATCCTCCGCCTTCTTGGGGACAAGTCTGTCGCACCAAAGGACCTGCCCAACCAGAATACCCAGGAAAGCGAGTTCAATCTCGATCCGGAAGGGACACATTATGTGATCATCAACTGGTCATTGACACAGGTGGAACTACAGGATGCCCAAAATGCAGTGAATGCGTTCAACCGGAAGTATTTCAAATCGGATCGTCTGCGTCTGTCATCTAATATCTTCCTCAGCGTAGATGTTCCTTTGATGGTGGTCCGAAAGTTTGATTCAGCCGACAAAGCGATGGAATACTATCAGATCATCGAGAAGTACAAGGAGGAATTTTTGGGTAAGGCAGAAGCCGGACTGAAGGTCTTTCCGGTGACACAGCAAAATTATCGGGTCATTCTCAAGAATCGCTCCCTGGATGCCTATGAGCCCTTCTTTATTGCGAATTACCTGTAGTCGAGAACGTCAATACCACAGAGGATGATAAAGAGAGACCGAAAGCATTCAGGCTTTCGGTCTCTTTTTTTTATGCGGTCCCAAACGGTCTCTTTAACCGGAAGGCAAATCTGCGAGGATCATCCTTTCCTTCAGGACATCTGAAACAAGGGCAGAGACGGTACATCTGCGAGCAGGATGGTGGATGGGTCTGTGTCCAGCCAATCCTGAATGACGGAGGCGTAGACAGATCTGAAGTCGACCTGATGGATGAGGTTTCCATCCACGAGCCTGTTGAGGTCAGCAGGCGGGTTGAAGAAGCCGGGTGTCTGCAAATGTCCGTCCGTGATCATCCAGAGGGCGTTGGCAGTGCCATGGTCTGTCCCGCCACTGCCGTTGGCGTTGACCCGGCGCCCGAATTCGGAAAACGTCAGGATGAGGGTATCCCGGAGAAGGTCATGTTGCTTAAGGTCTTGAACCAGGGAGCTGACCGCTTCGTCATACTGACGCAGCAGACGGTCCTGGCGACCGGATTGGTTGACATGGGTGTCATACCCGGTCTGGCTGGCATAGAAGACACTGGTGCCTGTATCTGCGGTGATCAGTTCGGCGATCACTTTGAGGTCCCGTCCTAGTTGCGATGCTGGATAGCTCGCTGTTGCGGTTTGGTGCCTACTTTTTTCAACTAGCCAGGCTGCAGATTCCTGGGTGGAGGCCAGGGTCTGATACAGATAGGTGGCCATTTCCTCGTCGTGTTGTTGATGATGGCTGGTCACGGCATCCAGGAAGGGACTTCTCGCCGCTCTTTTCAGGGATGCAGGGTTCCGCAGGGCAAAACCTTGCCGGGATCCTCCCTTGAGCGCCAGGGAGAGGGACTGGTCAACCTGGACCGCTTCATGCGGTGTGCCTGGATGATTATCCAGATACCGACCCAGCCAGCCGGTGTTCCAGTAATCCCTGGAGGAGCTGCCGGTATTCCAGATATCCATAGATCGAAAATGAGAAAGGTTTGGTTCTGGATATCCCACGCTGTTGATGACGGTCAGCCATCCCTGATCGTAGAAGGATCGTAGTCCATTGAGCGCGGGATGGAAACCCAGCAGATCATTTCCCCGCAGGGCATCCTTTTGATGAATGGCCAGGCGCCCTCGGGCATTGAAATACTGATCATCAGCATAGGGAATGATGGTGTTAAGACCATCATTCCCTCCAGTCAGTTGAATGATGATGATGCGTTTTCCATTGTCCTTACGGGCGAACAATTGTTGTCCCTGATGCAAAAAACCGGGTACCGAGATAGAGGCGGTAGCGAGGGAAGAGAGTCGGATGAAATCGCGTCGTAACATGGGAAGGGCTTATGAAAGTTGATATTCGGGAAGGCTGCATATGCGGATTGCCAGGGCCAACATTTGTCGGGCGGGATCGCCATGAGGCAGGTAATGATCCAGCCAGGCCAATGGTTCGGTCGCTTGACAGGGAAGCAGGTATTGGATCAACATGGCCCGTGATTCATCCAGGGGTTGTCCACTGATCATGGTTAACAGGGGTTCAGGATCGACGTTTGCCTTCAGTTTGCGGATGGTGGCTATATTATCAACGGCCTCCGGGTCGCCGGGAAGCGGGATGTCTGCCTCAGCTGCTTCGAAGAGGATCATGGGCAATTGGAGGCGGAGCAGTAGTCGCTGGTTGTCGATCCAGCTTTTTCCTCCGGACCAACCGGCAACACTGGGCGGAAAGAAGAGCACCTGACCGAGGGCCGCCTGCCCCATGGAGAGTGCGGTCGGGTCATCGAAGCTGCCATGAAACGTTTTCAGTAATCCGGCGATGAGTTCGACCGGGGATTTGATCCGGTTGCCCACGTTGATGGGGTGATAGAACCACTCACTGCGAAAGATCGTGTCCATGAGGTCGGTGATGTCGTATCCGTTGGTGTACAACTGTTGCCCCAACTCTCGAATGCGGGCTTCATCGGGCGTGTCATTGACAAAAAAGCGATACACTTTGCGGGCGATGAACTGAGCGGCTTCCGGCTTTTCCAGGATCATCTCTATGATGTTCTGGCCATTCCAGTTGCCCGTCTTCCCGAAGAAGGTCTTTTCACCCTCGTCGTGGTCTGCCTCTCGATAAATGAATTCCCCCTGGAGGGACCGGCAGGCCCACCCTGTGAAGGCACGGGCTCCTTCCCGAATGTCCTGCTCGTTGTACTGTCCGCGGCCCAGGGTGAAGAGCTCCATCAGTTCCCGGGTAAAATTTTCATTGGGTTTGTCCTTGTGGTTTTGCTGGTTGTTGAGGAACAGGATCATGGCCGGGTCTGTGGCGATCGCCAGGGTCATGTCAGAAAAGCGGCCCAGCGCATGGCGATGCAATGTATTGGCGTAGATGCGGGCCAGTCCGCCAAAGAGGGTTTGCACGGCAAAATGTCCGTGCCAGAAGAGCATCATCTTTTCCCGAAAAGCGACCTGATCCGATGCCGCCATCCGGTGCACCCAGTCCCGATTCAGGCCGGTGATGAGCAGGCGACTTTTTTCTCGGTCCAGCTTCTTTTTTTGGGTCCGGCGGTCCTGTCGGGACATCTCCCTCCTCTGATCGCGCATGTCTGCGAATTCAGCTTCATGATCTTCGTATCCACCCAGAGGAATACTGTTGCTTGCTTCGCGAAACAGATCCTCCACTGCCTGGTCGATGGTCCAATGTTGGCGACGTTTCCATTCCCGGGGGCTGAGACCGAATCCCGCCCGTTGATAGAGGTGGTGGAGTTTCTGTGGTGGGGTTAGCATGGACAAAAGAATTGCATTCAGAACAAAGACTATGATCTAGCTCTTAGAGGTACACTATTAATGAAGGTTTAACGATTGGGGAAGCAAATCACTCTCGAATTATGGGGAATGGGTCCACACCCTATTTGTTTCGTTCAGCCTATTCTGTTGTCAGAGGATGCCGTTGCGCCGAGCAGAAGAAGTGTCACCCCTACGGGGCTCTTGCTTGTGTGTCAGGTTGCGTGCTATAAACGTTGCACCCCTACGGGGCGCCCTGATTGCAATAGGCCTCTTGAAACTGAAAATATTGAATGGAAGAGTCTTCAGTGTCACCTATTCTCCAAACGGTGAAACCACAACAACATCGAACAGTAGATAAAAGAATAATCATTCAGGAATTCCAGCAATAGTTTTGCGCCGGGCAGAAGAAGTGTCACCCCTATGGGGCTCTTGCCTTCGTGTCTGGCAGTGTGCTATAAACGTTGCACCCCTGCGGGTGCTGTGATGGAAGTATGGTTTAGTGAATGAATTCTCATCCATTTTCGAAATAACCCAATAACCCAATAACCCAATAACCCAATAACTTTTCTCCTGTCCGCCTCCAATTAACGGCATATTTCTGTCAGTTTGCAGCACTTCTTATTGGAAACTTGAAGAAGTGAAAACAGGTAAGTTGAACACATTGCCACAAAAGAAAAGCCCGCCCCCAGTGGTTGCAAGGGGCGGGCTTTTCCAATAGTTGAATTTTCGTGTCTGGAGATCAGTCGGGCTCGAATCCGATGATAAAGTTGAACTGGCCATATTGAGACCACTTGGTGCCAGCAGGAAGGTTTTTGTCAAATCCGAAGCCATAGTCAAATCCGAGGAGTCCGAACATGGGCAGGAATACGCGCAGGCCACCACCTGCGGATCTCCGCAGATCGAACGGACTGTATTCGCGGAAGGTCCGCCAGGCATTCCCGCCTTCTACGAATCCTAAGACATAAATAGTCGAACTTGGATTCAAGGAGATAGGGTAGCGGACCTCAACGGTAAATTTGTTGAACACGGTGGCATATCCGTTGTTATTCGCCGGCAGGTCGCCCACGTCATAACCGCGCATGGAGATCAATTCATTTCCAATGAAGAAAGCTCCCTGGTTGGCCAGACCGGCGCCACCCACCTCAAATCGTTCGAAGGGAATAGTCCCCTTTTCAGGATTGTAGAAACCGAGAAATCCGAATTTGGCAGCCGCCCGAAGAGTGAGTTTCTCGATCAACGGGGTGTACCATTCGGTGGTCAGCCGGATCTTATGATATTCGAGGAATTTGAATTTGTCTTCCGGACTTTGCTGAGAAATATTCGTGTTGGACTGAAACCAGGAGTATGGGGGGCTGAGCTGGGTCGACAGTTGTACCAAAGATCCACTTCTGGGGAATGTCGGATCTACAATGGTATTTCGAGCCAGGGTCAATTTGAGATAGAAGTTGTTGAATTTACCCTTAGTAATGGTACTTCCATCATCCAGGAAGAAGCGGGAATAGTTCTGAAGGTTCAGGGTCTGGAAGTTCAGGGCCCCTGTCAGGATGAAGTTGTCATCAGGCCAGCGCAGGCGGTTGCCCAGCGACAGGGTGAGGTTGAAGATATCCAGACCGCTGTATGCTTCAGCATTGCGGCTCAATCCATTGGACACGGAGTTGAAGAAGGCCGCCACGGTGAAGTTTCGGGGTTTCTTGCCACCGAGCCATGGTTCGGTGAAGGAGGCGTTGTACGACTGGAAGAAGCGGCTCCCTCTCTGAGCCCGAATGGAAAGTCGCTGGCCGTCCCCTTGTGGGAGAGGATGCCAGGCTTCCGGGTGGAAGATATTCCGCATCGAGAAATTGTTGAAGGAGACGCCCAGGGTGCCGATAATACCCTGATTGACCCCACCCCAACCGGCAGACAACTCCAGTTGATCGGAGGGCTTTTCCTCCAGGGTATATTCGATATCCACCGTTCCTCTTTGCGCATTGATCGGTGTGTTGATCGGCATATTCTCCTGGTTGAAATAACCCAGGTTGATGATCTGCCGTTGGGAACGAATAATGTCCGATCGACTGAATTTAGCACCGGGAACAGTGCGTAATTCACGACGGATCACATGTTCGTGCGTCCGGTCATTACCGTTGATCACGACACGATCAATGGTTGCCTGTGGCCCTTCGTATAGACGGATCTCCAAATCGATGGAATCACCATCGATAGAGGTTTCTACCGGATCGGCCTGAAAGAACAGGTACCCGTCATCCATGTACAGGGAACTGACATCCGCGCCGTCCATACTGAAGGTCAGTCGGCTGTCCAGCAATTCTGAATTGAAGACATCTCCTTTGCTGATCTGTAGAACCCGGCTCAGGGTCGCATCATCATAGATGTAATTGCCTCGCCAGGAGATATTTCGGAAATAGTAGATGTTGCCTTCAAAGATATCCATGTGGATCAGGAGCCGGCCGTTCTTGTCACGCCAAACGGAGTCCCTCAGGATACGTGCATCCCGATAACCCTGGGTATTGTAATAGGCGATGATCTTCTTTTTATCTGCTTCATATTCATCAGCGATGAGTTTGGAACTGGTGAAGATCTTCCATCGACGTTTGGTTTCCTTCATCTGCTTACGCAGCTTGCGGTCCTTGATATTGTCGTTGCCGCTGAAGGTGATATTGGCAATTTTGACCCGGCTTCCGCGGTCGATATCGAATACCAGTTTGATGGCATTAATCAACAGCTCATCAGGTTCTTCAATCACGTCCACACGAGCGTCGAGATAGCCCTTTTCGATGTAATAATCACGCAGGGCATTCTGGCAACTGACTCGATTGTTCTCGGTAATTATGGTGCCTTTGACCAGATACTTGTTGACGATCTCATTGAGGTCGTCATGGTGAGATTTCTTTGCCCCTCGGAACGTATGTCGGGCAAACCGAGGTCGTTCCACCACAATGATCTCCAGAAAAATGACATCTCCGATGCGCTTTTCTTCGATGATCTGGACGTCTGTAAAGAGTTTGAGCTTCCACAGAGCTTTCAATGCCCGGGAGATATTGTCGCCGGGCAGGTTGATCTTTCCGCCAACCCTCAAGCCGGAAACAGCCATCAAGGCATTGGCATCCGTATTATTGGCACCTGTGATGTTCAAACCACCGACCTCCAGTTCTTTGGGATCGTCGGTATAGTCGATGGTTTTCAGGTCCTCCTGGGCTTTTCCAATGAGACTAGCTAACAGAAAGAGGGAAATGAGGACGAGGCGCATATGGTGTAACGGGGTAATGGTCTTGCAAAAAACGAAGAGAGAGGGGATTTCGCCCCCTTTCGTGGGTAGTCTTAACATCATTTTAAACGTTCTGGGAAGATAGCTGGTCGGAGGTTTTTCCGAATCGGCGCTCCCGGTGTTGATAGTCGAGGAGAGCTTCTTTGAAATGCTCTTTTCGAAAATCCGGCCACATGACCGGAGTAAAGACGAGTTCTGCATAGGCGATCTGCCAGAGCAGGAAGTTGCTGATCCTCGATTCGCCACTGGTGCGAATGAGTAATTCAGGGTCGGGTATGCCGGCCGTGTTCAGGTGGTCGGCGATGGTTTGTTCGGTGATCTGATCGGGTTGAAGCGTGCCATTCTTCACTTCGTTTGCGATCAGACGCGTGGCTTCTGCAATCTCCCATTTGGCGCTGTAATTCAATGCCAGAATGAGGGTCATGCGGGTATTGGTTCGTGTGGCCTCGATGGCCTCTTCCAGGGTGCGAGCGGTCTTGGAAGGAAGCCGAGAACGATCACCGATGGTCTGGAGTCGGATCTGATTTTCCTGGAGAGTTTTGATCTCCTTGCGCACTGTTTGTACGAGGAGTTGCATCAAAGCATTGACCTCACTGGCCGGACGGCTCCAATTTTCAGTGGAAAAGGCATACAAGGTGAGATAGGAGATGCCGATCTCCGCCGCAGCCTCGGTGACTTCGCGGACAGACTTGACTCCGTTGCGGTGACCAAATACACGAGGCTTCCCATGGGCTTTCGCCCATCGGCCGTTTCCGTCCATGATGATAGCAACATGGCGAGGAAGGCGGGTCATGTCAATCTGGTCGCGTGCGTCCATTTTCTCCGAATAGCCTGCAAAGTTACGAAGAATGGTCAATGCGACAGCCCCAAGTACTGAAGGGTTTACATTCAGTGTATCGGCCCGTCATATGCAAGTCGAATGGACTGCTGAAACAGGCATGGAAAAGGGAGGGATCCACGTGGATCCCTCCCTTTTCAAAACAGCGCGATCATCCGTGAATCAGGGTACGAATGTCATTTCATTCAGCCACTGTTCACTGGATCACCAGATCAAATTCGACCTGGGCATCCGTATCACCACCGGCATTTGTGATGTCACCCTGAGCCACCCCGGAAGCGCCTTTGTTGAGGTCATGACGGAGTGTCAACTGAAGTTTTCCGGTGGCTGCATCCCCCGTAAACATCGTCGTCTTGACGCCGATCGGAGCGCCATTGGTATCCGTATCATCATACGAAAAGGACAGGGTGATGCCCTCGGTGGTGGCAAAGAAGAACTGGTGTTCAGTGCCTTCCAGGATGATCTCATTGGTGATATTGGTGGCGGGGTTAGTGGTCTCATTCAACATTTCCACCTCTACAGAATAGGTGGTATTCGGCATGAGATCGCCCACTGTGATCAGCGGTGCGGAACCACCGGCTCCATCCAGATCTCTGAATTGGAAGAGTACAGGAGCCCCACTGCCTTCTGGCGTCCAGGTCATATTTATAGTGGTGATCAGTTCAGTTTCATTGACCGGATCCGGATCCTTGGCGCAACCGGTGATCAGAAATATCGATCCCATTAACAGGGCGGAATAATAGAGGAACTTATGCATAATACGGTTGGATTAGAAATGATAGAAACACTTGATAAATACATTGCGACCCGGAGCATCGGTGAAATAGCGAAGACGATCGAGATAGTCGCGGTATTTCTGGTTGAACAGATTATCGACACCAAGGTTGACGCGAAGTACGCCTTTTTGCCATTCGCCGACCAAGCCAACAAGGGTATATCCCTGTGGCGCCGGAGCATAATCGTAGGATGGGGACTGATTTTGACGAAGTACGTGCCGGACAGATGCATCCAGCGAGTATTGAGTCTCACCCTTGTCAGCTGATGTGTGCAAAAGGACATGTTGACTGAATTGGATGGGTGGCATGCCGAACAACGGTTCCTCCTGTTGGCGATCATCTGCCCATAACAAAGCGGCCTGACCTTGATAGGTCAGCCAAGGTTGGATGTCTAAGGTGACATCCAGGTCAACGCCTGTCAGCAGGGCGTTCGTCTGGAGATATTGGAACACGGGAAAGGCCCCGCGAATGGTGAGGGCATAATCTCCGGTCGGTCTGAGATAGATAAAATTGTGAATAGGATTGACATATCCAGAGATCTCCGCCCGAAATGAGGATTGTTCCACCTTCAGGGTCAGGACCGTTTTCAGACTGCGTTCGATCTGGAGATGTTCATCGCCGATCTCCAGAGAAGCGGTGGCATGATGGAGGCCGTTGCTGAATAACTCGTTGGCTCCCGGTGCACGGAAGGCGCTCGCGATCTGGAAGGTGGCTTTCCAGGCCGGGGAGAATCGGTACACACCACCCAGAGTCCCGCTGATGTTGAACCAGTCGAAGGTGGGATGGATGATCTGGTTTTGCGCATCAAATTTTGCGACGCGCAAGTACCGATAGTCAGCCCGTACGCCGGCCTCCAGGTCATAGTCGGGCCGGGCGTACCGTTCGTAGCCAAAGATCGATGTGGTCAGGGTGCTGAAATTGGGAATGAGTGGTTGTACGCCCGTGCCTGGAACATTATAGTTGCTCTGGTATTGGGTACTACTGCCGATGGTCCCGAGAAAGTGACGCCAGGGTCGATGTTCTGCCAGCACTTCTCCCTGCTGACTGATGATGGTCAGATCGAGTGCGGGGATCTTGTCCCGGTCGCCACGGCGGACGTCAAATTCCTGGCGATCGTCAATCTGCAGACTGTAGCGTCCTTTCAACGTCCACATGGATGATACTTTGCGACTCGCTTCCAATTTTATCATATGGTGGAGCACTTCCTGGTGTGGGTTGAGCACTTCATAGGTGAAGGGGGTCTGGACCCATGGTTCATCTGCGGAAATAGCGGCTTGCAAGTCGGTCAAGTTGCCAATATGAGCGGCCCGAAGAATGCCAAAAGTGGCTTTATAAAGGCTGTAGTACAGATCTACAGTGCCCTTGTGGCCGGTATACCCGCTTTGTGCCGAAAATCCCCATTCCCGATTGCCGGTATTTGACAGAGGATACCCGGGTGCATGCTGATCCCCCAGGATATGGAAGGAGCCAGTAGTCCGCCAACCCCATCCCGGACGTCGAAATCCCCCCGACAGCTGTGCACCGAGTTTGCCTCCTTGTCCATTGGACTGCAGGTGGGTCATCAAGGCACCCCGGATGCCGGGTGATCGCGGCAGTGGATCTGGTTTGATCAGGATCACCCCGCCAATGGCCTCAGGTCCGTACCGGACACCTTCGGCACCCTTGATCACCGTCATCGTACCGGCCATAGTGGGGTCGATCTCCGGTGCATGGTCGTTGCCCCATTGCTGCCCTTCCTGGCGCACATCGTTCTGTACGATCAGCACGCGATTGCCAACCAACCCCTGGATCATGGGTTTGGCAATGCCTGGGCCGGTCTGGACCATACTGACCCCAGAGACGGATGCCAGCATTTGGGCCAGAGATCGCCCCTGGAGTCGTTCGAGCTCCTGTCCAGACAGGTCGGTTCGGGTTTGTGCAGGTGCTTCGGCCACCCGATGGGCGGTTGTCAACACCTGATCGAGGACTTCGACATGGTGTTCCGGGTAAAAGTTGATGACTGTGTCCCGGATCAGATGGATGTTGAAGGTTATCGGTTCGCAGCCGATATGGGAGCAGACGATGGTCATATTACCCGGACAGAGACCGGAGAGGGAGTAGGCTCCCAAGCTGTCCGCCAGGGTGCCGCGCCCACTTTCAAGAATATAAATGGTTGAAAAGTCGAGGGGTGTCTGGTCGTGTTCATCCTGGACGACACCGCTCAATTTGAGCGAACATTGTCCCTGAACTTGCAAAAATGCTACAGACACCAGGATGGTGATCCAAAGGATCCGTTTCATGGAGAGCTAACTAAAAGATGAAAAAGCGATTCCGTCAGTGTATTCAGACTGAAGCTGGAGGTCCTCGAAGTGCGTATCCGATGCAGATATTGTCGGGGAGGACATCGACCCAGCAATAGAGGGTCGCAGACTCAGAGGTCGTTCGCGAATCGGTGAAGCAGGTTGACTCGACAGGAATGGGCGGCGAAAAAATAAAATCGCAAAGACAGCAGCCTTGATCACCCTGATGGAGATGCAGGTCATTTTCTGCTTGGCAAATGGGGTGATGATGCAATGCCGGGTTGTGCCAGGCACGGACGGTATAGGCAGACATCAGTCCCAGGAGCAGGACCAGGGAAATGCCTTTACGTACGCCTGTCGTCGCGATCATCATCAGTATAGATACAAACGGGAGGGTCTACAGGTTCAGTAGTCGACGCTCTTGTTCAGGTTCGGGGGTCAATCATCTATTTGACCACCTTCATGATCATCCAGATATCTTCTTCCGGGCGATCTCCGGGTCGGGTTTTGGCTGCTGCGATTTTGTCGATCACTTCCAATCCCTCGACAATATATCCAAAGACTGTATAATCCTGGTCCAGATGCGGGGTTCCCCCATAGGCGAGATAGGCTTCTCTCTGTTCGGTGGTGTACCGGAAACCTTTTTTGGCTTCTATCTGATCCAGGACACCGTTGCTGACCTTGTTTCCCTGGACGATATAAAATTGAGAGCCTGATGACTTCCTCTGCGGATTCACATTGTCGCCTGTGCGCGCCGCTGCGATGGCCCCTTTGACATGTACGAGGTCGGGCGTTATCTCCGCATCGGTCTGATACCCGGGCCCTCCGGAGCCCAGGCGCGCATCTGGCCCGGCGCCTTTGGAATTCGGGTCGCCGCCCTGAATCATAAAGCCGCGTATGACGCGGTGAAAAAGGAGACTGTCATAGAACTGTTGCTCGACCAGATGCATGAAGTTATCCCGATGCAGGGGTGTTTCATTGGACAGTTTAGCCAGCATATTGCCATAGGGGGTCTGGATCTCGACCAGGCAGGGGACGGGAGCAGTGATCTGGATAGTTTTTTCCATACGATGGGTATTGTCTCCTTTTGTGGCGGATAGCGCGATGGTATAATTTCCTGATAGAGTGTAGGTGTAGGACGGGCTTGTTTCAGTGGAGGTGTCGCCGTTACCAAATTCCCACAACCATGTGTCGGCATGACGAGACAGGTTGGAAAAGGTCACTGTTGTGGGAACAGGATCCTCCTGACCGGTGTACGTGAAATCAGCGATCGGTTTTGCACAAGAGGTCAGGATCAGCAGGCCGATAACTAGAAAAGATGAAAGATTCATATATGTTCTATTTCTCAATAAGACGGATTTTCATTCGGATGTCATCAGTGGGTCGGTCATTCCGGGAAGTAGAAACCTTATCCATTTTCTCCAGGATGTCCAGTCCATCGACGATCTCACCAAAAACGGTATAATCCATATCCAGGTATGGCAGACCGCCTTTTTCTTTGTACAATTTGCGTTGGGCTTCGGAGTATTTGATCCCTTTTCTCTGTTCCCATGTATCCAGGGTGGCATCATCGACTCCGGCACCCCAGACGAGATAGAATTGTGAACCGTTGCTCTTTCTGGTGGGGTTGATATCGTCACTCTTTCGAGCGGCTCCGACAGCTCCACGGACGTGAAGTGCTCCGATCTCGGGTTCCAGCAAATAGCCCGGATCACCTTCACCGAGCAGATCAAGCGGATGAGCGTTCCGGGATTTTGGATCTCCCCCCTGTACAATGAAGTCAGGCACGACCCGGTGGAAGAGGGTGTAATCGTAAAATTCTTCCTTGACCAGTTTGATGAAGTTGTCCCGGTGCTCAGGGGTGCTGTTATACAGTTTTATGGTGATGTCGCCATAGCCGGTGGTGATCACGGCATAGGTATAGGGATCGCGATTACACGATGTGACAAGAACGAATGCAAGCAGAGAAAGAAGGATAGCATGTTTCATATTGCTTCAGATTCTGAGGCACGAAAATAGCGGATAATGAGGCGTTTGAGCCAATCTTCCTGTGTTTTCAGGCCGGTGGTGTCGTGGATGCGGACCTGTTCGTAATGCGGCCAACCATCCGCATCCAGGCCAGTAAAGGAATAATAGCCTTCCAGACTGAGCAGGTGGCAAACAGCGATATGCATAAGATCCTGTTTTTCCTCTTTCGTAAAGGAGGACTGGACGCGTCCCAGTTCCTGGACACCGATCAGCAGTAAAATGGCATTCATATTAGGCAGGGTGTCATGACCCAGAGACTCTTTGATCCTGGTACGTACTTCCAGCCAGCCGAAATCCAGTTCCCATTCTTCCATCGAAGGGCAAAAATAGGAAACTTGGAGAGCTGTGCATTTTTCGCAGTTCGCAATTACCGCTAAAAAGCAGTCATCCTATTTCAGGTACAGACAGATTCCTGATTCCTGCGTTCCTGATTCCTCATTCTTCAACTCCTGGTCCACCGTCTTCGATTCCAGTAGAAACATATTGCGCCCCTTCAGGGCTCTGATGTCTGGTTTATCCATTTCGTTGGGCCCTGCCCAACGCTGAGGTATGGCGCCCCTTCAGGGCTTGCTGTCTGGTATCCAGACGAAACACTGGTTCCTCCCACCCTAGCGGACAAGCATTCCTGGTCCCTCGAAATAACGCAATAACTCAATCACGCAATAACTCTTCATTCGAACCACTGGGATCGCCAATACCCAACGCCCAATACCCAACTCTGGCCCTCGGCTCTCATTCCAGCGTTCCTGCCTGCCAGCCGGAGGCTGGGTTCCAAGTTGTCTATTGTCGGGCACCCGAATATCAGGCCTGGCAGTTCAAAGTTCAAGGCGTCCCCGAAGTCTCGGGGAGCCAGTTCAATGTTCAACGTGAAGGTGGTTTCTGGGAACAGAATTCCTCCCGCCGCGGCGGGCAGGGATTCCTGATTCCTCGAAATAACGCAATAACTCAATCACGCAATAACTCTTCATTCGAACCACGTGGATCGCCAATACCCAACGCCCAATACCCAACTCCGGCCCTCGGCTCTCATTCCAGCGTTCCTGCCTGCCAGCCGGAGGCTGGGTTCCAAGTTGTCTATTGTCGGGCACCCGAATATCAGGCCTGGTAGTTCAAAGTTCAAGGCGTCCCCGAAGTCTCGGGGAGCCAGTTCAATGTTCAACGTGAAGGTGGTTTCTGGGGACAGAATTCCTCCCGCCGCGGGCAGGGATTCCTGATTCCTCGAAATAACGCAATAACTCAATCACGCAATAACTGATCATTCGAACCACTGGGATCGCCAATACCCAACGCCCAATACCCAACTCCAGCTCTCGGCTGTAATTCCTGATTCCTCATTCCTGATTCCTGCGTTCCTGATTCCTCATTCCTGATTCCTCGAAATAACGCAATAACTCAATAACCCCATAACCTCCTCGACTCCTCTCTTCCTCCGCTCCATTTACTCTTCCTGGATGATGGCATCGACCCGGGCGGCACGACGGGCGGGAAGCCAGGCGGCCAGGCTACCGATGGAGAGAACGGTGATGAGGACAACGAAAAAGTCGGGCCAACGGATCTCCATGGGATAAGCATCGATGATAAATCCGGGCGGGACGGGGATGAGTCCGTAATTCTGTTGGAGGCCATAAAAGGCCAGGGCAACGACGGTGCCCAGGAGGAAGGCTACCCCGCAGAGGAGGAGGCCATTGTAGAGGAATATCTTCTGGATCTGTGAACTGGTGGCTCCCATGGTCTTGAGGATGGCAATATCCGGCCGTTTTTCAGTCACCATCATCCAGAGGGTGCCGGCGACATTGAAGGCGACGAGCAAGAGAATGAGGCACATGATGGCAAAGGCCACCCACTTTTCAATATTCATAATGCGCAGGAAGGATTCCTCCTGGCCGATTCGGTCCTTGACCACGAAATCCGAACCGGCGATGGATTGTATTCGTTTGACTGTCTGTTTTGAGTTGGCGTTTGGTTGGATGGCAATTTCCAATGCACTTAAAGCTCCTCTTCGTCCGGTAATGGTTTGGACGAAGGCGAGATCGGTCAATACATATTGCATGTCGACCTCCAGCTGAATAGAAAAGATGCCTGCGGCGGGCAGGAAGCGGCGCAGAAATGGTTGATCAAACGGGCCGGTGCGTTTTCGATTGGGCATATAGACGACCAGGGACTCAAATGCATTTCGTGTGTCTACGCCCAGTTTGGAGGCCATCCCGGCTCCGATGATGCCTACAGAGCCGGTCGGATCATCCAGGTTCCAGTTGCCGACGAGCATAAAGGAATCGATCTCGGTGACGCTGGCATAGGTCTTGTCGACACCTTTTAACACCCCTATGTCCTGCACCTCACCATAGGTAAACAAGGCATTTTCTTCGAGCACATGGCTGATGGCGACGACGGAGGGATCCTGTTGGATTCGGCCGAGCCAAAGACTGTCCGGGAAGAAAGTCTTTCCCTCGCGCGGGCTGATGTGAATATCCGGGTTAAACTGGTTGGAGAGTCCGAAAACGAGCGATTCAAATCCGTTGAAGACAGCCATCACCAGCACCAGAGCTGCTGCTCCGATCCCCATTCCCAGAATAGATAATCCGGCCAGAAGGTGGATGACATTGGTGGATTTGCGGGCAAACAAATACCGGACCGCCAGAAAAGGGGAAAACCTCATGATGGAAGGTTTTGGAGAAAGGACCGGTAGATAATGGACTGGATCTTCTGGCGATACTGACCTTGCTGCAGCTTGTTCGGCGTCATTTGGGGCCAGGTTCTGTTGGACAGAAAGATAAAGATGAGATCGTGTTCGGGATCTGCCCAAACACAAGTGCCCGTAAAACCGAGGTGGCCGAAGGCTCTGTCTGAAACCCAATCAGAAACATGGCCATTGTGTCCGTCTGTATCTTTCATGTCAAAGCCCATGCCCCGGCGTGAACAGTCGTAGCAGCGGGTGGTGAACTTGCGAATGGTATTCGGCTTTAGAAACCGGATGCCCCCGTAAACCCCATCGTTCAGCAGCATCTGAAAGAGAGTTCCCAGATCTTTAGCAGTGGAGAACAGTCCGGCATGTCCAGCCACTCCGCCCAGCATAGCGGATGCCATATCGTGGACATGACCCTGGATATCCTGCATCCGGTAATAGGTATCGTGTTCGGTTGGTGCTATCTGGTCACGAAGGTGAGACGCCAGTGGATGGAATGACATGGTGGTCAAGCCCATCGGTTGATAAAATGTCTCGCTGACATATTGGTCCAGGGGTTGGTCTGTTACCGCTTCGACCATGCGTTGGAGGAGCATGAAGCCGAGATCGCTATAAACATATTGACCTGCTTTTTTCGGCCGGGTCTCAAGGATCATCTCCCAGACCTCGTCTCGATATGAATCCTTCAGAAAGAGATCGTCGGCGACCTGTACCTGAAATCCAGGGGTGGGAGATGAACTGTAATACTTCCTGGAGGGGCGGCCCCGCCGGAGCGTATTCTCGTAAAATGGAATCCAGGCTGGCATACCACTGGTGTGGGTGAGCAGGTCGCGCACCAGAATAGAAGCAGTCGGTTTGTCCCGGCATTCGGGCAGGTAGAGGCCGAGGGGTTGATCCGTATTGATGATGCCCTGATCGACCAGTTTCATGACGGCCAGGGTGGTGGTGGCAGCCTTGGTTACGGAGGCCAGATCGTAAATGGTATGCGGGTCAATGGCCAAGCTTGTCGTGTCATAGGTTTGCCGACCAAAGGCACGGTCGATGACCACCTTGCGGTTTTTTATGACCAGAATCTGGCCACCGGGAGCGGCTTGATCGGCAATCATCTGATCGATGACCGTATCCATCTCCAAGAGGATATCTGTCGACATACCGACCAGTTCGGGACATGTATACCCCAATCGAAAGAGGTTGTCACCGTATTTCCCGTCTCCTGCCCGCATATGGGGGCTGGAGGTAACGGGCAGACGACCCTGGAAAATATGGTGGCCCATGAGACCCTCAGCCGTGATGGTCTGGGTGACAGCATCGGCCTGATAGGCCTGGACGATCCAGGGCATTTCATCAAAATTCCGAAGCCCGTAGGGGTTGCCAAAATGGACGAGAATAACCCGGGTCTCTTGTGCGAGCAGATGAAGAAAATCGACGGTGGACTCGGTTAGCCCAAAATTGTTTTTGGGATAGGAAGACAATCCGAATATACCGACAATCACCGCATCGACATCTTTCAGTTGATCTTTCCACATCTGCATGGCCTGAACGCTGAAATTTTTTGGAGCAGCATATCGTGCCAGGTCGGTATACCGGGCCAGGGTCTGCTGGAAGGGGTTGTTGAGTGTATCCCCGATGTTCAACGCAGCGATGTGGAGGGAAGGCAGGTCTTTGAGGGGTAAAAAGGTCTGTTTATTACGAACCAGGGTCAAGGCCTGTTCGATCAGGTGAGTTTGGATGGTTCTGGCGGCCGGTGTATAGAGGTCTTTCTCCAGGTCCCGGAGGTCGACCGGTGTGCGATCGGCCAGGCCCAGACGGTATTTGGCTCGCAGGATGCGCTTTACATGCATTTCGAGCTGGGGTAGGGTAAGTTCTCCTGTGCGGATTGCTTCCTGGATCCGTTCCACAGCACGGGGTAGATCTGCCGGCAGGAGGATGACATCATTTCCAGCGGCAAGGGCCCGCCATTCGGCTTCTCCATTTTCGGCAAACTGCGTCACTCCCTTCATTTCCATTCCGTCCGTAAAAATGATGCCTTCAAATCCGATCTCTTCCCGCAGGAGATGCTGGACGGTACGTGCTGACAGGGTGGTCGGCAGTTGAAAGGCATCGTCCAGTGCAGGGATGCTGAGGTGGGCCACCATCACACTCTGAAGCCCTTTGGCCGCCAGCTGTCGGAAGGGGTACAATTCGATGCTGTCGAGACGCTGCCGGGAATGGAGGATGACCGGCAATGCCTCATGAGAGTCTGTATCGGTGTCTCCGTGGCCCGGAAAGTGTTTGGCGCAAGCCATCACATGACCGTCTTGCAGACCCTCCATATAAGCGGTACATTTCTCCGCTACCCGGATGCGATCTTCACCAAAGGAGCGGAAATTGATGACGGGATTGTCGGGATTGTTGTTGATATCGGCTACCGGAGCAAAATTGATCTGAGTGCCCACCCGTCGCAACTGACGAGCGATCTCCCGACCCATCTGGTAGATGAGGTGATCATCTTCGATGGCACCCAGGGTGATCTGCTTGGGAAAGTCCATGACTTCCGGTCCGTCCAGGCGCATGCCCAATCCCCATTCAGCATCCATAGCGATCATCAATGGGACGGCACTGATGGACTGATAGGCATTGGTCAGCTCAGCCTGATGCCGGGGGGTACCCTGAAAGAAACACAAACCGCCGACGCCAAATTCACGGATCTGGTCGGCGACATGTTCCTCATACGCGGGTCCTTTATCAGAATGTGCCCGGATCATGAAGAGTTGGCCGATCCGCTCGCGGATGGTGAGACGGGCGTAAACAGAATCGGCCCAGGTAGTCTCCAGTATGGCCTGACGCTCTGAATAGTAGTGGATGCTGGTATAGCCGAGATTGGCCAGCAGGGGCATGCTTCCCATGAGAATGCCCAATGTGATGACCCGCAGTAACCAGCGCCTGTGTTTCATGCAATGAAAGAATTCAGAGTGGGACGATGCAGATTCATGAGTCGGCTGTACGCGGTGAGAATGGGAAGAAAACGCAATCGGAGAGGTGTTGGTATGAGCTGTAGAGCAAGGATACTAAATAAGCGATGGAATGGGCCCAGGAGTCCCCCTATTTCTTGATCCCCAGCTTTTCAAAAACCTGGGGATCCTGCTGTCTGGCTTTCTCATGCCAGGCATTCCCTTTGATCGGATCGCCGGCATTGAACCAGGTGTTCCCAAGATAGACCATGAGTTCGGCATTATCGGGCTGGATCTCCAGGGCACGGCTGAAATATCGGACAGCTTCTTCATGTTGGCGTCCGATGCCGTAGGCGATCCCCAGCAGACGGTTGGTCTCAAAATCATCTGGTTTGAGGGCTAGTGATTTATTCAAGTACTCAATGGATGCAGGCAGGTCATTTTTAACCTCTCCCATATACCGCCCGGCTTCCCGATAGGTGATTTGCATATTGCTGGTGGCTTCGCGGTAGTTGGGATCGAGTTTGAGGGCCCGTTGGTACCATTGGATGGCAGAAGGGTATTCCTTCAAATAATTGTGGGCATTGCCCAGGAGCAGACAGGCATTCTTGTATCCCGGATGGATCTCGACAGCTTTATTCAGATGGGCGATCGCCTCACGGATCATGGCCTCCCTTCGGGGTTCATTACCGGGAAGGATGGCCTGGGTGATGAGTTCACCACCCGTGGCATTCTGGAGTTTGGCGCTATTGACAGAGGTTTTGACATCGGTGGTGAAAAGGGTGTAATTGTTTTTCCAGACCGGGTTGCGCGCAATGGTCTGGGCGCTCCACAACAAGATGAAAACAGCTGTCAGTCCCCAGGTGAGTCCATGTGACCTGTCCTTCAAACGAATGAAGAACAGCCAACCCAGGAAGAGGGCAAAGCCGACAGAGGGCATGAAAAGAAACCGTTCGGACATATTCGTGCCGACAGGAAAGACGATGTTGGATACAATAGACAAAGTGGCCAGATAGTAAAAGGCGGCAAAAGCCGGCAAGGAACGGGACTTCCAGCCGCGAATGATGATGATGACCAGCACCAGATGGAGCAGAATGCTCAGCCAGACCAGGGGTTCACTCAGATCATGGATGGCGATATGGCGGGGATAGTAGTCGTGAGTGAGAGGTATGGGCCAAACCAGGAGCTTGAGGTAAAGTAACAGGGTGAACAGGATGGTGCCCCAGCGTTCGGCCCCGCTAAAAGCGACGTACTGGTTGCCGACCAGTTTGACGAAGGGGTTGTTGAGCATTTCGAGGGGAGGCTCTCCAGTGCCCCAGCCGATGACGGCTCCCCGGATGATGAGGAAGGCCACGGTTGCAGCAGCCAGGGGCCAGAGGGAGATGATCCGGGAGGGGGACCATTCCACACGAAAAAACCAGAGAGATACCGGGATCACTGCCAGAAACGTGATGGCGTTCTCTTTGCTGAGCAGGGCGAGGAAGAGGCATCCGGCAGCTGCGAGAACCAGGCCAGGGCGTTTTTTATCGAATGCCTGGAGAGAAAGCCACCATGCTGCCAGACTACCCAGAAGGGTCAGGATTTCATCCCGGCCTTTAATGTTGGCCACGACTTCAGTATGCAGCGGGTGGGCAGCGAAGAGTCCGGCTGCCAGGATGGCGATCCAGGTCGCTACGGACCGATCCATCCGTCCGGTGAGCATTGTCTGGAGGGTGAAGAAGAGCAGAGCGCAAAGGCCACCATAGAGCAGCGCATTGATCAAATGGCTCATGAATGGACTTCCTCCGAAGATGGATTGTTCGACAGCGAAGAGGATGGGCGTCAGGGGGCGGTATCGACCTCCGGCGACCAGGTTGGCCTTGCCTTCCTCCTTGAAAAAGCCATAGAAAGTATCGTATCTGGCCAGTCCCGGGATGCCACTGATACCTTCTTGCGTGAACATGTTCTCGGTGATAACGATGGCATCATCCAGGGCATAGTCGTGAAAGAAGGTATTGATGTAAAGCGCAAATCCCAACGCAACGACCAACCAGGGAGCATATTGAAACAGGAAGGATGCCGATGGATGATCAGGTGGGTTGGTGCCTGACGGTGCAGACTTCGGGGTGGATTTCTTCTTCGCGACCATGGATCGGGTTTGGCGAGGACTAAGGTAGTGGTAATATGAAATTTATGTTCAAAGGGTAGAGAGTGGAGAGTAAAGGGTGGAGAGTGGTGGATCTGGAAATTCAGTTGTCAGTTGTCGGTTATCAGTTGTCGGTTCCTTCGATGGTTGAGGACTGGGTAGTGGAGGAGAGGGAGAGACGACAGGAATGAGAAATAAGGAATAAGAAACGCGGAAGTGCAGTCTCGTATCGGCTGCTTAAGCTGCCGTGTCAAACTTTTAGATGTCTCTGATACTTAGAGTTGTAAGAAAAAGGTAAGAAGTGAGGCTTCCAAAAGAGGCGGAAGGTGGAAGTCGGAATTTTAGGTGAAGAGACGAAGAGACCAGAGGGAATCCCATCTTTTGGGTCATTCGGACTTAGAATTTGGTGTTTATTTGATTTTTGGGGTTTGATTTTTGGAGTTTTCCATTATCTGTTGGGACGAAAAGGGGAAATGAATTAGAAATAAGAAATGACAAAATAGGAAGATAGTGGAGGGAAGAGAGTGGAGGGTGGAGAGTGGTGTTTTTGAAAATTCAGTTGTCAGTTGTCAGTTGTCGGTTGTCGGTACCTTCGATGGTTGAGGACTGGTTAGTGGAGGAGACGGAGAGACGACTGGAATGAGAAATAAGGAATAAGAAACGCGGAAATCGGAAGGGAATGGTAACTTTAAGACCATGAGACTTTGAGAGGGTGAGGCGGAGGGCATGAAGAATTGTAATGGTGACTTTAGTCGCCAAAGGAAGCACTAGGATTAAAAAAGGAGAAAGTCGGAAAGCGGAAGGTGGAAGAGAGTGGAAATTCAGTTATCAGTTATCAGTTATCAGTTATCAGTTTTCAGGATGAGGGTCCTTAATTGATTTGTTTGAGGGCTTCTTCGACACTTATTGTGGGCAGTTTACAGACCTTATCCTGGCATACATAGATGATTGTGCGTTCGGGCACAAGTTTGTTTTCAAGAAGGGGGAGGCTGCCCTCCTGATCGCCCCCCAGGAGAATAGAATGGGGGAGAAAGTATTCATTCAATTTCATTCTGAATTGTTCGAAATCCGGCCCCAGAATAGCGACTTCGGTTGGTGGTTGAATCAATAGGAGTTCAACGCTTCCCCAGTTTGAATAATAACGAATGTTTTGATGCATGTCTTCCTGCACATTCAGGATCATTTGTCTAGCTGTTTGAATATACGCATCATGGTCAAAATACAACCCAAGGAGGAGTAGATTTTTTGCCATTGCAGAGTTGGATGAAGGAATGACATTGTCAGCCACCTCCATTTTGCGGGCAATTAAATCGGCATACTGACCATTTGTATAAAAGAACATACCTGATTCATGGTCAAAAAAGTGAATCAAGGTATAGTCACTTATATCTTTTGCACGATGTAACCATAATTCATCAAAGGTGACCTGATAGAGGGCGATACACGTCGAGATCGTAAACGCATAATCATCTAGAAAGCCATAGATGGATGAGTGGTCGCCATTATTGGATCGTAAAATTTCAAAGTTTTTAAGGACTGTATTTTTAAAGATGTAGTTTGCCTGGCGAATGGCCTCTTCTCTGTACTCTTTGTCCCCAAAAGCGCGGTATGCATCGATGTACCCTTTTACCATAAGGGCATTCCAGGAGGTTAATATTTTGTCATCCAGTCTGGGTTTTAATCTTTTGGATCGGACAGCCATAACTTTCGCCTTTGCTTGTTCTATCCTCCTATGCATTTCTTCTATCGAAATGGCATATTTTTTAACCAGTTTCTCATCTTGTGGCTTTCGAAGCAGGATATTTTTCTGGTCTTCCCAATTACCGGATCTGGTCAGGTTGTAATAGTCGATAAACAGAGGAGCTTCAGCAGTGAGAATGGCGTTGATTTCCTCAGTCGTCCAAACATAGTATTTGCCTTCTTCACCCTCGCTGTCCGCATCCAGAGACGAGTAAAAACCTCCATCAGGTGCACTGAGCTCCGTTTTGATAAAATCGAGTGTTTCCAGTACGACTTTTTTGTAAACCGGGATTTTGGTCACTTGGTATGCATGACTATAGAGGCTGACGAGTTGGGCATTGTCGTACAGCATTTTTTCAAAGTGTGGCGCCTTCCAGTCCTCATCTGTCGAATACCGTGCAAAGCCACCACCCAACTGATCGTATATGCCACCGCTCGCCATATTGTCCAGGGTCACCGTTACCGCATTCAGTGCATTCGAATCATGTGTGAGGTAGTGATATTGCAAGAGGTATTCCCAATTGGAAGGCAACGGAAACTTGGGAGCTCCCTGCTCACCCCCTTTCTCAAAGTCAATTGTTGTTTTCCATTGATCAAAAAGTTTATGGATATCGGTGATGGAGGCGATGGGTTTGTCCTGAGCAAACGTGACCTGTTCGGCACTGCGGATTCCATCGGTCACCTTCTGCGCTTGATCATTTATTGAGTTGGGGTCTTTTGACTGGATGTCTACGAAATAATTCAACATGTCCAGCCAGCTCTTTTTTGGGAAATAAGTGCCCGCATAAAAGGGTTTCCCATCCGGCAGGGCCAATGCATTGAGAGGCCAGCCACCTCTGCCCGTCATGAGTTGAGCAGCAGTCATATAGATCTGATCCACATCCGGTCGCTCTTCCCGATCCACCTTGATGCATATGAAATGTTCATTCATATAGTTGGCCACGTCTATATCCTCGAAACTTTCGTGTTCCATGACGTGGCACCAGTGGCATGCGGCATACCCGATGCTGATAATGACCAGTTTGTTTTCCTCACGCGCCTTTTGAAAGGCTTTTTCTCCCCACGGTTGCCAGTTCACTGGATTATGAGCGTGTTGCAGTAGGTAGGGACTGCGTTCATGAATTAATTCATTTGTGAATTCATAGGCCTCATTTTGCGTCTGTTTTGGCTGTCCTGAACAGGAGTAAAGCGATAGAATCCACATGGTAAACAGGAGATAGGTCGCTTTTTTCATGCTGCAATTTTCTGCTGGAAGACCCTCGTTTGATGATGAATAGATGAGGAGGACTTATTTTGGATTGAATACAAAATGAGATTATGATAAACTGATTATCAATGGGCGTACAATGCAGTCTGTCGCCAATATTCAGTGGGAGGGTCGTTTAGATTTTTAGTGATTCAAATAATGTTTTCAATTTTGGATTTGACGGCTTGGGGGCATCGGGCGTGACGACATTGCCTTTCGGGTCGATCAGGATAAAGCGGGGGATGCCTTTTATTTTATAAGCAGTAACGAAGTCGGATTTCCAGCCTTCTGGTGCAAATAACTGAATGCCTCCAAGGCCCTTTTCCTCGATCATATTTTTCCAATCTTCACGGGCTTTATCCCACGAATTGCTGTGTGTTCTGTCATCATCAACAGACAGGCTGACAAAGTGGATATTGCGATTGTGGTATGCTTCCTCTATTTCCTTTAAAAAGGGTATTTCTGCTTTGCAGGGTCCGCACCAGGTGGCCCACACATCGATGTAGACATATTTTCCTTGCAGATCGGTAAGCGATGTGGTGGTACCATCCACATTTTCATATTCCGTAAAAACTGGAGAAGTGCTTCCTTTTGGTAGCTCCTTTTTTAAAGCGATCGATCCGCCGATAAATCTGGAGTATGAACCCAGCATGGGTTCAAGATTTTTCACAGCGTCCTTTGTCACCAGGGTGTCTACGGTTGGATCTGATGTATAGTACCGTTTGAGCTCGTCTCTGATCTTCTGCAGCGCTGATTCCAGAGTGTCGAGATCATTTATCTCGCTGAGTGCATCAAAATCCAGAAGCCGTTCTTCTTCAAGACTCTTTTTGGCTAAAAAATTACTGTGTTTTGCTCCGGTACCGGTGTATGTGATTGTTTCATCAAACTCTTTTGTGTCAAGAGTCAGGTAGAGGTCGTAGCCATTTTTTAGAAAGACATTGGTCGATTCATGGCCATCGTACAAATTATATACGCCGGTTGTTACCTGAAATGTATCCCAGAATGTACCATCTTCATATACGTGAATCGTTTTGGAAAATGAGCGACTTCTCACCAGGAGGGAGTCACTGCTTTGATCCGTGATCTGACCGGACAGGACCACAAATTCATGGGGATTCTGATTGTACGCAAAGAAAGGAAGCGTGAGTAAAAGGATAAATAGACTTTTCATGGCTATGCGTTGAGGCTGTGTGTTTGGATTCAGAAAAAGGTGTACGAATCAGTGTGTTCCTTGCCATTGAGGAGGTACTGCCTGGTTGTCTTCCCTTCCTCAGACAAGTATAAGCATAAAATACGGGTAGTAGAATATGCTTTGAATAAGCTTGGTTCCCGGATTATTTTGATCTATCATCACGGTTTTGCTGCATGTTGAATGCGCACTTTCCTGCAGGGAGTATATTTTCGGTGCACATCTTCTTGATCCCTTACCTTTGCCATATGTCTGAAATGAGAAAGGTCATTGTGACCGGTGGGACCGGCTATATCGGTTCGCATACGGTGGTTGAATTGCAACGAGCCGGATATGAGGTGGTCGTCCTGGATAACTTGTCGAATTCAGAGAGAAGCGTCCTGGAGGGGATCACCGCTATCACGGGTGTACAGCCTGCATTTTTGCAGATCGATATTTGCGATCGCCAGGCTTTAACAGACGTGCTTTTGATGCATCAGGATGCAGTCGGAGTGATCCATTTTGCGGCCTTCAAGGCCGTCGGTGAAAGTGTAGAGGATCCCCTTGCCTACTATGCCAACAATGTCGGGGGAATGATCAGCTTGTTGCAGGTGATGTCCGTATTGAATATGGACAATTTGATCTTTTCTTCTTCTTGTACCGTATACGGACAACCGGAGGTGTTGCCTGTCACAGAAGATGCACCCATTCAGCCTGCTCAGTCACCCTACGGGAATACCAAGCAGATCTGCGAGGAGATGTTGCAGGATGCTGCGGCGGCCGGATTGTTTCACAGGGTCATTTCGCTGCGATATTTCAATCCTGTTGGAGCGGATCCTTCGGGATTGATCGGTGAACTGCCGATCGGCATTCCCGCCAACCTGATGCCTTATATCACGCAGACAGCTGCCGGGCTGCGCGATGAACTGAAAGTATTTGGGGGCGATTATGCCACCCTTGATGGAACAGCTGTCCGGGACTATATTCATGTCTCCGATCTGGCTGCCGCGCATCGAATTGCCCTGGAGCGATTGATCGAAAAGCGACATGCCACCGCGTTTGAAACATTCAATATCGGAACGGGAAAGGGATCAACCGTGCTGGAAGTGATCCATGCTTTTGAGCAGATGACGGGCGTGAGCCTCAACTATCGGATCGTGGACCGCCGACCGGGGGATGTCGAGCAGGTGTGGGCCGATACGTCCAGGGCCAATCAGGTCCTGGGTTGGACGGCGCAACGTACGCTGGAAGACATGGCTGCCAGTGCATGGAAATGGGAGAAGAGAAGAGTGGAGAGTAAAGAGTGATTTCGCCACGAGGCCTCGGGGTTATTCGCTATTCGCTGTTCGCAATTCGCCGTGTGTCAATGCCTGATTAGTATTGACCGTTTGGCGGTTCAAGGTTTAAGGCGTGTCCTGTCGGTCAGCCTGTTCAAGGTTCAACGTGGTTTTTTCAGAAAGGGAACTTCAGCCTATGGCCTCCGATTCATCCCTCATCCCTGATTCCTCATCCCTGAAAAAGGGTAAAAGGTAAAAGGCTCAACGCAGTGGCCGAATTCCGAACGCCGAACGCCGAGTACCGAAAGCACGGTTCATTTGTTCCTGCCTGCTGCTGGTTAGATTCCTGTGTTCCTTGTTCCTGATTTTTGCTTGCATGATTTGTGTTGATTGTTGCAATAACCCAATAACGAAATACCGAAATAACGATTCATCCCTCATCCCTGATCCCTCATCCCTATAAAAAAAGGGTAAAGGGTAAAGGGTAAAAGGCCCAACCCAGTGGCCGAAAACCGAACGCCGAATACCGAATGCGCAGTTCCTGTGTTCCTGCGTTCCTGGTTCCTGGTTGTCCCTGGAATGAGGACATAGGTTGAACGTTTGGCTGCCTGCCTGTTTATCCTTCGGACCGGAGAAGGGTTGATGCAATTTTCAGGATACTTCCCAATCACCACGGGCCAAGTGTGACACTGAAATAACTCCTCCGGCCCTTCGGCCCTCGGCGCTCTGTCTACATCTGGTTGTCGAAATAACCCAATAACGAAATACCGAAATAACGATTCATCCCTCATCCCTGATTCCTCATCCCTGAAAAAGGATAAAAGGTAAAGGGTAAAAGGCCCAACGCAGTGGCCGAATACCGAATGCGCAGTTCCTGTGTTCCTGCGTTTCTGGTTCCTGGTTGTCCCTGGAATGAGGACATAGGTTGAACGTTTGGCTGCCTGCCTGTTTATCCTTCGGACCGGAGAAGGGTTGATGCAATTT
>JAIPBE010000031.1 GCA_021738725.1 Saprospiraceae bacterium | reverse complement strand
GTATTCAGGACACGAGAAATAATAAGATTTGACAGATCGTTTGAGAGAAAACATAGGCCCAAGCGTCTTTACCATATGAACTATAAGGCACCATGACTTTCCTTAACTAAACGACATTGCCTCATAACCTCATAACCTCCTCCACTCCTCCTACAGTCTCGGCACCATCGGCTTATCGATCTCATTAAATGTCCCACCAAAAAGAACCTGCCGAACACCGTCGGAGGCCAGGAAATCATGGGGAAATCCCGGTTCGATGGCGCTGATCTCGTTGAGTTGGTCGATCATGGCGGATGGGATCTGAAAGGCCAGGCAGCCCAGGCTGTTCACCAGTTGTTCGGCTTTGCGGGCGCCGACGATGGGGATGTAGTTGGGGTGCTGTTGGCGGACCCAGTTGAGGGCGACCTGAGCAGGTGAGACTTCCAGCTTGTTAGCGATATCTACCACCTTTTGGGCAATGGCGGTACTGTGTTCATTCAGTCGTTTGCTCTCTGCGGCCAGTCGTTTGGGTTCTTCCTCCTGGGTGAGGTATTTACCTGTCAGGGCACCTCCAGCCAGTGGGGCCCAGGCGGTCATGCTCATGCCAAAGGCATTTGCCATGGGCAGGAGATCGCACTCGGGAGTCCGCTGAAGTAGACTGTATTCTACCTGGAGAGCTACAAAGGCCGACCATCCCCGCAGTTCGGCCATGGTGTTGGCCCGACTGACGATCCAGGCCGGGGTGTCACTGATACCGATATAATGGACCTTCCCCTGCCGGACGAGATCATCCAGTCCGCGCATCACTTCCTCCACGGGGGTGAGACCATCCCAGGCATGCACCCAGAGCAGATCGATATGATCTGTCTGCAGACGCTCCAGACTGCCTTCGATGGAGCGCATCAGGTTTTTACGGTGATTGCCGGAAAAGCTTGGATCGTGGAGGCGATCCTGCAGACTGTATTTGGTGGCGACCACCCAATGGTCTCTGTCTGCCTGGATGAAATCGCCCAGCCAGCGTTCACTGGTCCCCTCGGTGTAGCGGTTGGCGGTATCCAGGAAGTTGCCTCCAGCTTTGGCATAGGACTCAAAGATCTGCTGGCTTTCGACCTTGTCGGCCCCCCAGCCCCATTCGGAGCCGAAGGTCATGGTGCCTAGACAGATCTCGGAGACGCGGAGGCCGGAGCGGCCGAGGAGTTTGTAACGCATATTCTTGTGAGTTGGGTGGTAAGGTAAAGAGATGGGTGTTCTTGTGATGGGGTTAAGGCGATATTGGGTTATTTCGAGCTTTATCCGGAGGAGAAGGACGCATACTGGCGACCACCTGGTCGATACCGGTTCAATGTTTGGGGCATTCAGGTATTGACTGTAACTTGAACTGCCGTAGTTCCTCTGCCACAGGCATGAAGAAGTAAATTTTGTTTAGCCATGCCGGCTGGCCACAATAAAATAAAGCGAATTCCTCACAAAAGGGGTATAATGAAATTGAAAAATCAATCATGAGCAGAATCAATCAATTGTTAATTTTAATTAGCCTATGCTGTCTCACCTCTTGTGATCAGGATCCTCCCTCTTTTGAGGAGCAGATCATCCAGGAAGTGCAAGCAAATGCTGCTGCGGGGATTTGTGATCAGATACCGAAGGGGTCTTCCATTGGAGAAGTGCATATAGGCAGTATTGGCCCGCTGGAAAAAACGGAGTTTACCTTGGTGAAAGTGGATTTTGATGTAACGAAAGGAGAATTAATCCAGCATATTTTTCAAAAATTGGTGTATTCGACCGAGGGAGAACTGCATATTCTGGAATCCATGGCCGGATGCCGGTATGTGAAGCCCGATCAGCCTAACAATTAACTATAACTGATCGAGAATATAAATGTGCTTTTGCGAGATGGGTTCACGTAAAGGCGCGGTCGCTAAGTATTCAAGGTGAGATAGGTTCACGCAAAGGCGCAATGCCGCAAATGGATACTGTCTGCAGGTTGAATGAATTCCTTTACTGCTCGGTATTTTACTTCCAGACTATAAAGTGAGAGCGCGCAAAGGAATTTTGGATTTAATTATTGTACTCCTTTTCCCCTCCAGCTGAATTGTGTACACTCTTATGTGATCTTCACTATCCTCATTTCTGCGTCTTAGCAGTGAATTGGAAAAATAGTGACACCAGTACCAAAATAACCCTGAACGTCGAAAATTGTTAGCATCAGGATTCATAGGATGAGGGTGAATGGTAAAAGGTGAAGGGTAAAGTTCTCGAACACCGAATACCGCACACCGAATGCCGCAAAAAGTCAGCATCAGGATTTTCAGGATTTATGGATGAACAGGATGGGGCGGTAAAAGGTGAAGGGTAAAAGGTCCGGAAGGGATTGACATTCTCCACGATTCCTCAACTCAGCGGTTGCGGTTTGACGATGCTTCCTCGCTGATTACTGAATAATTTTCGAAATCACCCAATAACGAAATAACGCAATAACGCCGCAATTTGTCAGCATCTGGATTCACAAGATTTAAGAGTGAATTGGACGAGAGGAACAAACACTTAAAGAACGCCGAAAACCGTTGACCAAGTCACTCAGGGATTTTTGAAAATACCAAACCTGCCCTATCTTCAGCCTATGAAAACGATCCTCCTCCTGGCGTTCAGCCTTATGCTCTTGCTTCCCTCGGCCCAAGCCCAACTGACCATTGAAGATACTTTTGGTGATCTGGCGGAATGCGATACCATGACCAGAGGTATCTATATTATCTGGTGGGATAAAGATTTCGACTCCGCAGACAAAGTCGACGTCTTGCTGGATACCATGCTGAGCTACCGTCAGACCTGTCTGACTACACTGGGCATGCAGGACCCACCCAATGTAGAGGATGGTCATTACTACAATGTCTATCTGCATAGCAATGGGTATTTTTCATCCTATGGATGGGGTAATGGCCAGGGTACGGATGCGAATGGGTATCCTTTTCTGACCCTGCCGCTCGGGTTGGTAAACGACTGGCCCAATACGGCCCACGAGACCTTTCATATATTCCAGTACAACGCCACCGCTCCTGGATTTGCCTATGCGGGTGACAGCCAATGGTATATTGAAGCATCCGCCAACTGGTTTGCCGCCCGCGAAAATCCGGATGAGCCGCGCCGGTTTGTCGAAGCCGAAAGCCTGGTACGCATACCGCACGTTCCGTTCTGGCTGAGTTATGACAATTACCCCGTCGAGTACCCTTCTAATTGGCAGCGCTATGTCCACCAATATGCATTGGCCCTCTATTTGTATTACCTCACAGATGTGGAGGGTATCTCTGAGGACATCATCACCTCCGGTCTGTATAGTACAACTTCGGAAAAGCCACAGGAGTTTATGTACAACCTCCTCGGCTCGGTGGCCTTTCGGCAGTCGTTCATCGACTGGGCCGCACACATGACCAATGATTTCGATTTCATTCCGGCCATCCAGGCGGCCACCAACCTGAATGAATGGAATACCTATGCCGACCCGGATGATGATCATGAGTTTGTCGCCATCTACGAAAATGAGGGCACGAATGGCTGGGTCTCACCCAATGAGGATGAGGTCACCAATGCCTGGTCTTTCAACACCTGGAAGTTGCAGAACAGCCAGGATGAAACCTATACGTTTGAACTCAACGGAGATGCCCTCGGCAGCTATGGTGATGCGGCCATCTTCCAGGGAAAGGTGCTGGTCCAGAACAGTACTACCGGGGCGGCCTTTTATGATCTCCTCATGGACAATGACCTCCATGGCACCCTGAGTCTGACGCTGACCCTGGAAGACACAGCCGTCTTTCTGATCGTCGCCTCCATGCCTTCTGTTTTTGAAGACGTCAACCCCGATTTCCAGCTCTTCCCCTACGAGATCCAGATCTCCACAGGTGCGGTCAACAGCATTCTGGAACCTGAGGCGCCTGGATCGACCATAACGGGCCGGTACAATCTGGTGGGGCAACCGGTCACCGCTCGAACAAACGGTATTCAGGTACTCCAGTATGCGGATGGGCGGGTGGAGAAGATCTTTGTCAGGGATGAGGAATGAGGACCGAACAACCAACTTTGATCATGTATCACATATTGGCTTACTTCTGACGCTTTGTCCTGGCGCCATTGAGAGATGAGGTTCACGCAGAGGCCCAGATGCTGCGATCTGGATCCGGACCCCGAGTTCTCGGGGCCAGCTGGCGGATCGTCCGGGCGCAAAATCGCAAAGGGTAATCGAGAATAGGCTGGGCGGATTCCATCAACGTTTTGGAAATCTACTAAATACCAACATTTTGAGAGCGCGCAAAGAAATTCCATGAGTTTCTTTATGAACTACTTACTCTTCCAGAATACTCCTAAAGTCTCTGGCAAGATTTGATTTCAAAGAAATAGTGTCTTCGTGACTCATTGGTCAATTTCACCCCCGCCACTCCAGCCCGACCACCCAGGTCCGACCTGCACTGACAGGGATGGTGCCGCTGCCGCTATTGTGCTGGAGGCTGGCACCTGTGTCCAGTACACCCGTCTGCCGGATATTGAGGAGGTTGCGAGCGCCGACATTGAGCCGGAGGCGCTGATTGAGGAATGATTTTCCGAGCATGCAGTCCAGGAGGGTAAATCCATCCTGGACCCGGCGGCGGACGACCGATTGGCCATTGTCCGGCTCGGGGTAGAAGGTGACCAGTTGATCATAATATCGACCCATGATGCTGACGGATGCATTGGCTTTCTCCCACTGCCAGTTCAGGTCCCAGCCCACCTCATTCGCCCAGGTCATGACCGGTACAGAGGGGTCGTTTTGATGCTCGGGCTGGACATAGCCATTGGTCATCTGACTGGCCTGTAGCGTAAAGGCCTTCCAGTTGATCTTGCCCTGGAGCTGGGTGCCTACATTCTGGAATCGATCATAGTTGAAGTAGGCAAACTGCAGGGTGGTGGTATCTCCCCGGGCGGGCACCCGGATGCCATCTTTGATATAGAATTCGTAGATGTCGATCTTGTCTCGGACATCATTATAAAAACCGGTCAAGCGTACGGAGCTGTTGAGATCGCGTTTTTGCTTTTCCCAGTTCAATGAAAGCTGCACATTATCCGAGGTTTCCGGGCGCAGATCGGGTGTGCCGAGAATGAAGTGGTTGGCGTCCACAAATTCAAAATAGAGTTCCTTGGCGGTCGGGGCCCGAAAGCCGCGGGCATAAGATGCCCTCGCCGTCCATCCAGGTGCCAGTACACTGCGCACATGAAATGAGGGGACTACCGGAGAAGGAAACCGTTCATTGTAGGTCCAGCGCATACCCCCTTCCAGGTTTAGCCAGGTAAATGGTTCAAAACGCAGGCTGCCAAATACGGCGTAGTCTTCGATCCGGCTGTAGCCGATCTTGCTTTCGTTGGGATCGATGATCCGGTCGCCCGAGGCGATATCCCAGCGGTTTTCACTGCCGATCATCCCATTCCACCGTCCGGTAAATTGGGTGGCCAGAGTGGCGCGGAGATGGAGACCGGTCAGATCGTTGGTATCCTGTTCGCCGAGGATGGGATCGGCTTCGCCGGATGTCATATCGGTTCTCACCCGTTCTTTGACCCGGTCCCAGTGGTTGTAGCTGCCGATGACCTCGGTGAAATAGCGGTCATCCTGCCAGGTGCGATTCCAGTGGATCGTATGGTCTTGTCGATTGGTATAATAGGTGTCGTCAAAGGCGTAGGGTTTAAACTGTGGCCGACGCAGTTCCCCCAGATTGGTGATCACCTCATTCATCTGGTGGAACCGATATCGGATGGAACCTTCCGGCGAGGTGTTGTAGCGCACATTGGCTCCGACATACCATTGCTCCTTCGGATTCCAAAGCTGGTCACGACTGTCCGTCAGACCGCCCCAGCCATCAAAACGCAGGAATCCCCCTTCGGCCCTTACCAGAAGGTCTGGATTGACCCAATGCCCGAGAGAACCGTCCACCCGGCTCTCACCCAGAGATTCATAGCTGGTGCGCAAACTGGTCTCCCAGGCCTTCAGTTGGGAGGGTTTGGTGATCAGGTTGATCACGCCTCCCAGAGCATCCGTACCATATTGGACGGAGAGAGGACCTTCGACGATTTCGATCCGGTCTATCTGATGCAGGGGCAACTGGACCATGTCCACATTGCCATTCATCCGGCCGATCACCGGCACACCATCCAGGAGAATCTTGATGCCCTGACCATCCTGACCCTGTAAGCTCAAGGCACTCCCCAGGATCATATCCTGCCGGATGCGAATACCGCCGTTATATGCCAGGACCTCGTCGAGGGTGGAGGAAAAACGGCGGGCGATGTCTTTGCGATCCAATACTCGTACTGTATGAATGGCCGAGCGGACATCTGTCGGGGCATACTGGGCTGTCACTACGATATTGTCGAGGTTCAGATCCCAGGTAATGCTGTCCGGAAGGGACTGAGCAATGACAGACCCTGAGAGGAACAGGATCAGAATGGTGAGGAAACGCATGGAGACGGTTCGATTAACGGATTACCCATTGACCTACCCAAAGACCGTCACCCTGCTGCACCTGGAGGATGTACATCCCCGGGATCAGATCGGAGGGTGTATTGGTGATCTGCTGGAATCCGGGTTGGAGGTGAGTACTTGTCGACCACACCTGGCGGCCCTGGAGGTCCACCAAACTGAATGAGGCGGGTCCCGTTTCTCCAGTCCATTGAACCATCAATGGATCGCCTGGGCGAGCTGGATTCGGTCCGGCCTGGATGCTGTTGGCGGAAGGTTGGACGGGTTCCAAAGCGCTGATCACGCCGAGGTCTGTCTTTTCAAAGACCATATTTCCGGTAGAGCTGCCTTCAAAGTCGACAATGATGATCTTCCAGACATGATCGTCGCGGGTCTTGACAAAAAAGGCCCGATCGAAATCGATGTTCCAGCCTGTAGAGAAGTCGTAGTACTTCCAGTCGTGGTCGATGATTTTGGGACTATCAGACAATGAGTCCGCATAGTTTCCCTGCACGTAATCAACGGTTTCGACGTCGACACCATCTGCTTCGGCCACCTGGATGCCCGGGCCGGTCAGGACACCAGTCACCATATATTCGATGAATCCGCCATTGCCATCATCCAGGGGATCGGTATGACGGCCCCAGAAGAAATCCCAGTCCACCGGTGGGTTGGCCAGGATCTGTTTGTTCTGAATGGAGAGATAGGCAAAGCCGGCGTCCATGTGATCATTCTTGTCAATGGCCATGCTTTGGAGGTTGGATCCATCCAGGTCGGCCCAGCGGATATAGTAGGTCGTTCCGACGAGAGAGTCGATGATGAATTTCTTGTATTCCCCATTCCGCAACTTGAAGGCCCACACCTTTTCGGCATAGATGATATTGGTCATTGGGTCAAGCTTGCCCCAGCCAAAATCAGCCGAATCCATGGGGTCCTTGTCAGTATTCAGGGCACCCAGCAGCCAGCTTTTTTCATCATTGTAGCGCCGGTCTTCCAGTGAAGTCTGATCGATGTAGTCTTCAAAAAACTCTACCGGGACAGCATACGCTTCGAATTCGGGAAGCGGCGTGGTGAATGAGGCTGCGGAAGATTCATTGATGAGGATGCCGGCATCCTCTGATCCGTTGGCTGTAAAAGCCAGGTCCCAGCTGGCGTTATCCAACTTGGTGGTCTGGTCGTCCGAGAGGCGGTAGTAGGCTTGTTGGGCATAGTTGGCGCCACAGGCCAGTTCTACAAACACCTGGGCCTGCATGGCAGCACTTGTAAGTAGAAAAATTCCGAAGAAGTAAATGTGTTTCATGATTTTTTTCCATTAAGATACAAAGGAACAATCTCTCGGGACGGGGTGCTGTGGAACTGCTGTCATCTTTGTGTCATATTGAGGGGAGGAGTTGAGGAGGAATTCGCTGTTCGCTGTTCGCGATTCGTCAAGTGTCAATGCCTGATGAGTGTTGACCACTAAGGCCCGGACGCTTGCGGTCCGGATCCAGACATCCGCCCCCAGGCGGATCGTCTGGGCACTAAGGGGCCTAGTCCGGTAAAATAGAAAGTGGACTAGAGAGTTTGGGGTCCCTCTGAAGTGGAGGGTAGTTCACTAAGAGATCCTGGAAGATTAGCTTTTCTCTTTTTCGCTCAGTCTCTTCGTCTTTACGTCGCTTCGTCTTGAAAACCACAGAGGACACAGAGTTGCACAGAGTTTAGAATTCATTTATTCTTCAAAGCTGATCGTTTCTCGCAAAGGCCCGGACGTTTAAAGTCCGGATCCAGACATCCCGCAGAAAGCGGGATCGTCTGGGCACTTAGGACACTTTGGTAGGGACATACAAAGTTGTCTTCAAGAGCTTGAATGTTTACTAGGGTGGAAAGAAGTGCACTGAGAGATCCTGGAAGGTTATCTTTTCTTTTTTTCGCTCTGTCTCTTCGTCTCTACGTCGCTTCGTCTTGAAAATCAGAGAGGACACAAAGTTGCACAGAGTTTAGCTCGTGGAAAGCTCCTTGGTGGTGCTTTGAGTCGTGGTTTCTTTGTGGCAATCTGATCTTCATCGGTCTGGGTGCTACGTTTTCAAATTTGCACAGAATGGCGAAAAGTAGTGCAAACACTAAGTCTCGGACCCCTAGTATACGGGGTGGTCCGGATTTAGACAGAATCGTCTGGGCGAAAAGAGATTAGGAATGCGGAGTCACCAAAGAGTCGGGGAGGGGAATTTACCACTTAGACACGAAAACATAGTGGAAGAATAAATTTAAAGGAAAAATGTTCAATAAATAATCAATTACCGGTATTTGGCAGTATTTTGGTGAGGGTAGGTACAGGTAAATAGTTCCTGCATGATAAATTGATCTTGAGATCATTCGTTCCAATTATGATTATACATAGAACGATAGTACTATTTTGCCTACTCTTGTTTTCAATAGGGGGATTTGCACAAGACAATTTTGCAGTAATTGAGAAAATAGATTCACTAATTCTTGAAGGGCAGAATCTATTTATTAGAGATCCAGCTAAAGCCCAAAAGCAATTGCTGCTGGCAATCAATGAGAGCGAAAAGATCCATTACATAGTTGGAGAAATAAAGGGTTGGGGCGGAATGGCAAAAATCCAGAGACATTTGAACAATAAACCTAAAGCCCTAGAATATTTGCAAACGGCATTAAAAAAATCTCAAATCCATGCTTTAGATGAACTTATTGCTCTCAATTTAATAGCTATTGGAGGTATTCATCAACGTGAGGGGAATTATGAGATGGCCTTGCAGTATTACAATGAAGCAACCCCCATTGCTGATCGACTAAAGAACCCTGTTCATTCTGCAAATATTCTATTATCAAAAGGTAATAATTATGTTTTCCAGAATCTCTTTAGTGATGGCATTCCGTATTACGAAAAAGCCATTCCAATATTTGAAAGCCTGTTTGACACTGCATCATTGTTGCGACCTGTATTAAACCTCGGAATTGCCTATTATGGAATAAAGGAATTTGTTAAATCCAGATCTACAATTGAAAGGGCTCTGGAGTTAGCTTTGAAGATTAATGATCAACGGAATACTTGTGCCGCATATATTAGTCTTGCTGATATCAATATCGAATTGAAAAATTTCAAGCAAGCCATTATTGAACTGAAATCAGCTCTCCATATTGCCAAAGATATTGACAATATGGATCTATTAAAAGACTGTTATGAGAGACTCTCTAATTCTAATTCAGCAATCCTGGATTTTAAAGAAGCATATACGTATCAGTCGCTATATTCCAAGATAAGTCTGGAGATATTTAATGAAGTAAGTAATGAGCGATTAAATAGAATAGAAGCCCGATTCCAGACTGAAAAAAAGGAAGCAAAAATTGAAAATTTAACTCAAGAGAACAAAATGAAAGATCTTCATTTATCAAGAAACAGGGGCTGGATAATAGCTTTAAGTTCATTGATTTTTGTGGCTATTTCACTTATCATCATTATCGCATTGATTGTTCGTAGAAATCAAATGAAAGATCAGCAGGACAGAGTTGAGTTAGAGCAAAAACTACTGAGGTCGCAAATGAGCCCTCATTTTATCTTCAATTCTCTAGTAGCCATTCAAAGTTTTGTTTTAAATAATGAATCGAATGAAGCAGGTTTTTTTCTGGGTAGATTTTCCAGGCTTATGAGATTGGTTCTCGAGCATTCAAGATTGGAATATGTGCCACTTGATAAAGAGATAGAATTACTGCGTTGTTACCTTGACCTCCAATCTCTCCGGTATAGTAATTCATTTGGATATAGTATTAATACAGATGGAATTGTACATGCTGAACATTATTCCATTCCACCCATGATGGCACAACCATTTATTGAAAATTCTATCGAGCATGGTATTTCGGAATTAGATTTTGAGGGCGTAATTGTTGTTAATTTTTCTCTAAATGGTGATACTATTGTGTTTACTGTGCAGGATAATGGAGTAGGTATAAGTAATGCCAAAAAGAATAAAGAGCATACATCATTTGCTACTCAAATTACTAAGGAAAGGATCGCATTGTTAAATAAGAATAGGAAACGTCTTATTCAGTTCAAGATGGAAGACTTGTTTGATGATTTGGGTAATGTCTCGGGAACATTGACAACATTTTCCATTCCGTTCAGGACAATATCATAAATTGATTTAATATGCAGCTAAGAGTCGCAATAATTGACGATGAGAAGAAGGCAAGAGAGGCTACAAGAAAGCTGCTTCAGTTGTACTGCCCTTATGTTGTGGTGATAGGAGAGGCTGAGGATATTCAATCTGGTATCAATCTGATTCAAGATCATAAACCTGATGTGGTTTTGTTGGATATTAAATTGCGAAATGGCACTGGGTTTAATATTTTGGAGAAATTCTTAAACCCTACTTTTAAGGTAATATTTATTACAGCGTATAATGAGTTTGCACTGAAGGCTTTTAAATATAGTGCCCTTGATTATGTTTTGAAACCACTGGATCCTGACGAATTGTCCCGTGCTATAGAAAAATGTCGAGAACGTATTAGCACTGATTCATTTCAAAAACAATTTGATGTTTTTGCTTCTCACTTTCAGCCTTTTGCTATGAAGAAAAGAATTGCACTGCGAACTGAGGAAAGTATGCATGTTGTAGAGATTGCCCATATTATTCATTGCGTGGCGGACAAGAATTATACAACTGTACATCTAATTGATAACAAGGAAGTCCTGGTATCCCGGCCATTAAAAGAGTTTGACGAAATGTTAAACAGTATGGATTTCTTCAGAATTCATCAATCTCATTTAATTAATTTGGACCACCTTCTAAGGTTTGAGAAGAGGGATGGTGGGTTCGTTGTCATGAAGGAAGGTGTAACGTTGCCGGTGGCTAGTAGGAAAAAGGCTGAGTTGATCGCTATTTTGGGCAGAATGTAAGTGCACTTGAGAGTTGCAAACCAAGGTGGAAACAGCGTCTACTGGTCTGGTTTGACAGGATAGAAGGGGAATGGCCTGTTGCGAATATCCGGATAAGTGAGGCGATTATTCAAGCAATGAAGGCGATTGTACATCTTGTGATGTTATGTATGATTGTCAAAGTAGTTTTGAATGGTAATTCGTATTGGATTACTTCATTCACTAAAAACTACTGTCATGATGATTTCAAGAAGACTTCGAGAACTTCCATCTTTTGTGGGATTGATTGCCCTGATGGTTGTATTTGTTTTATTGAACGGATGCGATTTAGTTAGACCTGTTGACTGTCCATATGAAGTTGATGGAAAATGTTTTGACTTGGACGAGTTTGAAAAAAATCTCAACTCAAATTTGTCGATCACTTCCTTAGGATACAGTTATGCGATTTACTATAAGAACTCATTAAAGAAGTGGGGTCATCAGGGCCTTGCCAGGAGGCCACAAGATGGAGGCGTATTTGATATTAATGCCATTAGTGTTGACATGAATGTGGCAAGTTGTGCTAAATCTATTACTTGTATTGCAGCCCTGCAGTTGCTGGAGAGAAATAACATCAGCCTCGATGCATATGTCGTTAATTATTTGCCGCAGTGGTGGGAGGTTGGGAATAATATACGATTGATTACTTTTAGAGATCTCCTGACACATAAAAGTGGTTTTCGTATACCCGCCGAAAACTATAGTCAGATTCGAGCGGTCATCAAGTCGGACATTAACTCTTCTGATCATGGAAAGGAACAGTATCAAAATCTCAATTTTTGTATTTTTAGAATTTTGATTCCAATATTGAATGGAGATTTCAGCATCACTAATCAGGTAAGCGATGCTTCTGCCGACCAAACAACCATAGAGGCCTTTAAGTCTTATCTGCAAGCCAATATATTTGATGAGTTACTTGTAGATTTTTCATGTACGAATGAGCATGACGTTTTGTATTACAATTTTAATGATCCAGATGCAAAGGGATTTGATCCGGGTGCTGAATGTCACAATGCTGGTGGAGGTACTTTGAGTCTTTCGTCTAATGATTTGGCTAAGGTAATGTCAAATGCATATCTGACGGACAAGCTGCTTTCTTCAAAAATGCGATCTGCTATGTTCAATGATTCTAATCCGCTCGGCTGCTATTTTGATGAGGCAACCTCACAGACGTGGGGAACTCATTATCACCATAATGGAGGATTTGATGTTGGTAAGAAGGGAGCGGATGCTTGTTGGTATATTTTTGCGAATGATGTGGTCTGTGCTGTTTCGACTAACAGTCTTGGCGGTTTACAGAAAGCAGGTGGATTCAAGGACATCAATGTGTTAATAGAAAAGTCTTTTGATGATGCCTGGAACTAGATTTAATTGACAGGATAAAAGATCCGCGTAATTTGTGTATACAAGTTGATCTTCCCATTTTTGAATGTTGCATTTAATTAGGGGAAGGTCAACTTATTTGTGGGTTATATGAATGTTCTTCTTTAAATGGATGAGGGTAAAAGGTTCTTTGAATGAAGGCGATTTACAGCCCTGCCTGATATTTATTTATTGTTTTAAAAAAAACCCGTGCTCCAGGGGGGAAACACGGGCCCCATATCTTGTGAAAGATATGGTTTGGGGTTCGTTGATGGTGGGATGGATGGGCGACTAGTTGCGGCCTCCCATGAAGTACATCACCAGATAGAGCAACTGGACCAGTGCGGCCAACGCAGCAGCTACATAGGTCATCGCCGCCCAGGTGAGGGCATCCTTGGCGCCGGTATATTCCTGGCCGTGGGTGACATTGCTGGAATCCAGCCAGGCCAAAGCGCGACGGCTGGCGTCAAATTCTACCGGCAGGGTGATCAGGCTGAAGAGGGTGGTCACCCCGAAAGCGGCAATAGCGATCATCAGGATGATCGGGCTGTTGAAGCTGGCGATCCCGATGATACCAAACATAAAGAGGTAACGCTGCATGGAGGCAGAGATCTGGACCACAGGCACCAGTGCCGAACGCATTTTCAACGCCGCATAGGCTTCTGCATGTTGGACAGCATGTCCACATTCGTGCGCCGCTACAGCGGCCGAAGCGACAGAGCGTCCGTTATACACCTCAGGGCTGAGGTTGACAATCTTGGTCTGCGGATTGTAGTGGTCGGTCAGCATTCCCTCCCCCTGCATGATCTTCACATCCTGAATGCCGTAAAATGCCAGCATCTGACTGGCAATCTCCTGTCCACTCAGGCCGGTCTGCAAAGGCATCTTGCTGTAGGTCGCAAACTTGCTTTTCAGCTTGTTGCTGACGAGCCAACCGATGCCGGCAAAAACGATACTGATAACGATAAGTCCCATATACATAGGTCAACACTTTTTTGTTCTGATGACTAAACGGTTCAAAGTCCCGAATCGTTCTTGATCCGGTACAATTAATCGACCAACATCGGATCAGGGGATCCGATTGAAGCCGGTATATCGATGGAGGGCTTCCGGAATACGGATCCCGAACGAGTCCTGATTGTTCTCTAAAAGAGCAGCCACGATCCGGGCCAGTGCCAGGGCGCTACCGTTGAGGGTGTGGGTGAGTTGGGTCTTTTTCTCATTTTCCGGGCGATACCGCAGTTTCATACGGTGACTCTGGAAGGTCTCGAAGTTGGACACGGAGCTGACCTCCAGCCAGCGTTCCTGCGCAGCGGACCAGACCTCAAAATCATAGGTCAGGGCAGAGGTGAAGCCCATGTCGCCGCCACAAAGGCGAAGGATGCGGTAGGGCAACTCCAGTTTATCCAGCAAGCCGCGGACGTGGTCCAGCATCATATCCAGGGTCTTGTAGGAGCGTTCCGGATGATCCAGGATCACGATCTCCACTTTATCAAACTGGTGAACGCGGTTCAAGCCGCGGACATCCTTTCCATAGGCACCCGCTTCACGACGAAAGCAGGGGGTGTATCCGGTGAGTTTGATGGGGAGGTCCTTTTCCTCCAGGATGACATCCCGGTAGATATTGGTTACGGGCACTTCTGCGGTGGGGATGAGGTAGAGGTCATCCTTTTCGACATAGTACATCTGTCCTTCCTTATCGGGCAGCTGGCCGGTGGCGCGAGCAGATTCTGCATTGACCATCAGGGGGGGCAGGATCTCTTCAAAACCGGCAGCTCTAGCCTCTTCGAGGAAGAAATTGATCAATGCACGCTGCAGGATGGCGCCTTTACCTCGGAAGAGGGGAAAGCCTGATCCGGTGATCTTAACGCCGGTCGGAAAGTCGATGATGCCGTGGTCTTCGGCCAGTTCCCAGTGTGGTTTGGCATTGGGCGGCAGGTCGGGCATGGGCTTGGTCCAGTCCTGAAAGACCTCGTTGTCTTCGGGTGTTCTGCCGGCAGGTACGGATTCATGCGGAATGTTGGGCACGGAGATGAGGAGTTCGTCCAGTTTGACAGCGGTCGATTCCTGATCTTCCAGCACGGTCTTCAGCTGTTCTTTTTGCGCAGCGACCTGATCTTTCAATGCGTTCGCTTCGGCCGTCTGGCCAGATTTGAAGAGGTCTCCGATCTGTTTGGACAGGCGATTGATCTCCGCCTGGATGTCATCTCCAGCGGCCTGATATTTCCGGCGGGCATCATCCAGGGCCAGAATACGATCCACGATTTCCAGATCCTGGAAATGGCGTTTTTTCAATCCGGCGATGATCCGCTCCTTCTCCTGTCTGATCGTATTTGCTTGCAGCATAACGTGCTTTTCGCTTTAGGTTGTAAATTTCCACGTGGATTCATGCAAAGATAGGTGCTGAACAAGGAATTATACTTATCTTCGCAGCGCTGTAGAAGAGTTCTTACCTTCCCTCATCAACTCTTGCCGGGATCTTTCCCCGGTTTCGATCATCTGAGGAGCACCCACCCAGACAGTCTTCATTTCGATTCGTAACGATACGTATCCCTTTATTCCCTCCCCTTTGATAACGATTATCTAACATCGTTCTTCCCTATGTATGATATTTTGCAATTGAACGACATGCTCGTGAATGACCTACGGGAAATTGCCGAGAAGTTGGACCTGAAAAGTTACAAGCGCCTCACCAAGCAGGACTTGATCTACAAGATTCTGGATCAACAAGCCGTCATTAAGACCGGCAAAACCGGCGGTGGCAGTAAGCAGTCCGAAGAGGCTGTTGAAGAGATCGAAGAAGGCCGACTGCGCAAACCGGCGCGAAAGCCGACTGCGGATCAAGATGCTGAGAAATCAGACAAGCCCACCCGGAGTAACAGCCGTGATAATACACGAGGTCGGTCAGACCGGTCATCTGCATCGGACAAGAAAGCTCCGGCCAGAGGTGCCAAAGCCAAGGATGACGACCGTCAGAAGGATGACGGGTCTCGCAACCAACGCCGGGACAGTGATGATCGGCGCTCTTCAAATGATCAACGCAGCAGCGATCGCGACAGCCGCGACAACCGCGGACGCAACGACCAACAGGATCGCGACAACCGCGGGCGCAACGACCAGCAGGATCGCGACAACCGCGGGCGCAACGACCAGCAGGATCGCGACAACCGCGGCCGCAATGACCAGCAGGACCGTGATAGCCGTGGACGCAACGATCAACAAGATCGGGACAATCGTGGACGCAACGATCAGCAGGATCGGGACAACCGGGGGCGGAACGAGCAGTCCGACCGGGATAATCGCGATAACAGAGACAACCGGGATAGCCGCGACAATCGGGACAACCGCGGCCGATCCGATCAGAATGATCGTGACCGGGATAATCGCGGAAGAAGTGATGATCGCCGTTCCAGTGATCGCAGCCGTGATGAAGGCCGTGACGGTTCATCCAGAGACCAGCAACAACCCAAGGAGCCACCCGCACCGAAACTGTCCGATTTCGATATCGAAATCGATGGTCAGATCCAGGCAGAAGGTGTATTGGAGATGATGCCGGATGGCTATGGTTTCTTGCGTTCAGCCGATTACAACTATATCTCCTCACCGGATGATGTATATGTCTCCCCCTCTCAGGTCAAATTGTTTGGCCTCAAAACGGGTGATTCTGTCGAAGGACCTGTACGTCCACCCAAGGAAGGAGAGAAGTATTTTGCCCTGCTCAAGGTGACCCGTATCAACGGACTGCTTTCAGAGAAGGTCCGGGATCGTGTTCCTTTTGACTATCTGACCCCCTTGTTCCCTACGGAGAAGTTCAATCTGAACATGTCTGCGACCGGCAAGGACAAGAGCACCCGTCTGATCGATCTGTTTACACCGATCGGTAAAGGACAGCGGGGATTGATCGTGGCCCAGCCCAAAACGGGTAAGACCTTCCTCTTGAAGGATGTGGCCAATGCGATCGCCAAGAACCACCCGGAATGTTATCTGATCGTCCTGTTGATCGATGAACGTCCGGAGGAAGTCACCGATATGAAGCGTTCTGTACGTGCCGAGGTGATCTCGTCTACGTTTGATGAACCGGCCGACAACCACGTGCGTGTGGCGGGCATCGTCCTTGAAAAAGCCAAGCGTCTGGTCGAATGCGGCTATGATGTCTGTATCCTCCTGGACTCGATCACACGTCTGGCCCGTGCCTACAACACGGTTGCACCAGCCAGTGGCAAAGTGTTGAGTGGTGGTGTGGAGGCAAATGCCCTGCACAAGCCCAAGAAATTCTTTGGTGCAGCCCGGAATATTGAAGGGGGCGGATCATTGACCATTCTGGCGACGGCGCTGACAGATACGGGCAGTAAGATGGATGGCGTGATCTTTGAAGAGTTCAAAGGTACCGGCAACATGGAGCTCCAGTTGGATCGGACGCTGGCCAACAAGCGATTGTATCCAGCCATCGATCTGACGAAGTCCAGTACGCGTCGTGAAGACCTGTTACTGGATCGGGAGACCTTGCATCGGATGTTCGTCTTGCGCAACCAGCTGGCGGATATGCGCCCGGATGAAGCTATGGAGTTCCTGCAGAAATACATGAACGGAACTACTAGCAATGAAGAGTTTCTGTCTTCGATGAACGGCTAAACCCCGGTAAATCGAATTTGAATAAAGAAAACAAGCGTCAAGTATTGGAGAATTGCCCTAACAGGCTTACCTTTGCATTCGCTTTTTACCTACCTATTGGAATAAGAACCGCCGGAAATGAAAAGGACCTATCAACCGTCTAAGAGGAAACGCGCCAACAAGCATGGTTTTCGTGAGCGGATGGCGAGCAAGAATGGCCGCAAGCTGCTTGCACGTCGGCGGGCTAACGGCCGTCACAAGCTGACTGTCTCCGACGAGAAGCACGTGAAATAATGGCGGTGGGTCCAATCTGACCCATGCAGCAATCGATTCTACGATTTCCACAAGCTGAGCGGCTGAAAAGCCGAAAAGTGATTGGTCGTCTGGCAACTGGCGACTCGATCTCGTTTATATACCCCTTTCGAATTGCCTGGATGATCCAGGATTCTGAGGAAGGCTATCCCCTCCAAATTGCCTTTTCCGTACCCAAACGCCGATTCAAGTTGGCGGTCGAACGCAATCCTGTCCGTCGACGGATGATGGAAGCCTGGCGGTTGCATCGCCAGCCTCTCATCGATCAGCTTCGATCCGATGGAAAATCCTGTTCTGTAGTATTGATCTATTCGGGAAAGCCGGAAGATGCGGCCTATGACTCGATTGTGCGATCCATCAAAAAAGTGATCAACGGGTTGATCCGGAAAGACCTTCCTCCAGCAAGGCCGTCACCGCCAAGGCGTACCCGTTCAGCCCAAGGCCACTGATCACCCCGATACAAGCGGCACCGGTAACTGTTTGTTGCCGGAATTCTTCCCTTGCATGAATATTACTGATATGCACCTCCACTACGGGGAGGTCGATGGAACGGATGGCGTCGGCCAGGGCTACAGAGGTGTGCGAAAACCCACCTGGATTGATGATCACCCCTTGATAACCATCTTTCGGCGCAGCGTGCAACCAGTCGATGAGCTGACCTTCATGGTTGCTCTGTTGCCAGACCAGGGTTAGATCGGGGAATCTGGCTTTGAGGTCGGCTTCTGCGGATTCCAGAGACCGGGTCCCATATACGTCAGGTTCGCGTTGCCCCACCAGATTCAGGTTGGGGCCATTCAGCAGGAGCAGTCGCATGATCAATTGGCCATTTCGGAGAGGAATTTGATCCGGATCAACCGGATCTCCTCGATGGTGATATCGTCCTCTTTCAGTTCATGGTAGGCGGTATCGATATCATCGGTATCGGCTTCCATGAAATAACTGAAGATATCCTCCCGTACATATTCGTCGACCTCATCCTCGATACAGTAATCCAGGTTGACCTTGGTACCGGATGTGACGATGGCATCCAGTTCTTCCAGCAGGTCCTCCATACTAAGGGAATTGCTTCGGGCGATATCGTCCAGCGGAAGTTTGCGGTCGATACCCTGGATGATCCCGACTTTCATACGCGATTTATCCGCGACAGTTTTTACCAGTATATCGGTGGGTCGATCGATCTCGTTTTCTTCCACATACTGACTGATCACCTCGAGGAAGGCTTTGGCATAGCGTTGCGCCTTTCCGATACTGACCCCGGAGATACGGGCCATGTCTTCCATGGTCACCGGATAATGCGTGGCCATATCCTCCAGAGAGGGTTCCTGAAAGATGACATAGGGAGGCACTCCCTGTCGTTTGGCTTCCTGGCGGCGGACATCCCGAAGCATCTGCAGGAGGGTTTCGTCCAGCACCGATGTTTTGGCAGCACTCTCTTCCCAGTCGCCACTGCCTTCATTATCATAGCGGTGGTTCAGGGTGATCTTGAAGGAGCCACCTTTTTTAATAAAGGTGCGCCCGGCCGGAAATAATCGGAGCAGGCCGTATTTTTCAATGTCCTTGTAGATGAAATTCTGGAGCAGGGCATTTCTCAGGATGGAATGCCAATAGACCTCATCTTTTTCCTTGCCTGCACCAAAAAGGGAATATTCGTTAAACCCGTAGTCCATCATCTCCTTGGTCGGATTGCCGATGATGAAATCGATCATGGTTTTGATGCGATAGTTTTCCTTGGTCTCCTGGATGCATTGCAATGCGATCTGCAGATCATCGCCGGCTTCGATCTCTTCCTTGGGATGTTTGCAGTTGTCGCACATCTTGCCACAATCTTCGGTTTCGAAGTGCTCACCGAAATAGTGAAGCAGGAATTTGCGTCGGCAGGAGCTGGTCTCCACATAGCCGACCATTTCCTGCATCAGTTGTGCCCCTAGTTCGCGTTCGGCCACGGGCTTGTCGCGGAGAAATTTCTCCAGGCGCAACATGTCCTTGGGAGCGAAGAAAGCCACACAGCGACCGCCGAGACCGTCCCTACCGGCGCGGCCGGTTTCCTGGTAATAGTTTTCTATGCTTTTGGGAATATCGTAGTGGATGACAAATCGCACATCCGGCTTGTCGATCCCCATGCCGAAGGCGATGGTGGCGACAATGACATCGATGTCCTCCATGAGGAAGTCGTCCTGTGTCTTGCTACGCACCTTGGCATCCAGACCGGCATGGTAGGGCGCGGCCTTGATGCTGTTGACCGTCAGGAACTGGGCGATCTCCTCAGCTGCTTTCCGGCTTTGCACATAGATGATCCCCGATTGGCTCCGAATGCCACTGATGATCTCGATGATCTGGCGCAGGGTCTGTTCTTTTTTCAGCTTGGGCCGGATCTCATAAAAGAGGTTGTGCCTGTTGAACGAAGAGATATAGGTGTGGTTATCATCCATGTCCAGGTTCTTGATGATATCAGAACGGACCTTGGGTGTAGCGGTTGCTGTGAGTGCGATGATGGGGATCTTGTTGTCGATCTCTTCGATCATATGCCGGATGCGGCGATATTCCGGACGGAAGTCATGCCCCCACTCGGAAATACAGTGGGCTTCATCCACGGCGACGAAGGAGATCTGGACCTGCTTGAGAAATTCGATGTTCTCTTCCTTGGTCAGGGTCTCGGGCGCCACATACAGCATCTTGGTTTTCCCCGCCATGATATCGGCTTTCACCTCCCGCATCTGGATCTTCGTCAGAGAAGAATTGAGGAAGTGGGCGACCGCATTTTCCTGGCTGTAACCGCGAATGGCGTCGACCTGGTTTTTCATCAGGGCGATCAGTGGGCTGATGATGATGGCTGTTCCCTCCAGAATGAGGGCGGGCAATTGGTAGCAAAGAGACTTCCCTCCGCCTGTGGGCATGATGACAAAGGTGTCATTCCCATCTAGCAGGTTGTTGATGATGGCATCTTGATCACCTTTGAATTGATTAAATCCAAAATGATGTTGCAGGGAGTCTAGTAAAGTATCCTGTGTGGTTAAGGTGGGCATTCCAACGAATTAAACAGTATTTTTATGCCTCATCCGTAAGAGGGCAGTCTATTACTCCAATATAAGGAAAAGGCCTTATTCTAACAGTATTTCTAGGGAATTAGTTATGCACATCGCGGAAAAAGAAGAAGATTTCTACCCCTTTTCAAATGGGGTACCAAAATTAGGGGAATGAAGGAAGAAATGAAAGGTCGAATTCTGGAAATTGCACAAAAAACGCTGGACATTGAAGCCCGTGCATTGATCGACCTGAAGGCCAGTTTGAATGATGATTTTGTGCAGGCCGTCACCTTGATCCTCCATCTACCCGGGCGACTGGTCGTGACCGGCATCGGAAAGAGTGCTATCGTCTGCCAAAAGATCGTAGCCACCCTCAATTCTACCGGCACCCCGGCCCTGTTCATGCATGCCGCCGATGCCATCCATGGCGATCTGGGCATGATCCGTTCCGATGATGCTGTCCTCTGTCTGTCAAAGAGCGGGGAGACGCCGGAGGTCAAAGTATTATTGCCCTTGTTGAAAAACCGGGTCAAAGCCCTGATCGGCATGGTCAGTCAACCGGACAGCTATCTGGCCCGACAGGCGGATCTGGTCCTGCTGACTCCGGTCAGCCAGGAAGCCGATCCGAACAATCTGGCCCCGACCACCAGCACCACCGCCCAAATGGCCCTGGGTGATGCCCTGGCGACTGCGCTGCTGGATCAACGCGGGTTTTCGCCTCAGGATTTTGCCCGCTTCCACCCGGGAGGTTCCCTGGGTAAGCAATTGTATTTGCGTGTAGGCGACCTGTACCCGCTCAATGAATGTCCGGCTGTTCACAAGGACAGCACCATCCGGGAGACCATCCTGGAAATGACTTCCAAGCGATTGGGGGCCACGGTGGTGGTGGAGAAGGGTCAGCCGATCGGTATTATCACAGATGGCGACCTCCGGCGGATGCTCGAAAAGGAACACGACACCAAACACCTTCGTGCAGAACAGATCATGTCGGCCCATCCCAAGACAGTTCAAGCCGATGATTTGGCGGTGCATGCCCTGGAGGTGATGCGTTCACATAATATCACCCAGATTCCTGTGTGTAATGGCACCCAGTATGTGGGGATGATCCATCTGCATGACCTCATCCGGGAGGGGATTATCTAGTTGCAGATTTGTCTTGACTCCAAGTTGGAACGATGCACATTAGAGTTCATTTGGGCTGTTCCTGGATCCTGCATCCCGCACGCGTGCGGGATTGTTCCATGTTCCTGATTGCCGAGCGATACAAAGTAGGTTGCGTTTCAGCAGTTCAATGTTTTTTACGTTGAACCTTGAACAGTCCAACCCTCCAGATGCACCGTCAAAACTACAGGCAACCAGGAACGCAGGAACCAGGAATTTCGAAATCACACCATCACGAAATAACCCCATAACGCATTCAGTCCGTCCTAAATCAATTAAAAGGATTGGCCAGGCGGTGAGACACCGCCCGCAATCCTGTCCCGGGAAAAGAGAGATTTGAAACAGCACTTCATACGCTGCCGGTGAGACACCGGCACCAACGTCATTAATTTGAATGATCTAACAAACGGTGTACATCGATGCTACACCCTAAGTTTAACTCGGAGCCAGGAACCAGGAATCAGGAACGCAGGAACGCAGGAACCAGGAACGCAGGAATTTTGATCCACCTCCTTCGAAATCCTGACTGCCCTGGCAGTAACGCCATAACGAAATCACCCAATACCACCCCCATTACTCATTCCGTACAATCGGCTGTTCGCAATTCGCAATTCGCCGGTTACGTCAGTGGCTGGGGCCACTTGGGCAGTAAGCTCCATTTTAAGAGGTAATAGGTAAATGGTAAAAGGTCAAGGCAAAGTCCCTTACGCCAGATTCCGAACTCCCTTCATTAAAATGGACTTTAGATTTTCGCAATAACGAAATAACTCAATAACGAAATAACCCCATAACCCCTGTCAAGCCCAGCTACACCGCACATCAAATCGAAGGAGGGCACAGGCGGTGAGACACCGGCACCAACATTTATAGAATAAAGATGCAGTCAAGCGATTAGCGGTGGCCTGGTAGTTTACAGTGGTATATGTTTCTGCTGATCAATGCTCAATATACCTCACGTTGAACATTGAACAGAAGGAGCGTCAGCTCCTTCTTTAAACGTTGAACAGTTCAACCAACAATGAACCCCTAGACGATATACCTCAATGCTAAACCCAAAGCTTAACTTGGAATCAGGAATCAGGAACCAGGAACCAGAAATACTCTGCCTCCCCCGGTTTGGCGCACTTGAGATGATCTTCCATGATATCATTCCGTCGCCAAACCACCCCCTCATGAAAGCCTTTGTCTCCGGTTTTGGACGTATTCTGGGAGTGGGACATGCCCGCCTTTTAAAGCTCGTATAGGAATGACTGAACCATTTCCAAGCTAGAATACACATAGTCACGTTAAACCTTGAACGTGAGAGCGCCAGCTCTGACTTTGAACTTTGAACGGCCAAACCCTCCAGCTGCACCGTCAAAACTCCGATTCACCAGGAACACAGGAACGCAGGAACCTGGAATTTCGATCCGTCTCTTTCGAAATATCTCAATAACGAAATACCGCCATAACCCCTCATTTGTCATGCTGGGTCTTATTCCGCTTGTTCGATTTATCTATGTTCATATTCGAATCGTCTATTTCCACTTCCATATCCATTTCTGTCCCATGCAGATCAGAACCTCGCATACGGATGAAGGACCCAGGACGGCACAGCAGAGCTGTCTTTGCTTCCCGGATCAGGGAATCCTCGAGATAGATCGCTCCGTCCTTCATAATATGTATAGACTCCCAGGGTTGACCACAGCCCTGGAATTCTGTTCGGATCAAGGAGATCGAGCGATCGGGAGGGATGATCAATTGGGATCCCCATCGGACCCGGATCAGGCAATCAACAAACCGATAGGTCGATGCATTCAACAGAAAATCGCCATTCAGGAAGATCTCCTGTCCCTGAATCGAATCTGCGGGAAGAAGTCCTTTCTCGATGGCAGCCGTCAATGAGAGGGTCGAATCGGGGATATAGACGATGGGCGACGGATCGGGTTGTTTGATCTCCAGCCGATAGGGCCAGAGGTCGCCAGCGATCTGCCCAACGACCAATTGACTGCGCAGGGGACATTCGGACAGGCAGCGCCAGGTAAATGTGGTCTGGACCTCAGTCGGATGTTTTGACGTACCGGCAGGAATATCCACCAGAACCCGAATGCCACCGTCCGTAAATGTCGTGTCCATACGCGGACAGTTCAACAGTGCCAGTTTGTCATCAGTATAGACAATGATCGGGTATTGGTTGATAGCCAATGCATAGGGATTTTGAAAGGTGAGTGTCCACTGTTGTTCTTCGCCAAATCGATGTTGGTGCACAGGAGCGGTCAACGATGTGGGTATCGGGAGGAGATTCACCTGAATGTCATCAATGCCCAGGTAGGTCAGTCCGTCGGTGGTATCCACGGGTCCGGGGCTGAAAATGATCCATTTCAGGGTGTCCGGGGCGATCAGGATCTGTTCAAAGGAAGTCCAGGCCATTCCAAGGGTGTCCGATTCGAAGATAGTCGTCGGTGTAAACGAGAGGCCTCTCCAGCATGTGGTTGTCTCCTGATCGGTCAGACTGTTCACTTTTCGCTGGCAAGGCTCTGTGGCACTGACGGACACCCGAATGGATGGTCGTGGGCAAAACGGACTCATGGCCCGCGCCGCAAAGGATACACGATAAGGTTGGCCGGGATGTATGGGGCCCTTGAGTTTATAAACGAGCGCTTCATTGACCTGCGGTTCCCGGATGAGGCAGGCATAACCCTTCCCTGAATATGCCGGTGGAACAGGCGGTTCCTGCCTGGTGTGGCAACACGCATAATGGAGAGGCAGGAAAGGCAGGAAGTACCGATCTTTTAAACACCCGAATTCATCCCAATACCATTTTCCACCTGTCGAATCCTCCCGGAAGACCACCATGTCGGGTGAGTTGTTATGGCCTTCGCTCTCAAAATTGTAGGGAACATAAATCTCCTCCTCTAAACAGGGCTGATCGAAATCGCCATCCACGATCAGGTTGATCAGGGAATCCTGTTGGAGTACCAGTTGTCCGGAAGCGGGCAGCCCGTTCCAGACCAGAAAAATGAAGATCAGGCAGGTAATTCTTTGGAGCATAGCGGGTGTATTTTCATCGATATTCGTTGAAATGCACCGAAGAGGCAACGAAATTCTGGGACTATGTCGTGTATAGACTAAAATGGGCGGTGTTCTCTCCTGCCAGTCGCAAGCGGGGTTCCTGATTGTCGAGTGCTTCGTCGTGGGATGTGTTTCAGCCGCCGAATGCTCACTTTATCTCACGTTGAACCTTGACCAGAAGGAGCGTCAGCTCCTTCCTTGAACGTTGGACAGTTCAACCTACAAGCATGTAGCCAGACGATTTCCTTCTGTGTAAAACCCAATGTTTAACCAGGAACCAGGAACGCAGGAACCAGGAATTTCGAAATAACTCAATAACGAAATAACCCCATAACCCCTGTCAAGCCCAGCTACACCGCACATCAAATCCACGGATTGGCTCAGCCGGTAAGACACCGGCACCAACATTTATAATATAATGATGCAGTCAGGCGATTGGCGGTTGCCAGGCTATTATCAAACAGGTGCATTTGGGCTGTTCCTGATTCCTGCATCCCGCATGAATGCGGGATTGTTCCTGATTCCAGGTTGTCAAGCGTTACACATTGGGATATGTTTCTGCAATTCAAGGTTCAATAGCAGGAGGCGGGTTGTCCCCCGCTGGCGGGGGGAGGCTTATATCCTGACCGCAAGTCAGGATATAAGACGGGGGTGGAAACCGTGGAAACGAAATGAATTCCATTTGACATTCTACCTGGAGAAAGGCATAGGCGGTGGGACACCGCGCAAGATCCTGTTCCAGGAAAAGTGAGATATGAAGCATTACGTCTTGCGCTGCCGGTGAGACACCGGCACCAACATGTATAATATAATGATGCGGTAAGGTGATTGGAGGTGGCCTGGTATTCTACAGTGTGATGTGTTTCAGCAGTTCAATGTTTTTTACGTTGAACATTAATCAGAAGGAGCGTCAGCTCCTTCCTTGAACGTTGAACAGTCCAACCAACAATGAACCGCTAGACGATATACCTCAATGTTAAACCCAAAGCTTAACTTGGAATCAGGAACCAGGAACGCAGGAACCAGGAACGCAGGAACGCAGGAACCAGGAACGCAGGAACGCAGGAATCAGGAACCCAGGAACACTTTTCTTATGTTCGATGTTTCTTTCCCATTGATGGATAAAATTGAATCATGATCTTTCCCATCGGAGATGACCAGGTAGAAGGCGGCGATCGCCCCATCTTCAGTTATGCCCTGATCGCAGCGAACGTGGTCGTTTTTGTGGCCATGTTCATGATGATCCCTCCAGAGGGGTTCAACACCTTTTATATGACCTATGGCTCCATCCCCCAGGAGATCAGCCACGGTCAGGATTGGTGGACCCTGGGATCCAGTATGTTCCTCCACGGAGGGATGATGCACCTGGTCGGAAACATGCTCTTCCTATGGGTGTTTGCCGATAATATCGAGGCGACCATTGGTCCCTGGCGTTTCCTGGTATTTTACATGCTCGGGGGCATCATTGCCGGTGTGGCGCATACCCTCTTCAATCCGGAAAGTCTGGTCCCGGCGGTGGGTGCCAGTGGAGCGATCTCAGCTGTGCTGGGTGCCTATCTGGTGATGTTCCCCGGTTCCCGGATCAAAGTCCTTATCCTGATCTTCTTCACAACTGCATCTATCCCGGCCTTTCTTTTTCTGGGTATTTGGATCCTGCAACAGACCATTTCAGGCGTGGGGGCGATTAGCACGGTCGATCTGGATACCGGCGGTGTAGCCTGGTGGGCCCATATCGGCGGGTTCGGTTTTGGCTTTCTCGCCGGATTCTATTTCCGGACCTTGCTCAAACGACGCGTAGAAGGGGTGGAACTCCTGGTCTGACCTCTTCGTTGATGCGAATGAGAAGTTGGACAGTTTTTCAAAATCCGGCCAGCCGTCTATCTTTACCATATAAAAACAGCACCATGACACAAGAGGAAATGGATCAACATTTCAAGGAAGCACATGAAGAAATGACGCACGCCATTGAGCACTTGATCCATGAGCTAGGTAAGATCCGTACAGGAAAGGCTTCAACATCCATGGTGAACGAAATCCTGGTGCCTTACTATGGATCTCCGACACCATTGAACCAGGTGGCCAATGTGAACACCACGGATGCCCGAACCATTGCCATCCAGCCCTGGGAGAAAACCATGATCGGTGCCATTGAAAAAGCCATTTTTGAGGCCAATCTGGGCATCACACCGATGAACAATGGCGAGCAGATCATTCTGGGTATTCCACCACTGACCGAGGAGCGCCGGAAAGACCTGGTTAAACAGGCTAAAAATTTGGGTGAAGAAGCCAAGATCAGTATCCGATCGACTCGTCACAAGTTGATGGAGACCATCAAAAAAGCTGTGAAAGACCACTATCCCGAAGATCTGGGCAAACGTCGTGAGGCGCAGGTGCAGGAAATGGTCAACGAGTACTCCGGTAAAGCAGATCATGCCGTGGAAATCAAGGATGCCGATATTATGACGGTCTAGGTCGCCAGCGTCGGTTGGACTTGGTTGGCAGGTTTTCCCTCCGGATTTTCAAAAAACTTCAGGCGTAAAGACGTGCCGTCAAAAACGGCATAAGAACGGTAATGCAACCAGTCTCCCAGATTGACATATCGGGATCTGCCGTTCGACAGCTGGATATCCAGGGGTAAATGCCGGTGCCCGAAAATGAAATAGTCGATATCCTCCTTGCGGAGATGTTCTTCACAATAGGCGACCAACCATTCCTTTTCCGCGCCGAGGTACAGTTCATCACCGCGGGTGACCTCTCTGCTTTGTCCGGAAAAAAAACGCATCAGCCCGATGCCCAGGTTGGGGTGTATCCGGGCAAACAGCCATTGGCAAACGGGATGCGCGAAGACCTTTTTGATGAATTTGTATCCATGATCACCCGGCCCCAGGCCATCACCATGGCCGACCAGTATACGTTTACCATTCAATTCAAGTAGCAGGGGCTCGCGATGCACCGGGATGCCTAATTCATCCTGGAAATAGGAGAACATCCACATATCGTGATTGCCTGTAAAAAAGGTAACTGGCAAGCCGCGGTCACGCAGCTCTGCCAGTTTTCCCAACAAACGCAAATAGCCTTTTGGAACGACCGTCCGGTATTCGAACCAGTAGTCGAACAAGTCGCCGACAATGTAGATCGCCTCTGCATCCTCTGCGATCTGATCGAGCCAGCGGACGATCTGTTGCTCGCGCTCCGAACTGCTGGTAGCTCCGGCGACACCCAAATGAAAATCGGACGCGAAATAGATCTTCTTCATACCTGGCGGTCCGTCAAATGTACGTTGGATGAATGGGTTGGTCAGGCTCAGCCGACAAAGCGTGGATCGGTGGCCATCACTTCTCCGCAATTGGAACAGGTCCGCATCTTGTCATCCTCGTAATATTCCCGAAAACGAGGGAAGAAGTCCTTTTCAATATTGTCCAGGTGGAAATAGGATTCATGCAGTTTGGTATTGCACGCATCACAGAACCAGAGCAATCCATCGGTGTCCTCCTTCTGGCGCTTGCACTCGATGACCAGCCCAATACTTCCTTCTGACCGCATCGGAGAATGAGGAATGCGTGCCGGTAGTAGGAACATTTCTCCTTCACGGATCGGAATATCGACTGCTTTACCATCCTCCTGGATGCGCACCACGATATCGCCTTCGAGCTGATAGAACAGTTCCTCGGTTTCGTTGTAATGGTAGTCCTTCCGTGCATTCGGGCCGGCGACGATCATAATGATATAATCCCCGGCATCATGATAGAGATTCCGATTGCCAACCGGAGGTTTCAATTCATGTCGATGTTCATCGATCCAGGCTTGCAGGTTGAATGGTCTGCGGATTGCCATAAGCCAGTCAGGTTTAACGATATTTACCGGTAAGATAGAAAAAACATAATCGAATGAATCTGGATCTGACTGGAAAATATGCCCTTGTGGGCGGTGGAAGTAAAGGGCTGGGACTGGCAAGTGCTGTGGAGCTGGCCTCACTGGGTGCGACTGTGACCCTTGTCTCCCGAACGGAATCAGACCTCGCAGAGGCCGTTGGAAAATTGCCGACCCCGAAAGGACAGCAGCATGATCTTCTGACTCTGGATTACGATCAACCGGAGCAAGTACGGCTTGCAGTGCGTAAAAAACTGGAGACCCAGGCTTATCATATCCTGGTCAATAATACCGGCGGACCACCTGCTGGGCCTATTCGCCTGGCCAAAGTGGAAGAATTTGAGGTGGCCTTTCGCCGTCATCTGCTTGTCAACCAGATCCTGAGCCAGCTGCTCATGCCGGGTATGCGGGCGGATGGATACGGGCGGATCATTAACGTGATCTCCACCTCGGTCAAGCAGCCGTTGAATGGTCTGGGTGTATCCAATACCATCCGCGCCGCAGTGGCCAACTGGGCCAAAACGCTGGCGACAGAGGTTGCACCATTCGGCATCACGGTGAACAATGTCTTGCCCGGGGCCACTCGCACCGAAAGACTGGAAGACATCATTCGCGGCAAATCCGGTAAATCGGGGCTGAGTGAGGACGATACCATTTCAGCCATGGAGGCGGAGATCCCCATGGGGCGCTTTGCTCGCCCGGAAGAATTCGGGGCGGCGGTGGCCTTTCTGGCTTCTCCGGCAGCGGCCTATATTACAGGCATCAACCTGCCAGTGGATGGCGGAAGGACGGGGTGTTTGTAGGCACTTGTGTTCGAACGCAAGCCCTTATTTTACAGGCCGTTGAAGATGCAGGATCACGTCTTTTCCGATGAGGTCAAATCCGGTTGAGGTGGATTTTATATCAAATACTTCTGGTGAACCATCGCCGTAGAGGATGAATTTGCCATCTTCTACCTTCCAACGATTGTCGCTGTCATTGATATCGATATTGACCTTTCCATTGCGACTGGTCGCTTCGATGGTTCCATCTGGCAACAGGGTGACGGCCTGCTCCAGGTGTTCTGTGATGGCCCGGGTGATGGCGGTACCCAGACCGACACCCATCCCGGCAATGCCTTCCACCATCTGACCGATGCCTTCCACCATTTTTTCTAAGCCTTCTGACAGATCCGTGGTGGTGGCTTCCTCGCCCTCTCCGTTGGTGACCCGAATACCGTTTTCATCCAGGGATTTCCGGATCTCCTCCTTTGCTTCATCCACCTCTGTACGAATCTCTTTTTTTGCCTTTTCGAGGTCCATATCTGCTTTGGACAGATCGCGGTCGACTTCCTGTTTCGTTTTTTCAGACAGGGAGACACGGACATTCCAATCTCCTGCCAGGTCCTGTTCAATGGTTTGTTCAGATTGGCAGGAAAACAGCAGGGTGAGTGCCAGGAACAGCAGGGTGCGAATGATCATCGGTGAGGCATGTTGGTTATCGAAAAAACGTCGGTCTGGGCCGAATTCGTATACAGGATATGGCTATGATCTGCCCCGTGTGAAGCCAAACTAGCAGGCCACCATTCGGGTTAATCGTAGTATTCGATCTCACGAAGGAAGCGCAATCCGAAGGAGATCTCTCCGGTATAATTGACGATGCGGCGATCAGGAATGGTCCGGGTCGTGCCGGGATAGAACGGATCTATTACGTTGGGAATACTGGGTTGATCATACTGGCGACTGAAGTCGGGATGAAAGCTCAACTCAATGACTCCAGATACAAAGTCGCCCAAGGGGATCTCCCATCCGCCGCCGAGCGACAGGCCATAATTGAATTTGCGGACGTAAGCATCTGTCGGATAGATCAATCCGTTAGCGACAAAATCCTCATAGTCTTTGAGGTTGGTACCGATGGTGTAGTCGCCCCTTAAACCAAAGAGGTAGTAGGCGACGCCAAATCCGACCCTATATCTCTTTTTGAATCCTACAGCGAGAGAAAGGTTTTTGTATTTGAATTCATCTGTCCGTTGGCCAAGAAATATATTATTCACATTGATGGCCTGGAAACGGATGGCGCTTCCCCGGATATGATAACCAGCCTGGGCGTAGATGACCCCATCCTCCAGCGGTGGAGCTGATTCGATGAATCCGGCGATATGGTAGGCCCACAAGGGGTCTCGTTGTCCTTCACCCCATCGTTGAAACCCGATAGCGGGTCCCCCTTTGAGTCCAAAGGCGTAGGATTGCGCATCGAGGTGGCTGGAGAGAAAGACCAGAAAGAGGAGGAGCAGGGTAGACAGGGTTGTTTTCATAGGAGTTATTTCACACGCAATTTCTGACCGACCTGAATAGAATCGGCCTGGAGTTGATTAAAGGATTTGATCTGTTCCACACTGATCTTGTATTTCCGTGAGATCTGCCACAAGGTATCGCCTGGTTCGACGGTATGCAAAACTGGCAGAGTGGACGGACCGGGTTCATCTTCCTTGCTTGGGATCTTCGGTGCCTTCGGTTTGGGAGATGATGCATCCAGAGGTGGATCACTATCATCGATAACCTGCGGATTCGGTGTGGTGGCAGTTGGCGAAGGAGTGGTCTCTTGCACTGGGAGAGGAGTTCCCTTTTCCGGCCGTGGCCCTGGCCGGACTATTCGGGGGATGTCCTTTTTCGAGACCTTCCACCGCAGGCGGATCCGTTCGCCAACAGCTGGCTCGAAGCCATCGGGGATTCGGTTCTTCTTGCGGAGTTTGTCCACTTTGATACCATAGAGCTGGCTGATCGTCATCAGGGTTTCTCCTGTCTGGACCTTGTGCCATTGCTGTTTTCCTCTGAAGTAATTACGCTTGGGCTGGAGGTAGACCAGGGCCTCTTCGGGCAATGGTCCATCATCTTTGTACAGATAGTCGTTGTACTTGATCAGTTGGCTCACCGGAGTCTCTGTGCGTTTGGCGATCGATGCCAGAGATTCGCCATCCTTTGCAAATGTCAGGCGGATATCATTGATTCGACTGATGCCGGCCAGTTTGTCCAGGGCATCCGGACTGATCAGATCGTACTGATCCAGCTTATATCGCTCGATCATATCGATCAGCAGCTGAGGATAACGAGGATTGCTGGCATATCCTGCCTTGCGCAATCCATGGGCCCATCTGCGATAATCTGTGGGCGGGATGCGAAAGAGAAATCCGTATCGAGGAGCCTTCTTCGGATCACGCAGGAATTCGGAATGAGCGATAAAAGAAGCTTCATCCCGCCGGTAGACCCGAAAGCAGGAGTGGACCTTGTTGCCACTGGAATCGTAGTCATCATCCTCCAGGTGATAGGTGTCGCCCTTCCAGTCATTGCCGCACTTGATGCCAAAATGGTTATGTGCCTTTCGAGCCAATTCACTTCGTCCACCATTGGATTCGAGGATGGCCTGGGCCAGTTTGATAGACGCAGGGATACCCGTGCGCTCCATTTCTTTGATGGCGATCTCCCGATAGGTGCGAATATATTCCTCGTGTACCTGCTCTGAAGGTGTGGAAACCGGGGTGAGGAGGAGGCTACCCAGGGTAAAGCGGATCAGTGCTGTTAGGATCATGTTCATAAGAATCAACTACCTTTACCCGAACGAACAAACTCCGGTTTCCTTATGTCCTTTTGGCGGATTTTTACCGTCTTGTTCCTTTTGGCAGCATGCAAAAATACGAATCCTGAGGTGGAGTCGGTGACAGATGCAGCTGTATCTCAGGAACAGGATGTGGTGATGATGACTAGCATGGTCGACTACTTGCGCGTGCGCAAGGATGCGGTCCGTGATGCGGAGGTGGTCAGCTCACTCCGCGAAGGGGAGGCGGTCCTATGGACCGGAAAGACCAGTGTCATTCAGGATACAGTGACGCTTCGTGGCCGACAGGTCATCGCCCCCTGGTATGAGGTGGAGACCTTTTCTGGCATCACAGGCTGGACCTTTGCCGGGGCATTGACCCCCTGGACCTTTGGCAAAGGGTTGCCATATCCCGAATGCGCCCAGGCATTTAATCAAGGAGACTTCTCCCATTTTTATCCCTGCCTGGACGGTATCAGTCAGACCCTGAGTGGTCCTGAAAGCGTGCAATCCAGTCAGTCCGGTCTGCGCCTTCGTCTCCAGAACGGAAAGTCTGTCCAGCTGGTGAATGATCTACAGCCGGGCAAAGCCTACAGGTCCTATCAATTCCTCGGGGAGCTCGAACTGGTCTATGTGGTCAAGAAAAATGCACGAGATGGCTCTTCCTTTCTGCTGGTCCATCAAGTGACAGGGGAGCAACTGGAAGTACCGGGTATCGCTCAGGTCATCCCGCTCAGTCTGAGCCTGTTCTGCCTCGGGCCCAAGTCAACCAGTCCAGGTGACTATTCCTTGTCCATTGTCTCTGCCGAACCCAGTCTCTTGCGCGAGGTGTTCCAGCAGGACTTTCCGGAGCAATCCCTGGTTCAGGTCCGTTGGGGAAAAGACGGGTTGCCGGTCATCACGCTGCGGGATAACAGGGGTGATCTTTCCAGTTGGAAATTGATCCGGGGTGTGAACCAACTATGGGATTTGGAGCGGAACACATGAGCACTCGACCAAAAAAGAAACAAAAACGTCCTGCATTTTCGGCCTGGTGGCTGATTCTTCCCGGAATGTTGGGAAGCCTGTTGTACCTCAATACGTTGGGACACCAATGGTGTCTGGATGACTATTCGGTCATCGTAGACAATTGGGTGACCCAAAAGGGTGTGGATGGGATCCCGGATCATCTGACGCACGACTACCGATACGGATACTGGAACAGTCAGGGCGATCTCTATCGACCATTGTCCCTGATCATGTTTTCAGTAGAGTGGTCCCTGTTCGGGAATGATCCATTTTTCGGTCATCTGATCAATGTATTGCTGTATGGTTTACTCTGCAGTATATTCGGTTTGGCCCTGTATCGCTGGAGCAGAAGTGCGACCTTTTCGATGATCGCTGCCCTGCTGTTTGCCGTCCATCCTGTCCATACGGAGGTGGTGGCCAATATTAAAAGCCGGGATGAACTGTTGGCGGCGCTCTTTCTGATGCTGACCTGGTGGGCCTGGCAACGGATGCAGCATCACAAACCCAAAGTGCTATATCTCGCGATTTCTGTGGTTACGTTCTCACTGGCCCTTCTGTCTAAAGAAAACGCGGTTACCTTTCTGCCCTTGCTTCCGTTGAGTGTCTATGTCTTTCGGAAGAACCCCGTCAAGTCCGACTATTGGATGTCCCTCATCTTGTTGATCCCCACCGGACTTTTCCTGTTTGCCCGGCAGGCTGTGTTGGGATCGGTACGTGGCGCAGAAAAGGTGTCTTTCCTGGATAACATCCTGGCAGGCGCGCAAAATGGATCAGAGGCTTTGGCCTCCGCGATCCGTTTTGTGGGTGAATACTTACGCATGCTGGTGGCGCCCTGGCCGCTGGTCTCAGATAAGGGTTGGAATCAGATCCCCCTGGTGGATTTCAGCAGCCCGGGCGTCTTGTTGAGCCTGCTGGCCATTCTGGGAGGCTTCGCCATCTTGGTGATATTCTGGCAGAAACGCAAGCGACTGGTCTTTGGTCTGCTCTGGTTTGTTTTCACGTTTGCACTGGCATCCAATCTTCTGTTTCTGATCGGCACCTCCTATGGAGAGCGTCTGCTCTTCCTGCCCAGTGCCGGATTTGCCATTGCTGTGGCTGCATTATTCCGTTGGAAGGATACAGGTTCGAATCCACCCTGGCCGGGATGGATCCGGTCATCTGTGGGGTATGGGTTTCTGGGTATCATCGGTATATTTTCCATCTTGACGGTCTTGCGCAATCCGGCATGGTATGACAGTGCCACGTTGTATGCCACAGATATTGAATCGTCACCCAGAAGTGTCAAGTTGCGTTATCATCATGCGTTGGAAACGGGAAAGGCGGCAGCATTGATCGCAGATGGACCGGAACGGCAACGGATGCTGGATGAATCTCTCAAGGACCTGGAGATCGTCATGAAAGCCCATCCCAAATATTGGGAGGCTTTTGGCACGGCCGGATTGTATGAGTTCCGCAGGGGAAATCGCGACAAAGCTCTGGAGTATTATACACGAGCGACGACATTGAATCCAAAAGCCTCGATTGCCTGGAGCAATATGGGCATTATCTACGCGGAACGGGGCCAGCCGCTAAAAGCCCGGGAGGTGTATGAGAAGGCAGTGGCGGCAGATCCTCGCTTTTCCGATGGCTGGATGAATCTGGGAGCAATTGCTGCTCAGATGGGAGAGTTCCCAACGGCTATCCGCCATTTCGAAGAAGCCCTGAAATACGATCCGGAGAATGTCCGCTTGCTGAACATGTTAGGGTCTTCCTATCGGGACAGTGGACAGCCGGAAAAGGGGCAGGTTTATCTTGAGAAGGCAGCGCGTTTGGGGAATACAGCCTTGCAATAGCGGATGTATAGGCTATAAAATTCACTCATTGATGCAAGAAAACTCCAGAGTGATTTTAGTGAACAAAGTCATCTTTTGTGTCATTTTTCTCATCGGTTTCGGCGTGATCCTCAGCAAGGCATTCATCTTGCCTATCACCCACGATGAGACGGCCACAGCCATTCAATATACCCGATTTTCGGTTTGGGAGATCATGATGTTCCCCGACCCGATTCCGAATAATCACATCTTGAATACCTTGCTGATCAAGTTCTTTACCGGGATTTTCGGAATGGAACAATGGGCCGTACGGCTGCCGAGTTTACTTTCCTTTTGGGTATTTGGATGGGCGGTCTATCGGATCACTCAACGTTTGATTGGTGAACAGTCACCTTATTTTCTTGCCGGCGGATTATTGTTCTTTACAAATCCCTATTTAAACGACTTTTTTTCACTTGGCAGGGGGTATGCTCTGTCCACCACATTAGTGTTGTTATCCCTCAGTTTATTAATAAAAGGCATGCAGACGAAGCGTCTGAAAGATCTGTGGTGGGCCTTGATCATTTCTATGCTTGCGACATATGCAAACATGACAGCCATCATCGCCTGGGCATCAATGGTATTGATCCTATTAGCGGTGCCTTTCATCTGGCCTGTTGAGCAAAAAATCCGAATTAAATTCCTCGTTTTCATCGGATTGGCTGTCATTGGATTCCTGGCATTGATTGCCTTGCCGATCTATAAAATGAACAGTACCGATCAGTTCCAGTTTTGGACATCTCAGGGGATCTACAAGGATACTTTTCTGTCTTTGATCGATCATTGGCGATATAAATGGCCCTTATATTCCAAACCATCATCGCGTTGGTTTGCTTTGGGTGGAGGGGTGCTCTTACTCGGTGCAATAGTTTGGAGTATCCACCAGTTTTGGACGGTTGGTAAAAAGGCATTCGGCGATCCGTTGGTTGTTACGGTACTCTTTTTCTTCCTGACTGTACAAGTGAATATTTATCAAATCACACTTTTGTCCACGCCAAACTTATCCGGCCGGACTGCGCTGTTTCTGTACCCGATGTTTGCCGCCGTTGTTGTTGGGCTGATTGGCCAGTTGTCGTTGTTCCGTATCTCCAAGATCCTGCATGTCCTGGCGGCCTGCAGCATGATGGCTGGGACAATTTACCATGTTCAATCACGCACACAATTGTATGCTTTTAGAGAATGGTGGTTTGATGCAAATACGCTGGATGTCCTCCATTATTTAGAGGAGCAGCCTTTTGAAAAGCCATTGAGAATAAAAACCAGATGGGAGTTTCACCCTTCTTTTTATTTTTATTGTGAAACGGGGAAGGCGGACCACATTCTATTGTCAGACTATGACAAGGAGCTGGAACCCACGGCAGATGTCGATTATTATTATGTATTTGATTCGGACCGGCCAACATTGGAACCTCAATTTGAGGTGGTTCAGGAATATCTGGGAGGTCGGGTATTGATGAAAAGAAAATTGACAGATGATACTTCAGTTATAGGCGAGCAATAAAATCAATCTGATTCAGCTTGATTATTGTCAAGCTAAATGGATGTAAGGCTCACGTTTATCTCCGTGCGCCAGATCCCTGAGATCTCGGAGACCTTCTCAAAGGACGTCAGAGGCTGACGCCACCCGGGCTGCATGCTCCATGTGGGCCGGTAAAAGGTTAATGGCTAAAGGTCAAGGCAAAATTTGCGAACACCAACATTCGGAGTAGCGATTTCATTCCTGATTCCTCCTGCCTCATTCGACCTGGACAATTGATCATCGAAATAACTCAATAACCCAATAACGAAATAGCGCCCTGTTCCCTGATTCCTCGACCATCCTTTCATTGCCGTACCTTGTGTGAAAATCCTGCTTTATGACCACCCGTTCCACCGTTGTCTCCGGCAAAGCCACTCCTCGCGGAAAATTCCCGCATATCAAACGCGCTGGGGATTTCCTTTTCGTATCCGGTACGTCGAGCCGCCGGCCGGACAATACCTTCGAGGGGGTGGAGGTCGACGAAATGGGCACCACCAAGTTGGATATCCGGGCACAAACCAAAGCCGTCCTGGAGAATATTCGCGACATCCTGAGTACGGAAGGAGCCGGTTTGGAAGACGTCGTCGAGATCAGCACCTTCCTGGTCAATATGAATGACTTTGGTGGATACAATGAGGTCTATGGCCATTATTTTGACTTTTCTGGGCCAACCCGAACCACAGTGGCTGTCCACCAATTACCCCATCCCCATCTCCTGATCGAGATCAAGGCCGTGGCGTATAAACCCAGGTAGGGATTCCAGTTTTCAGGGTGATCCAGATCATGAAGGTTGGGGCAGCAAGGGGATACTTGCTATCTTCCCCCTCGATCAAATCTGAAAACCATGAGCGACCCCAAATCTTATACTTCTATCCATTATCATCAATATCTGCAACTCGACAAGCTCCTGGGCAGCCAGGACCTGATGAGTGAGAAAGCAGGGCAACCAGCCCATGATGAAATGCTCTTTATCGTGGTCCACCAGGTGTATGAACTTTGGTTCAAGGAGATCATTCACGATATGGGTTCGGTCCGCGACCTCTTTGCCAAAGGCGCCATTGATGAACGCAACCTCGGTCTGGCTATCTCTCGACTCAATCGGGTGATCGAGATCCAGAAGTTGCTCGTCCAGCAGATCCTGGTGATGGAGACCATGACACCCCTGGATTTTCTGGATTTCCGGCATCATCTCTTTCCCGCTTCCGGATTCCAGAGCTACCAGTTCCGACAGATCGAAGCCATGCTGGGCCTGCCGAGCAAACAGCGCCTGACCTATAATCAGAAGCCCTATCACATTGTTTTTCAGGAAGACCAGAAAAAAGTGCTCGAAGATCTGGAGGACCACGGCACCATCTTCGCTGCCATCGAAAAGTGGCTGGAACGCACTCCCTTTCTGGACTTTGGCGATTTCAATTTCATCACCAGCTATAAAGAGGCGGTGAAGCGCATGATGGAAAGCGAACGAAATGCCATCAATGAAGCGCCTCTCCTCAGCGAAGAATCCAAGGCGATGCGTCTGGAGATCCTGCAGAATAACGAAGACTATATCCTGGCCGTCCTCGACCCTGACCAACATCAGGCGATGCGAGAGGAAGGCAAATTACGACTGTCCTATCAGGCCACCATTGCAGCCTTGCTCATCAACCTCTACCGGGATGAGCCCATTTTGCACCAACCATTTATCCTGCTCCAAAAACTGTCCGAGATCGATGAAGGTCTGACTGCCTGGCGCACCCGCCACGCCCAGATGGTACTCCGCATGCTGGGCCGGAAAATGGGGACCGGTGGTTCCAGCGGACACGATTATCTGGCGGCGACCGCTGCCAAACACAGCATTTTTTCGGATTTTCACAATATATCCACCCTGCTGATCCCCCGCTCCGAATTGCCGGTCCTGCCGCCAACTGTTCGGGATAATCTCAACTTTCACTATTCCGTCCAGTCCTGATGATCCAACTAAACAATTATATCGATGGCCGGCAAGTGCCGCCCAAATGCAATGCATACCTGGATAATTTTGAGCCAGCGACGGGGCAGGTCTACAGCCGGATCCCGGATTCGGATCAGGAAGATGTTGGACTGGCATATGAGGCGGCCAGAGCGGCCTTTCCAGGGTGGTCAAAGACACCCATGGAAGAGCGCTATCGCATCCTGATCCGCATCAGCGAATTGATCGATCATCATCTGGAAGAACTGGCTCAGGCGGAAAGCCGGGATAATGGCAAGCCGGTCAAACTGGCCCGAAAGGTGGACATCCCCCGGGCGTCCTCCAACTTCCGTTTCTATGCCACAGGACTGATGCATTTCTCTTCCGAGTCCCATGAAATGCCCGGCGAGGCCATCAACTACACCTTGCGTCAACCCATCGGTGTGGTCGGCTGCATCTCTCCCTGGAACCTGCCACTTTACCTCTTCACCTGGAAGATCGCCCCGGCTCTGGCAGCGGGAAATACGGTGGTGGCCAAACCGTCGGAGATCACGCCTTACACTGCCTGGCGCTTGGGCGAGATCTGCATGGAAGCCGGATTGCCTCCCGGTGTGTTGAATATCGTCCACGGTACCGGCCCACGTGTCGGAGAGGCGATTGTCACTCATCCAGGGATCAAGGCGATCAGCTTTACCGGGGGTACTGCCACTGGTGCACGCATTGCCGCCGTTGCCGCCCCGATGTTTAAGAAGCTTTCTCTGGAACTCGGCGGGAAGAATCCGACCCTCATTTTCGCCGATGCCGATTTTGATGAGGTCCTGCACACCACGGTTCATTCAGGTTTTGCCAACCAGGGAGAGATCTGTCTTTGTGGATCCCGGATCCTGATCGAGGGGTCCATCTATGAAAAATTCCGGGATGCCTATGTCGAGATGATCAGCCGCCTCAAAGTGGGCGACCCCTCCGATCCGGATACCCGCGTCGGTGCCATTGTCTCCGAAGCCCACAAGGACAAGATTCTCTCGTATATCGCACTGGCCCAGGAAGAAGGGGGGCGCATCTTATGCGGGGGAAAGGCTGTCAAAGTGGAAGGCCGCTGTGCCAATGGCTGGTTCATTCAGCCCACGGTCATCGAAGGACTGGATCAAAACTGTCGCACCAACCAGGAAGAGATCTTCGGGCCCGTGGTGACCATCCAGGCATTCTCCACCGAGGACGAAGCACTGACCATGGCCAATGGTGTCCGCTACGGTCTGGCGACCACTGTCTGGACCAGTGATCTCAAACGTGCCCACCGGGTAGCCGGCCTCCTCGAATCCGGCATCGTCTGGGTAAACTGCTGGCTCCTGCGTGACTTACGCACACCATTCGGTGGTATGAAGGACAGTGGTGTCGGCCGGGAAGGAGGATGGGAAGCGATGCGCTTTTTTACCGAACCGAAGAACGTGTGTATTAAAGTGTAGGATTCGAGGAGGGGAGGAGTCGAGGAGAAGTAGAGGAGGTTATGAGTGAAGGAGGTTATGAGAGGGATAGGATTGGAAGATTGTTAAATATGTCATTAGTAGAAGTAGATCAAAATCACATATAAATGGAATTTGATTTTCAAGTTGAAAAATGGATGAATAAGTTGACTGACCAGTTCCTGGAAGATCAATTAAATGAACCATCAGCCGATTATGGTAGTCATGTATATAGTTTTGAAAAGCTGGTTGTTTGGAATAAAGCTATTGAATTGGTGAAATGGATTTACGAAGTGACAGCTAATTTTCCTGGTGAAGAAAAATTTATTCTAACCTCACAGATTCGAAGGTCAGCGATTTCTATATCCTCCAATATTGCCGAGGGGAGTGGTCGCCGAACGGCAAAGGATAAAAGCCACTTTTTAAATATTGCCTATTCTAGTGCAATTGAACTGCTGAACCAAATGATCATCGCTTTGCGCCTTCAATTTATTTCAGAAACTCAAGAGGCTAATGCGAGACAGAAAATTCAAGAAATAACAGCCATGATATATGGACTCCAAAAGAGTCTAAAAAACTAATTTCCTCATAACCTCATAACCCAATGTCGTTTAGTTAAGCGAATTGTCTTATCTTGATAGGGATATAAGGGGTTATCCCAAAGTAGAATCAAACTACGAGATTATCGGTACAAATTATCAAAAAACATAAGCAATGAGATTG
>JAIPBE010000030.1 GCA_021738725.1 Saprospiraceae bacterium | reverse complement strand
CGTATTTCAAACGCCCTGAAGGGGCGCCATAAAATAGCCCCGGGCAGCCGCCCGGGGATCTGAATCAGCACGAAGCAAAGCCCTGAAGGGGCGAAATAGATATCGCCAATCCTGGGGGAACTGATCCTATGGTTTTGTGTGAGACCAGCTGTAGGAGTTAAGGAGAAAAAAATGATACTCGCTCCAACCCATGATATCCCGGGCACATTGGTGATGGTTTTCCTACAATTAAAAAAAAGGATGTTGGTACGAGTGTCTCACTCGTGCCGGCTATTTGTGCGGTGTCCCACCGCAACAGCGAAGAAGGTTTGATGATCGGGCTTTCTTATGGACAGATGTAAAACAATTCCAGACACAAAGAGGTCCGCATTTAAATGAAAAAATGGCCCCTTTGCACTAGAGAAGTCAATCCCTATTCCACCGTCTCCACTACGGGCAACTTTGCTTTCTGGCTGGGTTGAAAAACGAACATATACACCAGCCAGGCCAGAAATATAAACCCGGAGGCGGCCATCAGCGGTACGTGCACATCAATTGTATTCAGATAACTACCAATAAGCGCGGGAAATATCTGTCCCATGGACTGCATGCTCTGGTTGATGCCCAGGATCTCACCCTGCTGATGCCGGGCCGCTTGAGAAGAGACCACCGCCGTCAGATTGGGTGAGGTGATCCCCTGGAAAGTGGCAATAAACGGGTTGACCAGATAGAACATCCAGACTTCACTTGGAAACACAACTGCTCCAACTGCAATCGACAACATCAGCAGGCTCACCCGCAAAACAGTACTACTGGCATATTTACGGCTGAGGATCCTCACCGTCACCCCCTGCGTGATCACCAGCCACAGGCCAATCCAACCAAACAGCAGGCCGACATCCTTGATCCGCACGCCGATCTTCTCGATCAGCAAGACGGAAAAGAATTGGGTGAAAAAGGTAAATCCAAGAGAGGTCAACAAGACCACGCTGAAAATGACCCGGAGGTTGGGTGCCCGAAACGAACGAGCAATATTGGTCACACCCTTGAAAATATTGACAGCGGCATGTCCCTTTTCCACCAGCGTTTCCTTGAACACATACTGAACCAGGAGTATGTTGATCATGGTCAGAATGGCGGTAAACATAAATGGCGTGGCCGGGGTAAACCAGGACACCATCGAAGGATCGGCCAGGATACCTCCTAAAGTAGGCCCCAGAATGAACCCCAAGCCAAAGGCCATCCCCACCAGCCCAAAATTTCGGGCTTTTGATGATTCATCGCTCACATCCGCAATAGCGGAGAACACAATGGAAATATTCCCGCCGGTAAATCCCGGTAGCATGCGACTGAAAAAGAGCAGCGGAATGTTCTGCGTGGCGACTGCATACCCGAAGAGTAAATACCCGATGAACGTCCCGGCAAGGGAGATTTGCAAGATGGGTTTCCGCCCATACCGGTCGGATAAGGTGCCCAGGATAGGTGCTCCGAAGAACTGCATAAAGGGGTAGCTGGCCAGCAACAAACCGTACAACAGAGATCGGGTCTGGAAGGCCACATCCGGAGAAAAGATCATGGACTCTGTCTCAAAGAACAACGCAGGCAGAACAGGGATAATGATGCCCACACCCAGCATATCAATGAAGACCGTCAGGAAGATCGGCAGTATGATAGACCGCTTGGGCGCGTTGGAAGAAGAGGACGGGGCATTCATGCGGCTGCAAAATTAGTATTGTTATGCATCCCGTGCCCAAACTTGTGGAGATCATTCCGATCCAACCTGAAGATTGTAATCTTGCAGGTAGAATACGAACGAATGAACTTGCAGATCATCCAGGAATCGATCACCGGTTATACCGCGGCATTCCTCAATCGACCGCATGCACATCTTTGGGCCGTCCAACAACAGTTCCAGGCATCCTGGGACCTGCAAGCCATCGATCTGGCTGACATGTTTGACCGCAGTCTTCAGAGTGATGTGAATCGCCGCATGTGGAGCCGGGAAGGATACCAACCCAAGGAGATCATGCTCCTCTTTATCCGGTTGGAGCCCCACCTGGTCCACACCATGTTCCTCGATCTGTTTCGGAAGGACAAGGATCTGCAAGGACGGATCAGCCGCTTTCAACATCATGCGGATGAACTCCTCCAGCACTATCAGGACAAGGGATTGAAGCCGGCATACGCTGGTCATGATCAGGATCTACAGATCATTTCCCTATACCTGGCCTTGCGGTATCCAGCTGATTATGCCCCCTACCACCATGCAGCATTTGTCCATGCCATGTCGCTCTTCAGGGTCAGGGAGTTGCCCATTGTACCGGATCCGGATCGATGGATGAAGGTGGCCCGAACCCTCCTGAATCTGATGAAGAAGAATGATGATCTGATGGACCGATATGCGCAGTTTAGACGAGATCCCCGATTCTTTCAGGAAGACACGTTGCTACTGGCCTGGGATTTTGTCCAATGGCTGTGGAACAAAAACGGAAGTGCTTATTGAGCAGGTGGAGGCTTCAGGGCTTCCAGTGTCTTGAACAGATTGCCATCCCTGGAGATGAGCGCACCTTGCTGTATCATTCTGAACAGTTCTTCCGACCGTCCGGGGGTATACCCCTTTTCACCGGAATAAGCCTTCAGGGTAGCGCCACTTTCTCTCGCTTCGATGATCATTGACTGAGCGTCTTTCGCCTGGGTGAGATCCAGGCTTGTTTCACCCTCCACTCGAATGCCATTCATCCGGATCCTGTCCTGTTCACAATGGAAGGTCCGGATATCTTTAGGCGTACTGATTTCCAGGTACTCTATCTTCTCAAGCACTTTTTCAAAAACGATATCACTGAACAGTTCGATCAGCTCCTCCGCTCGTTCCGGCTTTTCGCGCTTTAAGGCTTCCCAATCCGGTCCGGTGATCGTATTTGAGGACAGGAATTGAACAAACTCCGTTTCCAGTTCCTGTAATTCATCTGCCGCCAGTCGACGATACTTCATCTTAGTCGTTCTTTTTGTCGGAAGAGAATGATCCGTAATGATCAAAACATCATCCCTCTTCCTCTTCACCTGTTTTCTTTCGCATCACCCAGGTGGTCATGCTGCGCAGATTCTGAACGATGGTCGTTTTGACAGGTTCCACCAATTCAGCGTCCAGGTCGCGGGTATAGTTCAGGATCATCCGAAGGTCCACAAGATAACGCTCTGTACCATCAGGAAGCTGGAACATCCCATTCCCGACATGCTGGATCCGGTCGGCGATACCGATGTTCGAAGCCAGTCTGGCAAATAACTGCCCCCCTGGTTTCAGTACTTGCCAGGCCGACTGCAACATGGCCTCGAACTGGCTGGCATCCACTGCAAAATGAAGGACGGCATTGGCGATGACCAGGTCAAATGTTTCTTCTTCAAATGCCATGGTTTCAATGGCCGAAAGCGTAAAGCGTTCTGGGTCAAATCCTGGTTGGATCTTCAGTGCCATCTCGCGAACACGCTCGATCGCCTCTGGATCCTGGTCGATCCCGTAGACCTCATACCCATTCTGTAGAAAATAGACCAGATTCCGACCACTTCCGCATCCCAGATCAAGGATACGCTGTCCCTTGTGAAAACGGCCTTTCAGGATCTGATCGAACAGATAAATATCAATGTCCCCGAATTGGGCCTGTACAGAAGAAGTCATCATGTGAATAGAATATAGAGGGTCAAATGAATAAACGATATCCAGGTGATGGCAGAAAACAGTGCATCACCCATCAGGTAGTGAATCTGTGAATGGCGAGGGTGGATCAACTGGAAGCACAATAGGTCTTCACCCGGTCGATCCAGATCTCCTTTTCTCTAACCGGGAGAAAACTGGCCTGAAAGCTATGAATGGCCAACTGTCCAAGATCATGCCGGGTCAGTCCAACAGCCTCCGCTGTGCGCAAATAGTTTTCATTGATATAACCCCCAAAATAAGCCGGATCATCGGAATGAAGGGTTGCCATCAACCCTTTATCCAGCATGCGTTTGACTGGATGGTCCGCCAGTCGGCTGATCACCTTGAGTTCCAGATTGGATAACGGACACAGCGTCAAGGGAATCTGACGCCGAACCAGCTCCTGCACCAGCTCCTCATCGTCCAGGCAACGGTTGCCATGATCGATGCGGGTGACATGCAACAGATCCAATGCCTCCCGGATATAGGAAGACGGTCCTTCTTCGCCGGCGTGTGCCATGAGCAAAAAGCCTTCCTCTCCCGCTTTTTTAAAGACCCGTTCAAATTTGGAGGGGGGATGCCCCTTTTCGGACGAATCCAGGCCCACTCCGGTGATCCACGCCTTGTACGGAAGGGCTTCTTCCAGGGTCTGAAAGGCAGCTTCTTCAGATAGATGGCGCAAGAAGCACAGGATCAATCGGGAGGTGATGCCGTGTAGTTGTTCCCCATCCTCCAGGGCTCTGCGAATACCGCGGATGACTGTTTCGAAGGCAATGCCTCGGTCGGTATGGGTTTGGGGATCGAAGAAGATCTCGGTGTGAACTACGTTCTGGTCCACACAGGTTTTCAGGTAGGCTATGGTCAGATCATAAAAATCCTCCTCCTGTATGAGCACCTTCGCACCCAGATAATAGATGTCCAGAAACTCCTGCAGGTTGTTAAATCGATAGGCCGTCTTCAATTCTTCGGCCGATGCAAAATCCAGCGGGATCCCGTTTCGTTTGGCGATAGCAAACATCAATTCCGGTTCGAACGTGCCTTCAATATGCAGATGCAGTTCTGCTTTGGGCAATTCCTGAATAAAATCAGCGAGGGAATCATGCATAGGGTCGTATCAACTTGATGGTGGAGTAGAAGGTAGTATGGGATCGATCCGGGACATCCACAAGGGTGGGACCAGCGCCAGGAGTATGGAGCCTGGATATCCCAAAGGTAGTTGAGGACTGCCAGAAAAATGCCTCAGAACCTGGTATTTGCGGCTGGCCCTGTAATGATGATCTGAATGTCGGGTCAGTTCATACAGAAAGATACGCCCCAGTTCATGGTCGCTGTTCCAACTGTGCCAGGGTTGAACCTTCTCATAATGACCAAGCTCCTTCTGTTGACGACGCAAGCCATAATGCTCGATATAATTGATCGATTCCAGCAGCAAAACGCCCACCAGAGCAGACCCCGTTGCAAAGAGGACTCCTGTGCCACCCCATAAGAGATAGATGATGCCAACATAAGCCACCTGAACCAGGTGGATGAGGATCATCTGATTGGTGGGATGAAATGCGGGCTTATTCAAATGCTGCAACCGAAGCGATTCCAATCTCCAGGCACTCCGCCACGAACCCACCATACTTCTCAGCCAGAACGTATAGATCCATTCTCCACGACGGGCACTGGCCGGATCGCGATCCGTGGCCACCCACCGGTGATGGCCCCGATTGTGCTCGATATAGAAATGTAAATAGAAAGCAGGGAGAAGCAGGACCCAAGCCAGAAATCGGTCGAAAAGCGAAGCTCTATGCCCGAGTTCATGTCCGACATTGATCCCACTGACACCAATGATCAGTCCCATATTGAACAACATGCCGACCTGTTCACCAGTTGTCAGTCCGCCCGCCGTGATACGCTCCAGGTACATGAACAACAAGGTGTACAGGATGGGGACATTCAGCCAGAGCAGGACATCAAAAAACCGCCTTTTCAAATGGGAGGTTTCTTCTGGCTCAGGAATATTTCCCGCATCTGCAGGCAGAAAGAGTTCAAAGACCGGGATCAGGCCGAAGGCGATATACATGGACCCCGGCGACCAGCAACCTCCCCAACGAAACCCGATCCAGGCGGATATCGGGGCGATATAGGCGATCAGGTATTTCAGGTCTCTCCACTTCATCAAACCGTTCAATTTCTGGAACTGAAAGTTAGGACATTCCGGATTACCAGATCAGAATCGGCCATTTTCTGTCATTCCTGTTCACTTTCTTCTCCGATTCGGGAACAATCCATATTGATTCTTCATTTTTGCAGGACATGAGCGCATTTACACCACACCACCTTCGTGTCAGCCGGGTCGAAAAGGAAACTGCTGATGCGGTGAGCATCACAGTTGACGTTCCAAATGATCTGCGGGAAACCTTTGCCTATAAAGCTGGCCAATATCTGACCCTGGAGGTGCCCGGAAAAAAGGGTCCAATCCGTCGTGCCTATTCTCTTTGCCGGGCCCCGTTTGAAGAAACCTGGGAGATCACCATTAAGGAACAGTATAAAGGTCAGGCCTCCCGCTGGTTGAACAACTCTGTCGCCGTCGGGGATACCCTCCAGGTCTTTCCTCCTTTCGGACGATTCACGGTGGAAGGCGACCTGGAACGCAAGCGCGGCTATTTCTTTATCACAGCAGGCAGTGGGATCACGCCCGTGATCGCCATGATCAAGGAGTTGCTCGAGCACGAACCGCAAAGCTTTTGTTACCTCCTGTATGGGAGTCGGGATGAGGTGAATATTCTCTTCCGCAACGAACTGGACCGGCTCAGCAGTCGGTATGCCGGTCAGTTTGATCTGCACCATACGCTATCACAACCTGACGGAAAGCCAAGTAGGTTTTTTAGTCGAAAGAAGAAAAAAGTGATCTCAGACTGGAGTGGCAAGATCGGTCGGATCGATGAAAAGGTCATCCATGATTTTCTCGAAGAGACTGAATGTCCATACAAGGAGAAGCATGCTTTTTTGTGTGGTCCGGGTCCCTTGATGGAGGTGGCGGACGCCGCCCTTCGTTCTGTTGGATTTCCGCCTGAACGAATCCATCGGGAACATTTCGATAGTGAACCCTTGCCCGCCCCGACTGGGGGTGAGGAAGCGGAATTGACGGCCACCCTGGATGGACAGGACCTGCACGTGCATGTGAAGCCCGGCCAAACCCTTCTCGAAGCGATGATGGGTGCCGGCCATCAGGTACCATTTTCCTGTTCGTCGGGTGCCTGTGCCTCCTGCATGGCGCATCTGGATGAAGGGGAGGTGATCATGGATTTTGCACCTGCCCTTGACAAAAGTGAGATCGATGACGGCTTTATCCTCACCTGTCAGGCCAAGGCCAAATCTGACCATCTGAAGATCACCTATTAAACCCCAACGGGATTCTTTTCTAGGAGGATCGCTGGAGGGTTGACCAGGCCAGATAGACGACGGCCAGGCCTACCAATACACTGGCCAGCACATACGCCAGGGCGATCAGCCATTCGCCACGCTGGAGGAGTTGCATGGTCTCGAGGCTGAAGGTGGAAAATGTGGACAGCCCCCCGCAAAAACCGGTGATCAGCAGAAGCCGGGTCGTTTCGTTCAGGATGGGTGCCACCGCCAGTAACAACCCGATCAAGGCACAACTGAGGAGGTTCGCCCAAAATGTCGCCCATGGAAAACCTGCGGACTCCGGGATCCACCATCCCATCCCATAACGCAGCATCGATCCGGCTCCTCCTCCGAGAAACACCCAAAGTAAATTAGTGAAACTCATGGGCTTCCTTTGGGGATTCCTGGTATAGGCGTACGGCGTCCTCTTTCTTCAATTGTGCATCAATTTCTTTGCGCTTCCGCTGTCTGAACTGGTGTAGGGAATTCGTCAAGATCATCGCCAGTCCTATACTGAGTAAAATCAGGGGAATGGACCCGATGGAATCGAGGGTCAAGACCATCAGGATAAACAAAACATTTGTCACAACGAGGATCCCTGTTGCTTGCATATGACTGAAACCAATATCAATGATCAGGTGATGAATATGATTACGGTCCGGTTGAAATGGCGATCGACCTTTGCTGATCCGGAGAATAAACACTCTTAGCGTATCAAACAGAGGAAGGATCAGTATGCCAATGGCTACAGCCGGGGCCGAATGCAGGATAAATCGGCTGTCCGACATACTGTCCTGCAGCTCAACGAATTGAATGATCAAGACCGAACAGGAGGCCCCCAGAAGCAGCGATCCGGTATCGCCCATAAAAATACGAGCAGGCGTAAAATTGTATTTCAGAAAGCCGATGGTCGCTCCTGCCAGGCTGAGTGCAAGAATGGTCAGCTCCATACGATCGACCATATAAAACCAGGCGCCAAGTGTCGCACAGATCAGCACTGTAGTGCTCCCTGAAAGACCGTTGATACCATCGATCAGATTGAAGGCATTGATGATGACCAGAATGGTGAACATGGTAAATAACACACAAATCCAATAGGGCAAGGCTTCCACTCCGAAGACGCCATGAAGTCCTGTAAACATGATGTTGGCCTTGAAGATCAGGATGGAAGCGGCGATGATCTGACCAATGAGCTTTTTCCAGGCTCTGATCGGATCCAGATCATCCTTTACTCCGATGAGGAACAGAATAATAAATGCACAGAGAATATACTGCAGGTCTGTAAAGACCTGAAATGGCGTCCACATGACCACAGAAAACAAGACACCGGCAAAAATTGCCACTCCCCCAAGAGTGGGAACACTGACCGCATGTGCCCCCCGATCATGTGGCTCATCCATCAAATGTTTCTTGCGGGCAACATTGATAATGGAGGGTATGGCGAAATAAACCAGCGTAAACGCCGTGATAAATGCAAGAATGGGGTCGGACATTGGCCTGGGGTAGACCACAAAATAAGAGAACCCGCACCATAGTCGCAATGGCACGGGCTCTGAAAATTCGATATTTCCTTATAAATGAGGATTATCCCACCATCTCCAGTGATTTTTTCACAAATCTGGACAAATCCTCTCCCTTCAGCATATGTTGATTAAGTCGTGCGAGGTCGTAGAGATAGGTCGCAAAATCTGTTCCCTCCTCTCCGACTTCAAAGCTTGCCAGTTTTTTGGCAATCAAGGGATGGTTCGTATTCACCACCAGCTGCCATGTCTCGGGAAAGTCCATACCTCCCATCCCTTGCAAGGATTGCATTTCCATCATCCGACGCATGAATTCAGGCTTGGTGATCCAAACGGGTTGATCCTCCGGAGACAATGCCTTCATTTGGATCGTCGCTGAACTCTTTTCTCCCAGAACAGCAGTGAAGATCTCCTTGATCTTTTCCTGCTCCGCTTCAGACAGCACTGATTCTTGTTGCTCGTCTTTTTGGATCAGCTGATCGACGGTATCCGCATCCACACGTTTGAAGGAAAGTTCGGGCATTTTTTGTTCCAGATGCTGGATAAAGTGATTGTCGATCATCTGGTCACATTCAAGGACGTCATACCCTTTGGCCTTGGCGCCTTCGATATAGGCAAAATGCTCCTTGGGTTGGGTGGTGTAAAGCATCACGATACGCTTGTCCTTGTCGGTCTGCAGGTCCTTGACCTTGTCCCGGTACTCCTCAATGGTGAAATGCTCTCCATCCAGGTTCTTCAGCAGGGCAAACTTCAGACCGGCATCGTAAAACTTCTCTTCGGAGAGCATCCCATATTTGACAAAGACACCGATATCCGACCACTTGGCTGTATAGGCTTCCCGATCCTTTTTGAACAGCTTACCGAGTTTTTCAGCCACCTTCTTGGTGATATATCCATTGATTTTCCGGACGTTGGCATCACTCTGTAAATAACTCCGGGACACATTCAACGGGATATCCGGAGAGTCTATGACGCCGTGCAGAAGGGTGAGGAATTCCGGAACGATCTCCCGAACCTCATCTGTCACATACACCTGGTTGCTGTACAGGTGGATCTTGTTCTTCTGATTGTCGATAGCATTTTTCAACCGGGGGAAATACAGAATTCCCGTCAGGTTAAACGGATAGTCAATATTCAAATGGATCCAGAACAGCGGATCCGGGTTGTACGGGTGCAATTTCTGGTAAAAGGCGAGGTAGTCCTCATCCTTCAAATCAGTGGGCTGCTCCTTCCATAAGGGTGCCGTATCATTGATGATGTTGTCGACTTCCTTTTCTACGGATTTCCGGTCCTTTCCTTCTCCAACCCATTCCGTCTCCTTTTTCTTCCCGTACCGAATGGTGATCGGCAGGAATCGACAGTACTTCTGCAGGAGTGCTTCGATACGCGCTTCTTCGAGAAATTCCTTGTTTTCCTTGCCGATGTGCAGGATAATATCTGTTCCACGTTCTGCTTTGTCGTCGGAACCGATCTCATATTCCGGATTGCCATCACAGATCCAGCGGGTGCCGGCATCTTCTTTCCAGGAACGGGTGTGCACCTCTACCTTATCGGCCACCATGAATGACGAGTAGAAGCCCAGGCCAAAATGACCGATGATCTTCTCATCCTGGTATTTCTCCAAAAATTCTGTGGCACTGGAAAAGGCTACCTGATTGAGGTACTTCAGGACCTCTTCAGAGGTCATCCCGATCCCCTTGTCACGGATGGTCAAGGTCTTCTTCTTTTTATCCAGCAGGATATCGATCGTCAGATCGCCAATGTCTCCCTTCACTTCTCCCCGAGAGGCAAGTGCCTTGAGCTTTGTGGTGGCATCGACCGCGTTGGAGACTAATTCCCGAAGAAAGATCTCATGGTCGGAATAGAGAAACTTTTTAATGATGGGAAAGATGTTTTCGGTCTGTACCGAGATCTGTCCTTTTTGCATGGTTCTGGCTTTTTCACCGATAAGCACAAAGCGAGTGCCATGCCGTATTCCATGCCAATTTGACAATTATACCGGCCAAAGACGTCAGTCAAACCTGACGATTATGTCACAATCACAGAAAAAAAATGTTGGTTCTTCCAAAAGTTGGAACCATTCTTGCCTATCCACTTATGAGGGACACCTCAACCAACCCATGAGTCAGGCAAGAAAAATCAATGGTAGCGAGATCGTGAATTTTATCACAGATTTTGCACAGCAACAAGGACAGGTCCGTTATCGGATCCTCTTGCATCTCTCAGGTGGGGAGACTCTGGTCTTTGCAGACTTCGGCCACTATGAGCAGTATAAAAAAGCGTGGTCCAGACTGCACGAAGCTAAACATGATGAAATGGATCTGTTGATCCGTCGATGAATAATGTCAAGATGGAAAAAGGGTCGCACCAAACTGGGGGGTATGGTTGCGGCCCTTTTCCTGTATCAGGGCTGCTGGATCTTCCTCTCATGATTCCAAATTGCTGCTGGTCCTCTGACAGAGAGAGTACAGGCAGAGCAGATCCCGAATACACGATAATGTTCATGCGATGCCACGCTCAGGGAATTGGTTTGTGAAGGATCACATGCCTATAGCCATCCCTGACTTATTCAATTGGGTAGTCACGGAGACTTCATCTGTTAACAAAACATAATATCTAATGGCCATGTAGCAGACGAATGAATGCAACTTCATGTATTCATCATAATAATGAATAATTGGCATAATTATAGCGGGAGAATAAGAACGATTTTTCGAAATACCTTCTCCAGCTGTTTCTCAGGCGATGGAAAAGTTTTCCGTATGTAAGGTTAAACGACTTCGACCATGGATCCAGCGAAGAACTATGCGGCCGTTCCGCACAGTAGACTTACTATCGGCAAACAACCAGACTTCAGGAAGGCAAACATCCTGCGTGCCCTGATCCTGATTTTTACCTGGCATGTCTGGTTTCCCTGTGGAATGAATGGTGAACCCATTCCTGAAAGACACCTGAATATATCGAGCACTGCCCGGTGTAGAGACATGGTCACCAACACCTGGACCGGATTGGTTGACAGCAACTGGTTCGTAGCCGGCAACTGGGATCAGAATCAGGTTCCGACAAGTGATGATGAGGTCGTGATCAACAATGGCCACACTGTACTTATCAATGCCGGGGATGCTGTTGCGGCGAGTGTGACTTTGGATAACGGAGATTACAGTCACCTCTACATTGCCTCAGGTGCCAGCCTCACGGCAGCTACCGTGAACCTGCCAAACGGGCGGTTGATGGGAATGGGGACGGTCAACGGAAACGTGGTGACAAGTGGTGGTGGAAATGTGGAACCCGGAAATCCTCTTTCCAACCAGGTTGGTACATTGACCATAAACGGAGATTTTATCCAGGACGATAGCAACGGTTCCGGCGGGTATCTCAATATCATGATTCAGGGGTTAACCACGCATTCCACCCTGATGATATCCGGGACGGCTCAACTGAGTGGACATCTCAATCTGTTTATAAACAACTTTTCTGTAAATGTAGGTGATGCAGTGCACTTTCTGCATTCCGCAACCGTTGTCAACAGTTTTAGTAATGTAAGTCCCAACACCTGGCCTATCACCTATAATGACCCGGCAACAGGTGACCTTACAGCTACCTACAGCCCGCCACCACCACCGAATGATCATTGTGAACAAGCCATCACATTGATGGCCGGTTATAGTCAATCCGCCTATACTACCAATGCAGTCAATGAAGTTGACCCCGCTCCATCCTGTTATGGCAACGGAAGTTATGACATTTGGTATTCACTGACAGCGCCTTCTTCCGGGAATGTACTTATCGGCCAAATCAACCCGGAATTCGTCCAGTCCCTGGTCCTGTATTCCGGCTCCTGCGGCTCCCTTACAGAAGTGGCTTGTCGGGCCACAAACTACCAGAGCAATTCCTGTGAACAGATTTTGGCCACAGGGCTTACGCCCAATGACGTGTATTATGTGCAATTGATCACCGATGCAGAGGAATCTGCAATCTGGATCTACTATGAGAACCCGGATGGGCCGCCCAATAATTTTTGCCCTGAAGCAATCGACATTTCAGTGAATGGACTTGGCGAATGTCCGTCTGGTAATGTGAGTACTAATACAGACGGAGCTGTTCATACAACAGACATCAGCTGTGCCAATCAATATCAGTGCAATTACCGGAATCTGTGGTATCGGTTCACCTCACCAGCCTCCGGTCTGGTTCGATTCCTCCAGGGTAGTGGAAACCCGTTGGCCACATTCTTTTCAGGATCAATGTGCAATTCCCTGAACCAGGAAGCGTGTGTCACAGGTACCGGAACTGTCCAGGTGCCACCGGACGAAACCATATACCTTTTAATTTCGGTGTACGTTGACAATCCGTCAAACAACGTGGATTTTGATTTCTGTCTTGAAGAGGCACCCGATCCACCCACCAACAATACCTGCTCAGGGGCGATTGAAACCACGATCAGTGCAAATGGAAATTGTTCCCAAGTAACAGGCACTACTGAAAACGCCACACTCTCCAGGCCTTTCAGCTGTATCTTTGATCCGAATGAACAATATGTGGACGTCTGGTATTCGTTTGCCGGCCCGGCCGGGGGGGATGTAACTTTTCACTCGGGAACAGGCCAGCCGTTTGCGGTGGTGTTTTCAGGTACCTGCCCGGGCTCCTTGAGTGAAGTTGCCAATGGATGCATCCGCGGAAGTGGTACTGTGGGTGGACTGGCAGAGGGCCAGACATATTATCTCCAGATCCTGACTTCCGGGTCAGACGGATCCGACTTTGATTTTTGCTTGGAAATTCCGGATCCAGCCCCGGGTAACGACAATTGCACCGGAGCACTTTCTGCTTCTCTTGGGAATCCACTGGTGATCTCTTCCTTATATGCCCGTACGTCCATGTTGCCATCCTGTGCACCAGTCCCGTCTCTGAATATACCGGACCTGTGGTATTCGTTCGTAGCACCCGCGAATGGAGAAGTCGGGTATTTTTTCGAATTCGGAGCCGGATTGTTGCCGCTGACAATCTACAGTGGCACGTGTGCTACACTTGATGAAGTCTATTGTGCCATCCCTTTGCAGGACCCATCTCCCTTTGATCTATTTGCCGGGAACACCTATTTTGCCCAGGTTTCCAGCGTAGGTGCTGTGAACAATTTCCAGGCATACCTATATGCCCCAGGCGATTTCACATTTACGGGTGCAACCGGGACCAGCTTCCAATCCAATGAAAACTGGAAGAGCGGTTCTGTTCCCGCATCCGGAAATGATGTCCTGATCCCTGCGGGTGCAGGAACATGCACCCTGGAAGACGATTTTACCTCGACAGCCTCTCTGATCGTCGAAAGCGGTGCAACGTTGTCCATTGAATCCGGGGTTACCCTTGATTACTCTGGTGGACAGTTTTCATGCAATGGTACCCTTTCCGGTCAGGGTGTATTCACAGGAGCCCTGGTCAATGATGGGACGATCCGACCCGGAGATTCCCCGGGCATCCTGTCCATTCAAGGCTCATTCACCAACCAGGGAATCATTGAATTCGAACTTGGAGGCATAGTGCCGGGCACCGGATATGACCAGATATCGGTAAGTGGGGATATCTATCTCGATGGAACTGCCATGATTACCCTCTACAATGGCTTTATCCCCTCCGGTCCCAACAGTTTTATCATTCTGGAATCGACCTCCGGAACAGTAAACGGCACCTTTTCCACCGTCCAGTTTCCGGTCATCCCCGGCATAACCTGGGAAATCCTATATCATTCGGATCATGTGGAAGTCCTGGCTTCCGGGTCCCCTCTTCCTGTGGAGTTGGCCGATTTCAAGGCCACTCTCCTGCCAGAAGGCGAGGTCCTGTTGCGCTGGCGAACCTATAGTGAATCCGGAAATGAAGGCTGGGAAATCCAACGGTCATCGGATGTCTCCTCGTGGATGAACATTGGTTTTGTTCCGGGAAAGAACACCTTCATCCAGCCTTTCGATTATCAATTCATTGACAGGAATCCCGGGAAGAGTTGGCAATATTACCGGATGAAACAAATGGACATGGATGGAACCGTTTCATTCTCGCCGATCGTCACAGTCGATGTCGGTTTACTGGATGTGGTTAACGGCGCTATTCCAAACCCCGCCATAGGAATGACGATATTGAAATTCATTGCCTACACGCCGGGTGATCGGAATATCACGTTGATGGATGTTCGTGGTACGGTTCTGCACACAGTGACAATACCCGTTCATGAACCCGGTGAGATTCGAACTCAGTTGAACCTGTCAGCTTTTGTACCGGGAGTATATCTGATCTGCTTGTCCGATCCCTACGCCAGGTCGCAGGTGATTCAGTTGATCGTACCCGAATAGAGAGGACGGGTTGCATCCTGAAAGTTGAATCACCCATGACAGAAACAACCATCACCGCTAAGGTTGCTCTCACGTCCGGGCCAGGAAACTTGACCCCCCTTTTCCTTTTGAATCGTTACGGCCGCAGGATCATGACTTTATCCTGATAGTGCCACTCATCCTGACGCAGAAATAAACCGTATACACCGGAAGGCAGGTCGGGAAGTGCAATCCGCTCCGCCATCGGCAAGCGGACACTTCGCTCCAGGACGATCCTGCCCGTAACATCGACAAGAGTCAATCCGGCAGGACCGGACAAACCGGATGTCTGGATATCCAACGCATCAACAGCCGGATTGGGGCCGAAGAAGACCCTTGGCGATTCGTCGGTAACCGTTTCCTGGTCTGTCAGCATGCCCAGGACAAAGGAGAAGCGGATGGATCGGCCGAATTCCGATTCGAAATACCGAAGGACAGCATTGACCGTAGGTGCCAGAATGCGCAGATAACCGGTTCCCGCTCCCGGGTCTGCCCAGTAGGAAAGACCGTCATCTCCAGTATCCAGCAATTCGAATGTATAACAACCATCGGGGTAATCCATTTTGAAGTCGTACTGTGAGTTGGCCGCAAAGCCACCCTGATTCAGAAGGACATTCCCTTCCGCATCCCACACCTTGACGCTGTTCTCGGTGGGGTAGTTGTTGGTCCGCAATCGGAACCGAATGCCCGAAGCATATGATTTTGGAAGGTCGAAAGAAGAGGTCATCAAATTGTTCTCCCCATTTTCATCCAGACCATTATTCACATTCTGCACAGCCACATGAAAGACATTCGTTCCATCACCGACCCAGAATGCCGCAGATGGGACTGGCAAAGTCACCACCGTCTGATCCATTGGCGATAGATTGCCTGTCCAGGTATAAGTCTGTTCATTCCCTCCGGATACGCCATAGGTCAGGTTGACCTGGGTGATATTCAGTGCCCCGCTATTGCGCAATATGATCCGTGGATCATGGCAAATCGGATTGAGTCGTCCATAGTACTGGGTCATTGAAGGCGCCAGGATCTCGTAGATCTCGGCATCTGTCTGATGGGCCCACGGTCCGTATTGCAACAGCTGCATATCCATCACGTAATTGCCCCCACCCATGCCCAGGTTATTTCCCGGGACAGGTGTAATACTGTAGTCGATGGTGGCGGTTTGGCCACTGACATAGTTCGTGATCTCAAATTCGTGTTCTTTGACCAGATCGCCTGGACACCATCCTTCTCGCGCTCCTGGCCAGGTCCCACCTTGCGGGAAAACGGGATTCAAGGCACAGTCATGCGTCTGCCAGACATGCCAGTCTGCCACTTTCACATTATCCACCTGAAGGGTGTGGGTGTTGTTCTTCCACTCGCAACAATGGGGATAATTACCATCATTACTGTTGTGCCCATGCCCTGTAATGCGGGTTTTGATCTTGAAGGATTCTGCAGTTGGCAGGAGGGTCACCTCTGTGGGAGGAAGGGCCACATCGTCGTCGAGGTTCTTGTACGAATGAGATTTCAGACCACCCCACAAACGGTCTATCTTCTGGACTTCCCGCGCAGGAGTCCCCGGGTAGAAGAGGAATTTGAGGTCGATCAGTTCCTGATTGTTTCCGGCACTCAGATCCACCTGATTCTGGAGGATTGGTGCATAGTCGGTGACGTCAAAAACCCAGCTGAAGCCCTGCCCCAGGGTCAGCCCGATGCCATACGGGGTGATATATCGCCCGATCTCATATTCATCGATCACCTCGAAGGGTGGGGAGAAATAGTCGAGGGTATCATTGGTCCAGAGCTGACCACCTCCGTTGCCCATAGAGTCGATCGCTTCTCCTGTAACATCGTAGAGATATGTCGTCTGGGCCTCCCAACCATAGATCGTATCTACTCCGATCGGGTTATGATCGGCGATATCGAAGGTGACCAGACTGGTTGCAGGTAACGGCAGTAATGTGTGAAGCGTATCCTCCACAGCATACAGATCATATTCACCCTGGACAAACCCAAGGGTCGGCCTGGAAGTATAGGCTTGATCTGCATACGTCAAGTCTGTCGCTTTTCGGGCTTTCCAGGAAACCGGACCCAGCGGTATGGCCGCTTCCTGAGGGTCAAACACATTTGGGTAGGCACTCAGCTGCCGATCGAAACCGGAACCATACACCAGATTGTCAAAATATGGCGCAAAAGGCCCCAGCCGGTATTGCATCAACTCCCGGATCGTCTCCACAGGCAATTCCACATTAAACAGCATCAATTCATCCACTGATCCCTGGTAGGGGCCATCATATGTCAGGCCCTTGCCTATGGTCAGACTGGTGATGGTCTGGATCAACCGGGTCATCCCAGTCCCACTCTGCCACAACTGGCCATTGCGATAGATCTTCATAGATCCGGTGGTCGCATTCTTGACAAAGGCCCAATGGTTCCATTGATTTTTATAGTCTGACTCTGATGCCTGTTTATTGATTCGGTCATAGTTTGGACCATCGCCTGCATCCCAATAGATCTGTCCGTTGCTCCAGGGAAAATGGATATTCAAAACGCGTCGTCCCTGCTCATCCGTGGCTTCGAGAATAGAACTGTTGAACGGCTGAGAATCAGCCCCTTTCGCCCAAAAGCAAATAGTGATCTGGTCTTTAACCTGAGAAAAACGGTCAGAGGGCAAGGTGATATAGCTGTCCCCTTTAAACTCCACATACCCATCTGGACCCGTGCGCAAAGAGGCCTGCTCGAGGTTGGCGTCACCTCCCTGTAAAGCGAAATATGGTTGTCCACCACTCCGATCGAAAGCCAGATCAACCAGAATATTGCTGGTGCCATCCCATATGAAGTCGGTGTTGAACAGGAGGCTGTCGGCCTCACCGATGGTTGTCCAGGGCCGGGCCAGGACGGTCGTCCAATTCTCTTCGAGGACCTGATCCGTTTGAGTGGCAGTGGTAAGTGCCATTCGCACGGTCAGGAAAAATTCTGCCTCCGGATGGTCATCCTGCCAGACCAACTGACGGATGGGACCGGCGGCCAGTCCGGCAGATTGAAGCTCCTGAACCGTGTAGATGGCCTGCAGTCGGGCGCTGGGTGATCCTTCGGTCAAAGGGATGTACACCTGGTCTGTAATCCCGGGAAAGACCGTTGACGTCATGCTCGCACCCACATGCTGCAAAACAGGGGTCTCATAGCGCTCCACCTGCCGGTCATACAAGGGATCCTGCAATAATGTGATACTTGAAGGTGCTGCCGTACCTTCCAGGAAATATGGATGCGTCAACGCCGTTGAATCCATACCACCTGTATTGTGATAAACCTTGTTGTAGGTGAGATAGTCCCACTCTCCACAATCATAACCATCCTGGGTGGTGGCTTTGTCACACTTCAGGGTGTGAACCATCAGGATTTTGCGCCAGGGCTGGCTGGCATCTGGAAAATCGAAAACCCCCCGACGGGTGGTGATGGAATCAAAGGTCAGGGTCTGGATGACGATCGGATCCTGCTGAGCTTCCAGGGTCAGCGCGATCATCATCAAGAGAGAAAGGAAAAAATAACGCATGTTCGAAATGGTTGGGCGAATGGGAAAGATACGGCTACAAGAGGACTCATTTTCATTTTCCGGACCATTTGGATCGGGTCTTCTTACGTCCCTGACAGGAATGATTGGGAAGGAGAAGCCTTTTTCAAAACCCCGTAACCTTTCTGAACGGGTAACGTATTATTAACCTGTCCTCCTGGAATACAAGGAATGACAATTGAGGAAAATGATGAATGCATTCGGAACAAGAATACCTATTCTGAATGTTATTGGTAAAGCGTTAATCTTGTCGGGCATATGTTGAAGCAGAATCTCAGTCAAAAAATGTTGCAAAAGCTGTCTCCTCAGCAGATTCAGCTGATGAAGCTATTGCAAGTACCTACGGCTGTGCTGGACCAGCGGATCAAGGAGGAGTTGGAGGCCAATCCCGCTCTTGAAGAGCAGGAGGACAGGGAAGATCCCTATGAACTGGCCCGTGAAGACGAAGCCCCACCAGAACAGGATGATGCCAATGATGAACCATTGGATTACGAGACGGACAGCGAACCGATCGAAGAGGTCGGATCAGAGTCTGAGTTCGAAATGGAAGACTACCTCAATGAATACATTGAGGATGACCCGGCCAGCTATAAATATCGCAATGACGATATGGCCGCCGAAGAACAGAAACAGATCCCGATCGCTGTCCAGCACACCTTTCATGAATATCTGGAAGAGCAATTGGGCATGTTGAATATTGATGATCCACGTCTGCTTTCCATCGCCCATCAGATCATTGGCAGTATTGATGATGACGGGTATCTGCGTCGCGAACCCATCGCCATCGTCGATGACCTGTTGTTCAGCCAGAATGTGATCGCCACTGAAGCGGAAGTGAATACCATGCTCGCCAAAATCCAGACCCTGGATCCGGCCGGCGTCGGTGCCAGTGATCTGCGCGAATGCCTCCTCATTCAAATCCGCCAGAAACTCAGTCTGGCCAGAGAGGAAGCAGAAGATGAGGAACTCGATATTATGATGATCGCTTTCCGGATCATCGAGAAGTACTTCAATGAATTTACCAAAAAGCACTATCCCCGTCTGCAGCGGCAGCTCAATCTGACCGAAGGGCAACTTAAACAAGCGATCGATCTGATCATCAAGCTAAACCCCAAACCCGCCAGTGGATTTACCGGTGGGGGAGGAGAACCGATCCAGTATATCGTACCCGACTTCCTGATCTACAACCGGGAAGGAGAGCTGGAATTGACCTTGAACACGCGGAATGCACCTGACCTCCGGGTCAATGACCACTATGCAGACATGCTCAAGTCCTTCAAGGAGAGTCACCAGGGCAAACGCATCAATAAAAAAGAAAAAGAAGCCTTCTACTTTATCAAGCAGAAGATCGATTCAGCGCGATGGTTCATCGATGCGATCCGCCAGCGGCAGGATACCATGTATCGCACCATGTATGCCATCTTGAACTATCAGAAAGACTTCTTCCTGACCGGTGATCAGCGCAAATTACGCCCTATGATCCTCAAGGACGTGGCCGACATCACGGGTCTGGATATCTCGACCGTTTCCCGGGTGGCAAACAGCAAGTTCGTACAGACGGAATTCGGGACAAAGCGACTGAAAGACTTTTTCTCCGAATCACTCCAAACGGAAAGCGGCGAAGAAGTTTCTACCCTCGAGGTCAAAAAGATCCTCATGGATATCATTGGAACCGAAAACAAGCGCAAACCTTACTCCGATGAAAAATTGAAGACGCTGCTGCGCAATAAAGGGTATAACATCGCCCGTCGTACAGTGGCCAAATACCGGGAACAACTGAACATCCCTGTGGCCCGCTTGCGAAAAACGTTGTAGAGGGTAACTCGATCAAACAGAAGCTTTTGCATACTGCAATCGCTTGGGATGCCAGCTTCCAACAGAATGCCGACCCCAGCGGCCGGGCCATCTCCGGGGTTCACAAGGAATCCTATCAGGAGAAGTCGCCGATCACCAACAAAAAAGTCGATCAGAGGACCTCGTCCAATGCTTTGCGCAACACGTTACAGCCCCAGCGTATCTCTTCTTCGGAAATGATGAGAGGCGGTGATATCCGGATGGATTCCATATTGAAGAGAAACCAGTCGGCGACGACACCCTCCTGTAGAGCATGCTGAATCACCTTTTGAACAGCTTCTGCATCACCCAGATCCAGAGACATCATAAAACCGGCCCGCCGGATCTCCAGAATAGCCGGATGTTCGGCCAGCAACTCATCAAATAGGTCTGATTTGGACTTCACCTCCTGGATCAAGGTGCTCTCCATCAGGGTGTCGAGCGTCGCCAAGGCTGCAGCAGCAGAAACCGGATGACCCCCAAAAGTGGTGATATGACCAAGCACGGGTGTATGACTGAGCACCTGCATCTTCTCTCTGGAAGCTATGAAGGCCGCTATAGGCATCCCCCCGCCCATTCCTTTGCCGATCAGCAGGATGTCTGGTACTATCCCGTATCCTTCAAATGCCCACAGGTATCCTGTGCGACCGTATCCACACTGGATCTCGTCCAGGATTAGCAACGTCCCGGTTTCAGTGCATCGACGGCGCAATGCCTGTATCCAGTCGGGGTCCGGCACCGTGATCCCGGATTCGGCCTGCACCGTCTCGATCACCACACCTGCTGTCTGGGAGGTGATCCGGTCCAGATCCTCAAAGGCATTGTACCCGATATGTCGGACACCTGGTAGCAATGGCCGGTAAGCATCGGTATAATACGGATCACTCATCAGGCTCATCGCCCCCTGGGTCGAGCCATGGTAGGCCTTTCGGGCACTGATGATCTCCGGTCGACCCGTAAACCGTTTTGCCAGCTTCATCGCTCCTTCCGTCGCTTCCGTACCTGAATTTACCAGATACACATTGTCCAGTGTATCGGGAAGGACTTCTGCCAGCCGCCTGGCCAACTTGACTTGTGGACTGAGGATATACTCCCCATAGACCATCACATGCATGTATTGCCTGGCTTGATCCTCGACCGCTTTCACCACAGCGGGATGGGTATGTCCGAGAGGGCTCATACCGACGCCGGAGATCAGGTCGAGATGTTTTCGACCGTCCGGACCATATAGCCATACCCCATGGGCACGCTCTACCTCCAGTTGTAAAGGTGCCTCGCTGGTTTGAGCGAGATGATTCAGAAAGAGCTGACGTGGGGTGATCATGAGAACAAAAATGAAGCTTTTCCAGCAGATCGATCTTCATGAGGTTGTGTCTGGATCCTTTGGCAGTAGAACGGTGATGGATTATCCAAATTTCACATATGACGGACGAAATCTTCAAGCGCAGGCGTTACATTCGCATCCTCTGGAGGGAAATCCTGTTCCATTCATCAGGAACGGCCGGATTTTTGCTCTTCCTGAGTGTATTCCTTCCATTATGGCACATCGCTTATTTTGGCTGTGTTTCCTCTTTCTGGCGATCAGTTCTTGTCAACAGAGCACGGATCGGCGGCCAGACTATATTGTCCAGGGCATTGATGTCAGTCATCACCAGTCCTGGATCGATTGGTCGCTATTACCGGACCAGGGTATACACTTTGCCTATATCAAAGCCACAGAGGGCGGTGACCTCGTGGATTCTCTCTTTGCTTTCAATTGGTGTGAAGCCCAGACCTTCGGTATTCGAAGGGGTGCCTATCATTATTTCCGGCCCAATGCGCCCGTCCTGGATCAGGTGCTCAACTATATCCGGGAAGTTGATCTGGAGCCCGGTGATCTGCCTCCTGTTCTCGACGTTGAAACCATGGACGGTGTGTCCAATGAACGTCTGGTCGAACAGGTAAGAGCCTGGCTGAATATGGTCGGGATCCACTATCGGACCAAGCCGATCCTGTACTCGTCTCAGCGTTTTTACAACGATTACCTGGCAGATGCCTTTGCTGATTATCCCGTTTGGATCGCCCGATACAGTGAAAGCCTGCCCGAGTTGCGGCCCCTGAAAGAGTGGCATTTCTGGCAATATGGAGACCGTGGTGAGTTAGCCGGCATTAAAGGGCCAGTGGACTTCAATGCGTTCTCTGGGAATCCCCTTGATCTGGAAGAACTCCTGATCAAACCGCAGACAATAGCCGCTCCGACCCATCCACCAACAGGAACGAAACCCTGATCACTACTCCTTTTTTCGACTCAACATCCGCAACGTGGCCATCTCCCGTTGCTTCTGCCGGATCTCTTCAGCCGGGGCACCGAAATAGGTCTTGCCCCCTTCCAGGTTCTTGGAAACGCCCGATTTGGCGGAAACAATGGCTCCCGCACCGATCCGGACACCATGAGCTACGCCCACCTGGCCATACAGAACTACCCCTTCTTCCAGGGTGACCTTGCCACCGATTCCGACCTGTCCGGCGAGCAGACAGCGCTTGCCGATCACCGCGCCATGCCCGATATGGATCAGACAGTCCAGCTTGCTCCCCTCACCGATGATGGTATCCCCTGAAACACCCCGGTTGATGGTACAACCGGCGCCAATATCGACGTGATCCTCGATGATCACCCGGCCACAGGTATGCCATTTGTCATAACGGTCCGGATGCCTCTTGAAATAGAAAGCATCTGTGCCGATGACGGTGCCGGCCTGTATCCGAACGTGGTCACCTATGACGGTATTGGAATGAATGATCACACCGGCCTGGATATAACTTTCATGACCGATCTGCACATCGGGGCCGATGATCACGCCCGGTTCGATGATGGTGGAGGGGTGGATGATCGCTGAAGGATCTATCGTCGCACTCAAAGGTTTAGAAGGACGATAAGCACGCGCCAGGGAGTCATACGCCTCAAACGGGTTGTCTACGACCAGCAGCACCTTGCCCGGAGGAGCCTCCACCTCTTCATTGAGGATGATCACACTTGCCGCAGATCGCAGGGCTTTGTCAAAATACTTCGCCACATCCACAAACAGGATGTCCCCCGGGACAACCTTGTGGATCTCATTCAGACCGGTACACAGAAATTCTGGGTCACCGATGATTCGGGCGTGAATGCGTTCGGCGATCTCTCGGACGGGAATGGGCTGGCGAAATTGCATGACATCTATTGAGGATACAAAAATAGCAAAGGTCTCCTGGCCATTTCATTCTTCTCTGGTTCTTGCCAGATGATCAGACACTGCACAGAAATTGTTCCTAAGCTCGCTTGTATGCCTCCATGGTCCGGATGCGCATCGGGGTCACCCCCTTTTTGACCCATTTGTCAGAGATCTTTTGTACAGCATTCCGATACCGCTCCAGCTCACTGGAGTGGGCCTCCATCCTGTCGATCAGGATCTCGGTCTTTCTGATCTGGCCCAATGAAGGCTCACCCGGATATTGACTGACCTCCAGATACAAAGTGGAGATTTCCTCACGGATCGCTTCGCTTTCAGCAACATAGCCGTCACCATCCAGGGCAACCAGAGAGTCACGCCAGGTTTCAATCCCTTTTTTCAGATCCAGCAATTGCTTTCGATCCGCTTTGCTCGTGATCTGATCCGCCGTGGTATCTGCCCATGCACGCAGATCATCAGCAGCATAGTAGACAAACCCCAATTCTTCGGTGAGGTCAAATAATTTTCGAAGGGTATTGGTTTGCACCTTCCGCGCTTCTGCTGAATAGACATCTGCCGATTCCTGTTTCAGATGCAGGATCGTTTCAAAGGTCTTCTTTCCCTTGACGACCCGGACGGTATAGTCCCCTTCATCCAGGGAGGGGGTGATCATGGAGCCAAACATGGCCATCCGATTGTTGGTAGGCGCTGCTTTGGGCATGGGGTAGCGCACGGGCAGTTCCACTATATTGATGCCGGCACTCTTCCCTGCAGGCAGTTCCTGGATGACCTTTCCCTGCTGATCCAACACTTCGATATACATCTTCCCGAAGGTGTGTCGCCTGCTCATGAAATAAGCGATGCGCGCATTCGCGCTGGGATTACTGGCCACATAATTGCCGGATCCACCAAACCAGCCACCTGAACGGGGCAATTGGATGTATGCGGTATCTGAATCTAGAAAGGTCAATTCCTCTGACTGAAGATCACGTGTCATCTGTCGCAGTGGGCGTAGATCATCCAGGATGTATACGCCCCGGCCATGGGTGCCAATCACCAAGGCATGATCCCGTGGATGGACCACCAGTGCCCGCACGCCCACCCTGGGGAGGTTTTGACTGAAGCGCTGCCAGGACAACCCGCCATCCAGGGAGATATACAGGCCGAATTCAGTGCCCAGGAAGAGCAGATCCGGGTTGACCAGATCCTGACGGATCACCAGCGCATACCCTTCAATATCCTTTGTGACCAATGAGGTCCAGGTCCGACCATGATCCGTCGTTTTGAACACGTAACGTGTCTGGTCACCTTGCTTGTGTCCGTCAAATGTGGCGTAGATGGTTCCTTTTTGAAAGTGGTCAATTTCCACAGACGTACACCAGGTAAAGGCAGGCAGATCCGGTATGGCAGAAGTGGTATTTCGCCAGTTGGATCCTCCATCGAGGGTCAACTGCAAATGGCCATCATCTGTCCCGGCCCAGATCTCCTGAGGATCCAGGGGTGATTCTGTCAGGCAGACGATGGTGGTATTATTTTCTGCCCCGGAGTTATCCAGAGAGTACCCACCTGATTCCTTTTGCTTTTGACGGTTAGGATCATTGGTGGTCAGATCCGGGGAGATACGCTTCCAGGAATCGCCTCTGTTCTCTGTTTTGAACACGAACTGTGCACCGAAATACATGCGTTCCGGATCATTCGGCGACAAGGCGATGGGGCTATTCCAGTTAAATCGGTAGGGTGGTTCATTCTTGTCTGGAATGGGTTTGATGTTCTTGGATTGACCGTCCCGACGATTGTGCCGGACCAACCCACCGCCCTGCGCTTCAGCAAAGACGACGTCCTTATCCGTCGGGTGTCGGAACGAATAAAAACCGTCGCCTCCGACGGTGAAGGACCAATCGGCATTGCTGATCCCCCCGGGGCTTTGTGAGGGACCCACCCAGGATCCGTTGTCCTGCAGCCCACCATAGACATTATAGGGCTGATCCATGTCTACACTGATATGGTAGAATTGGGAAATGGGGAGATTCATATACATGCGGAAGGCATATCCGCCGTCATAAGATTCATAGACACCCCCATCTGTACCGATGATCACATGGTTGCTGTTTCCTGGATCCACCCAGACTGCATGGATATCTGAATGGACGCCACTGCCCACCGTACGCCAGGTTTCTCCGGCATTGTCGCTGATAATGAGATTCAGACCACACTTGTATACTTTGTCCGCATGGTGGGGATCAATGACCAATCGGCTGAAATAGAAGGGGCGAACGATGGTGTTGAAATCCTGACTTTGTTTCACCCAGGTATGACCGGCATCTGCAGACAGATACAAGCCTTTGTCCTTTTTCTCCTTGGCCTCGACCGTGAGGTAGATGGTGTCCGGAGCAGATGGAGCGATTTCGACTGCCATCCGGCCATAAGGCTTAGGAGGTAAGCCACCGCCTGTTACTTCCGTCCATGTCTCACCTCCATCCGAGGTTTTGTACAGGCCACTCCCTGGTCCACCGGAATGAAAGGAATAAGGAGAACGTCGGTGATCCCACAGAGTGGCAAATAGGGTTTGTGGATTCGTGGCATCCATGGTCAGATCTGCACAACCTGTGGAGGCATTGACATACAGCATCCGTTGCCAGGTCGTGCCAAAATCTGTGGACCGGTACACTCCGCGTTCTTCACTGTCTGACCACAGTCGTCCTTGCACAGCCACATAGATGGTCCCCGGAGATTGTGGATCCAGAAGGATCTTGGCGATATGTTCACTATTTTCCAGCCCTTGATGGGTCCAGGTCTGGCCGCCATTGGTGCTGACATAGATGCCATCTCCTATGGATACCGAGTTTCGCACCCACGACTCACCCGTACCCACCCAGACGGTATCGGGCCGGTCCTGATCAATAGTGATGGCGCCAATGGATTGGACATGATCATCAAATACCGGCATAAAACTGGCTCCTGCAGATACAGATTTCCAAACGCCTCCTCCGGCAGCACCGACATACAAGATCTTGGGCTCACGATGGACAACTGCCAGAGTAGACACCCGGCCGCTCATGACAGCCGGTCCGATATCCCTGACCCGCAGGTCGCCAAAGGATACGCTCAAGGGTTCGGTTGCCTGTCCGAATGTATTCGTGGAGGACGCCAGGATCAGGAGGAGGACGAAGTACAGATACTGCATATCAGGAAGGATTAATAAAAACGGGCCGGAAGGAGTGTGGACTTTCTTCCGGCCCATTAGAAAGGGCAATTGGGTATCGGTTATTTGTCTTCAGGAAAGGCAAAGAGGTCATCAGAGACCGGTATGTTCGTCTCGATCTTGTCGAAGGTCAATTGGGCGACGACTTCACCATTGACCTTTGTTGTCATGGAGTGAGGCATCATCATCCCGTCGACCTCATCATAGTCGCTGAGGTATTGCTCGATGGGCATCCCTTTCATTTGACCTGAGTTGGCAAACGTCTTGATCATCAGCGGGACAAAGTTTTCTGCATCCATGTAGTAAAAACGGTCATCACCGGCTTTGGTGGTCAGCTTGACGACCAATGTCTTGGTACCATCGACTTCTTCTTCACCTTCCAGACTGGCTTTATGTCCTTTTCTGGCGTAGTCCATCAGATCATCCTCGAACATCTGCTTGCCTGCTTCGGTCGATTCTTCCGATGACTTTTTCTGAGGAGCCGTACCGCCCATGAACGGGTTGATGGTCCATGCGGTCGTGCCATCGAAGGCTTCCACATATTGGGATCCTTGAATATCAACTACCAGTTTTTGACGATTGGGGCGAGACATGACCATTGTGAATGGAAATTCCATTCCCATCTGATTGGCACGTCCGGTCATTTTGGTGGATTTCAGGGCCTGCCAGTTTTTGAGGCCACCCACATTCTGATAGTAATTCTGGAGGACCTCATCCAGAGATTGTGCCTGTACCATACTGATGGCAAAGCCACCGATCAAAAGAAGAGCCAGAAATTTTTTCATTCGTGTTGTGTTTTATTAGTTCGAAAATATGTCCATTCTGATTAAATGGACCTGCTTTTTTCGGTCAAACAACCAAAATGCTCGACCAATGTGGATTCGCTTGGGCACCTCTATTAACCTCCGAAATAGACCAAGAACGAAGTAAAACAAGCGAGATGAGGCCTGCCGGCAGGCAGGCATTTCGACCGCGTGCCGCCTTAGCTTCAGCGGTGGCGCAAAGAGTTTAGCCATAGCTAAGCGATTGATAAATAATCCCGTGTACTCGGGACGCAGGTTTACTTCGGAAAAAATCCGCCAAATGGCGAATTTGTTTGGTCATTGAGTTGGGTTAATAGAGGTGTTCTCCTGTCAAACCAGTCAAGATGTATCTTTGTTGCATGCAAGAATCTTCGACTACACGGACCGAAGTCGGTCAACTCGGCGAATTTGGACTGATCGACCGGTTAACTAAACCCTTTACTCCCAATCAACCAACAACCATCAAGGGCGTGGGGGATGATGCTGCCGTTTTGGACACAGGAGGTGACCAGTTTACGCTGGTCTCCACCGACATGTTGGTGGAGGGTATTCATTTTGATATGATGTACACCCCTTTGAAGCATCTGGGCTACAAGGCGGTAGTGGTGAATCTGTCGGATATCTATGCGATGAATGGCAAACCTTCTCATATCACGGTCAGTTTGGGTATCTCCAATCGCTTTTCTGTAGAGGCCCTGGAGGAGTTATATGCGGGCATTCAATTGGCCTGTGAGACGTACGATGTCGATTTGATCGGTGGAGACACCACATCTTCCAACAAAGGGTTGATCATCAGCATCACTGCCCTGGGTAGCGTGGACAAGGACAAGGTTGTCTACCGATCCGGAGCCAAGGTGGGCGATCTGATCTGTATCACCGGCGATCTGGGCGCTGCCTATCTGGGATTGCAGCTGATGGAGCGCGAAAAGCAGCTCTATCTCGACCAGCCGGATATCCAGCCGGATCTGGAAGATCAGAAATATCTGATCGGCCGACAGTTGAAACCGGAAGCACGCAAAGACATGATCGCTGCCTTTGCTCAGAACAGTCTCAAGCCCACTTCCATGATCGATATCTCGGATGGATTGGCTTCGGAACTATTCCATATTGGTAAACAAAGTGGTGTCGGGGCTTACCTGGAAGAATCGGGTATACCCATGCACCAGGATGCCAAGATGATGGCCTTGAAATTCCAAATGGACCCGACGACCTGTGCCCTCAGTGGAGGGGAAGACTATGAGCTGTTGTTCACGATCGATCCCGCAGATGTAGACCGTGTCCGCTTTCTCCCCGATATCTACATAGCCGGAGAGATCGTTCCTGCAGAAGATGGCTTCACCCTGCATACCACCGGTGGCAAACGCCATCCGCTCAAAGCGCAGGGGTGGAATCATTTTGATCAATAAGTCCAGTTATATCCGCCAAAATAAATTCAGGAAGATTGCCCTCGACAAATATGCAGCAATCCTCTTTATGGTTCTATAGAAGAATCATTGGCTTTAGGATTCCACATCTGGCCCGCCTATTGCCGGCGTGGCACCTCCTTTTTGTCTTGGCAAAAAGGAGGCAAAAACCGCTGTCGCCAAAATGGGCCTTCGTGTTTTTGTTTGACATTCTATTCATTCCGTTTATTGATTGATGAGATGGATACATCAAGACCCGGCCGCTCGTATTTGATCGGTGGTCTCTTTCATCAATGACATTCTTGTATCACATATATTGTCAATTCTCTTATACTATGTCCGATCAAATAATGCGGCAGTTTTCACATTAGATGGTTATCAAATTGCATGTTGTTTCAATTCATGATTCTTATACGGGTCTTTGATGTGCTTGTGAGGCCCTGGTTTGGCGACATCTGCATTCTCTAAATCCAAATCTCAATAATTTCCAGATCCGGGCGCCTGATTTGCGACGGACCATCCAAGGAGGTAAACTTAAATAGTTCAGGTAAAAAATGATATTGTATTGATTATCAATACCCTTTTCATTCATTCAAAAACGTTTTAAGGATGTGAATCCCGCTTATCGTTTACTGGATGTTGGAGAAAAATACAGGTTGCTGTTATAAAGGATCCAGGGTAAACCGCACGTACTTGATGGTTTTCCCGGCTTCCAGATGCATCCCTTCATAATAGGTCTTGAAGGCCAGCTCCGGTGTCGGCAGTTCACCTGAATAGATGTCATCCCAATGACCCAGCAGATGGGCAAATGGTGTTTGTTCCAGGGACTCCAGCGTATAGGCATACAATCCAGGATCGTCCGTTTTCAGATGAATAACCCCTCCAGACGCCAGGAGAGGCCGATAGACATGCAGGAAGTGTGGACTGGTCAGTCGCCGATTTTCTTTTCCATCCCGAGGAAAAGGGTCGGGAAAGGTGATCCAGATCTCGCTGATCTCTCCAGGAGCAAAAAAGGCATCCAGCATTTCGATCCGGGTGCGAAGGAAGGCGATATTCGTCAATCTCTCCCGAAGGGCGATTCGCGCACCCTGCCAAATGCGGGCACCTTTGATATCGATCCCCAGAAAATTACGGTCGGGAAACTGCCGGCCCAGGGCCAGGCTGTATTCCCCTCGCCCACAAGCCAGCTCTACGGTGAGAGGACAATCATTCCCATAATGGTCAGAGGCCCATTTGCCCCGCAGATCAGGCGACTGCCCATTCGGTCCGGTCAGTGCTGGTCGTTTTGCATCAAAATTCTGGTATACATTATCGAACCTGTCCAGGTCAGCGAATTTGTCCAGTTTATTGCGACGTGCCACTAGATCGTATTGTCGTGTAGTTGATAGGGTATGAACAGGTTCCTCTCAAACGGAGGACAAAGATAAGTCGTTTCTTTCCGGCCTCCTCAAAGTGCACTGATCTTCGAGGCATGAAATCATATCCGTCCAAACGGCTTTTACCGATGAAAAAAGCGGGGAGGAGGTTTTGAGTCCAGGAGTCGAGGAGAAAGACCGGGGACCGAGGTGACTGTAAGACTTTGAGACCGTGAGACTTTGAGATGAATTATTCGTACCGGCTGCTTTAGCTGCCGCTGATTGACGTAATCTTATCTGTAGATTGGATTATTCTGCTAGAAGGGCCATAGACCCATGATCAAAAAAAGCCCTGATGCAGAACACCAGGGCTTTTTTAAAATCTGATTGGATCAGATCATTACTTCATCAAACCAGACAAAGCACTCAGGCGAGGCAGTACCACAAATTCGGTACGGCGATTAGCCTGACGACTGTCAGCAGTTGCTGGATCAGCTTTTTGCGCAGGGGCGGTCTCTCCACGGCCAGCAGCTGTCAGCTGATTGGCAGGAACACCATTCTTCACCAATTCGCGAACGACGGACGTTGCGCGGATCACGCTCAAATCCCAGTTGTCAGCATAACGGGCAGAAGAAATGGAACGGCTGTCGGTGTGACCTTCAACCATCATGATCAGTTCAGGATTCGCCTTCAGCGTTTCAGCCAGAGTTGCGATGAACTCACGTCCTTCCTTTGACAAACGGACGGAACCGGATTTGAACAGGATAGGTTGTGCGTTCGTGAGATACATCCGATCGTCCCGTGTTTGTACGGTCAAACCAGATTTTTCGTAATAGCTCAATGCATTCTTGAGGGCATCCTTCATGGAGCCGAGTTCTTTGCTGTTGGCCTCACTTGCTTTCTTGGTAGCATCCAACTGAGTCTTCATGGCATCCAGATCCTTCTGGGTAGAAGCCACTTTAGAGTTCAGGTTGTCACGTTCTTCGGCAAGCAGCATTTTTTCAGCTTCCATTGCCTTGAGCTTGTTCTGATAGTCGCTCAGCGACTGGGCCATGGCGTCCTTTTCAGCCATGAGCGCATTGAATTTCTTGGATGATACGCAGGACTGACCTGCAACCGCCAAAACCAACAGTGCGACGAGGAGATTCAGATGTTTCATACTGGAGAATTTGTTTCTTGTTCTTCGTTAGTTCGGCAAAGTTACCATTTTGTTGGAACCAGCAAGAATTTCCTTCACCTTTTACGTGAATCCCTGGACAATATTTTATTTAGCCTTTGCCATGGACAACCCGAATTCCCTGTTACTTTTACCGCCAAACCAATAGACATGCATAATTTTCTGATTCATTTTCATTCAGGCTGGCGCTGGATATTCCTGTTCATGCTGGTGATTGCCCTGGTAAACAACCTGATCAAATGGCGTCAAGGTGCCTCCCAAACTCCCTCTGATCAAAAATGGAATCTTTATGCCATGTCAGCAGCTCACCTCCAGGCGATCGTCGGATTTATTCTCTATTTCATGAGTACCAAGGTCCAATTTGGAGGTGAAAGCATGGCCGATCCGATCCTGCGCTTCTTTACCGCAGAACACATTATGACCATGGTCATTGCCGTGGCGTTGATCACCATTGGGTACTCTCGTGGAAAGCGGGCACCAAATGACACGGCCAAATTCCGTCTTGCATTCTGGTATTATCTCGGTGGGCTGATCTTCATTCTTGCCGGTATACCCTGGCCCTGGCAAGAGTACGGCGCCGGCTGGTTCTAACGTCTGATCAGAACTTGATCATTTCTTAACTCCCAACTAAAGGGACTTTTCATGGCACTGACAATCTTTGCCGGTAGAAGTCCATTTTTTATGGCCGAGTCTGTTCTGGTACTGATCTTGATCGTTGGCGTAGTATTGCTCAACAGAGAACATATCGATTGATCGTCACCAAACTATCTTTGTGGCCATGCGATCTGCCAGATTCTTCCTGCTCCTTCTCATCCAGGTTCCATTTTGGGGCGGTCTGATCTTCGGGCAGGATTCGACCCGGGTCTTTCCCGTTGTAGAAGTCGTCGATGACCGGATCGTCGCATCGCCTGGTCAACCGATCCAGTTTGCAGATAGCCTGGAACAACTTTTTCTCCACACCGGCAGCTTACAGGATCAATTGCAACTTCGACCGGCCAATCATATTCGTTCCTACGGACCGGGCCGCTTGTCCACACTCAGCAGTCGGGGGAGTGGTGCCGGTCAGAATACGACGACCCTCTACGGTCTGAACCTCCTCAATCCATTGTGGGGATTGGTGGATTACAGCCAGATCCCGCTTTTCTTTTTTCCCTCATCCGGACAGGTATCCGGCAATCAGACTGCTCGCACAGGGAATGGCAGTGCCGCCGGTCAGTCCGCTCTGGGGACGGGTTTGCAGGACATTCAGCGTTCAGGTGGTGAAGCCCAGCTCGAACATGGCAGTTTCGATACCTGGAAGGTGGGCCTCGGCGCTCGCCTGGCCATTCGAAAAGAGACGCGTGCATTGGTCCGCATGCTTCATGAACAGGCAGAGAATGACTATCCCTATAAAGACCTCTTCGGCACCGACAAAAGATTGCCGCATGCTCGATACCACCAACAGGGGGCTCTGGTCGATGTTGTCTCTAAAATAGCTTCAACCCATCAACTGGGGGTGACCACCTGGCTATTGAAGGGATATCGGGAAATCCCGCCAACAGCCGCTCAAAATTCGTCCGAAGCCACCCAGGAAGACGCTTTGGCAAGAGTGTTGCTTCGCTGGCAATGGCAGAGCGGTCAATGGGTTGGGGGCATCCGATTGGCCTATCTGAGTGATCTGTTACACTATGTCGACCCGGCATCGGGCGGATTGGACAATCTGACCCGATCGAATCAGGAGGAGTTGCAAACCTGGGCAGCCTTTTCTGCAAGAGGTGGGCATTCCTTCATGGGCGAAGCCGGGTATCGACTAATCCAGGGACGATCGGATCATTACCCTGATCTATCGGATGAATCCCGTCGTCATATTCTATTGCGCTACAGTTGGTCCCCTCTTTCTACTTCCTGGAAATTGTGGGTTTCGCATCGGACAGAAAAAGCGGCCGATGAACTGGCAGGATCCATCCCCGCTTTGGGAGTCGAATATGGATGGAAAGACCTTCGTCTTCGAACTCATATCAGTCGACATATCCGCTGGGCCGCCTGGGATGACCGCTTTTGGGTACCCGGTGGAAATCCGGATATCCAGCCTGAAAAAGGCTGGGCAATCGAAGGTGGTCTGCAGTGGAACCTCCCCTTGAAGGCCACAACTGCACTCCTGGACATCCAGGGTTATTACCGTCGAGTCAATGATTGGATCCAGTGGACCCCGCAATCTTCGGGCTTCTGGTCCCCTGAAAATCTATTCCATGTGAAGAGTCAGGGTTTGGAAGCCAGTCTGAGCTGGAAGATCAATGACTGGCTCCAGTACAATTGTCGGTATGCTTTTACGCAGTCGATCCGTCAGGACAAAGACGAACAACTGGTAACGCATCAACAACAACTGCCCTATGTCCCCGAACACGGCATTCGTCAACAATTGTATGCAGAGGTGGCAGGCTTTACCTTCCGGATCCGACATCATTGGACAGATGCAGTATCGACTCTCGCCGATGGAAGTGCATCACTGCCTGCCTTTCATCTGATCCATTTGGATCTGGCTCGTGATATTCTCTGGGGAAGACAGCAATACTTGCTCTGGATACGGGGAGAGAACATGCTGGATCAGGAATACACCCTGGTCAGAAACCTTCCTTTACCGGGACGACAATTGTCTATCGGTATCCGATGGACGATGGAATAGAGGTAATCGTTCTGCTTGCGCTGCCACTGCTCAGTAGATCTGTGTTGGCGGGTTTAGGCGACAAGACCATCAAGATGTTTTCAGAAGTTGAGATGCTGACGTTGCAATCCCTGAGAGATGGACTGGCTAGTTCCACAATCCCAAATGTTCCAGATGGATCTCCTGGCCATAAAATTGGCGAGTGGTCGATTCAAAGGAGGGTGTGTAGTCAGACACATAGAATCGGTGCGGTGGAGCTGGTTCTGTTCGCAAAAGTCCTGCATCTTCCAGTCTCTTCTTTACCGCAAGGGCGACTACATCTGTTGAGTCGAGAATGCGGACCTTCTGATGATACCAGTCTTCGATCTCTTTTCGGATCAATGGATAATGGGTACAGGCCAGCAAGAGTGCTTCCACCCCTTCCAGTTTGGGATCACCGAGATAGGTATCCAGAACCGATCTGCTGATGGCATCATGGACAAACCCTTCTTCGATCATCGGCGCCAACAAGGGCGTGGCCAGAGATTGTACCTGCATACCGGGAACCTTATCCCGGAGGCGGGAGGCATAGATGCCTGAATTGATCGTGGTCTTTGTGGCGATTACACCGACATGCTGATGTCCGGATCGGACCACCTCTTCCACCAGGGGATCGACCACATTGACAAACAGGGTGCGGTGTTCAAAAAAATCGAGGAGCACTTCGTAGGCTGCGGAAGAGGCGCTGTTACAGGCCACGACGATCATCTTGCACTTTTGTTCGAGCAGGAATTTGGCAATACGCAGGCTGTAATACCGGATCGCATCCGCAGATTTGTCGCCATAGGGCATGTGCGCCGTATCGCCAAAATAGATGATCTGCTCGTGTGGTAATAAACGCACAACGGCATTGGCAACCGTCAGGCCGCCAATGCCGCTGTCGAAAATGCCGATCGGGCTATTTCGAGCTTCCAAATTATTTCTGGACAGCTGGTTCTTCAACCGGAGGAGTGATCCCCATCTTGGTCATGACCTGTTGGGTAACATTCAGTTGTTCCTCAGCATACAGCAATATGCCATTCCCCGGGCTGGCATCAAAGATGTACTGATACCCGCCTTCGGTCGCCACGACATCGATGGCATCCTGCATTTTCTGGATGATGGGTGCGATCAGAGTCTCCTGTTTTTCGGCAACTTTCTGGCGCATTTCCTGCTCCAGTTCCTGGATGGTCGTTTCCATATCCTGAAGGGCCTTGGCTTCGATCTCCTGCTGTTTGGGGGCGATGTCGCCTTGCTGTACCTTCTTCTGTAATTCCATGCCTTTTGTCTGATATTCTTCGATCATGGACTTGAGGCGCGCTTCGTATTGTTTCTGGAAGACTTCCAGGGAACTGTTGGCTTCTTTGACCTCCGGCAACAGGCTCATGACCTGTGCGGAATTGACATAACCAAACTTCTGAGCCGAGGCCGACAGGGCCAGGAATCCGAAGCAAAGGGTAATGATGAGGTGCTTCATGCTTTTCTAATGTTTCTCTGTGATTAGGGTATGGACCAGAATGGTCCTGATCCGGACAATCTCTCATATGGTGAGTTCGTCAGGGCGCAAAAGTAGGTAAAGACCTCAACTACGCGATAATCTTTGGATAAGATCTTCGGTCTTGTCAAACTGGGGATTGGCAAAGATGATTCCCGATGAGCTGCTTTTGTCGAAAATGAAATCGTATCCACGTTCGTTGGCGTAAGCTTCGATCAACCCATAGACTTTGTCCTGAACCGGCCGGATCAACTCCTGACGCTTTTTAAACAATTCGCCTTCAGGGCCAAACTTGGACTTCTGCATTTCGCGGATCTCTTTCTCTTTGGTGAGAATCTCCTCCTCCTGTTGGGCCCTCATTTCTTCGCTCATCAGGACTTGTTCTGCCTGATACTTGTTATACATGCCTTTGACCTTGTCAAACTCCTGTTCGATCTCCTGTCTCCAGCGGGCAGCAATTTTGTCCACATCCGCTTGAGCTGTTTTATAGTCATCCAGGCTTTCCAGGATCAGGTTGATATCGACAACGGCAACTTTTTGTGCCTGCAAGGTCGTGGTGCCCAAGAACAGGCCTAAAGCCAGAATGAGCAGGGTTTTAGTGTACTTCACGTGTTTTCTATTTATTTATCGAATAAAGGTGCACTACTCTAAGCGGTAAAAATACAGTTTTATTGCCTCGGGAAGCAGCTCGCCCCGGCTTCAGTCAGACCAAATGCACAAAGCTTAGACTTTCCTTAACAGACATCATTGTATACCAGTGGGTTAGATGTAAGAAACAGCCCTATACCCCTTCATATTAACGGCCTTTTAACAGCCTTTTTCCCGCTGTAAAATCCGTAGGTTTGTCCAAACGAATGCCTATGCGACCCGACTGGAAAGGGATCTATCCTGCATTGACAACACCATTTCTGCCCGATGAGACCATGGACTTTCAGACCATGGAAAAGAAAGTAGACGATCAGATCCAGAGTGGTGCAAATGCACTGATCCTGGGCGGGAGCCTGGGTGAAGCCTCCACGCTTACTGCCGATGAAAAGCTGGATCTCCTCAGGCATGTGGTCGCCCATACGGCTGGTCGGGTGCCCATCATCATGAATGTGGCTGAATCCCGCACCACCGAAGCTCTGGCGTTTGTCCGTCGTGCCACTGATGCAGGTGCAGATGGATTGATGGTCCTTCCACCGATGCGCTACAAGGCGGATGCTGATGAAGTCACCGCCTGGTTCAGGGCTATCGCTCACGAAACGGATCTGCCCATCTTGCTGTACAACAATCCTGTGGACTATGGGATTGGATTGTCGCTTCAACAATTCGAAAAACTGCTCAATATTCCAACCATACAGGCTGTCAAAGAGTCTACCCGTGATGTCACACAGGTCATCCGACTCAATCGCGCTTTCGGTGACAGATTGAAGGTGCTTTGCGGGGTAGACACCCTGGCACTGGAGAGCCTGATGTTGGGTGCAGATGGGTGGGTAGCCGGTCTGGTCAATGCCTTTCCGGAAGAAACGGTAGCGATCTATCGATTGGCCCGTCAAGGAGATTTTGATAAAGCCAGAAAAATCTATTCCTGGTTTATGCCTTTACTTGAACTGGACATTCATCCCAAACTGGTCCAATATATCAAACTGGCAGAGGGTGCAGCCGGACGGGGCACGCCTTATGTTCGTGCACCTCGACTGCCTTTGGAAGAGACGGAGCTGAGGACCGTTATGAAAATTATTCACGTTGGCCTGGCCACCCGGCCAACGCTGTAAATCGACGACAGAATTTATGAAAGATATCACTATACCCGGCGGGAAGAACGCGGAGAAAGCCCGAAAACTGATGCGTGTGTTCAGCCCGTTGACTGGTACGGAACTGGATGGGGAATACCCTGTGGCCCGTTCGGAAGAAGTGCAATATGCTGTCGAACAGGCGATGGCCGTTTATCCCGTTTTTTCAACGACGAGCGGTGCTAAAAGGGCTGATTTTCTGGAGGCGATCGGCGAAGAGATCCTGGCTCTGGGTGAAGACCTGATCCAGCGAGCGATGGCCGAAACGGGCCTTCCTGAATCCAGGCTTCTCGGGGAGCGCGGTCGAACGGTGGGTCAGTTGGGCCAATTTGCAGCGCATATTCGGGAAGGTTCATGGGTGGATGCTATTCTCGACCCGGCGGATCCGGACAGAAAGCCATTTCCCAAACCGGATTTGCGCCAGATGCTGGTCCCTATGGGCCCGGTGGCCATATTTGGCGCTGGCAACTTTCCATTGGCTTTTTCCACTGCTGGAGGAGATACAGCCTCTGCCCTGGCAGCCGGTTGTCCCGTGATCCTCAAAGCCCATGAAGGCCATCTGGGGACCAATGCGCTGGTCAACCGGGCGATTCGTCTGGCAGCTAGACGGACGGGTGTCCCCGAACATGTCTTCCAGTACGTGGTGGGCGATGGCTATATCACGGGGAGGGAACTAGTCGCTCATCCAGGGATCAAGGCTGCCAGCTTCACCGGATCATTTGGTGGTGGCAAAGCTTTGTTGCAGGTGGCCAACAGCCGGACAGAACCGATCCCCTTCTTTGCGGAGATGGGCAGTACCAATCCGGTGGTAGTCCTCCCGGAGGCAATGGCCGCAAGAGGAGACGTGATCGGTCAGCAGTTGGTCTGGAGCTTTACCCTGAATGCAGGGCAGTTTTGTACCAATCCCGGATTGATCATTGTCCGGGAAGGAGAAGGCATGCAGAAGATGATCGATGCGATGCATCAAGCCGTTCTTGCCCGGCAGGCTGAACTGATGTATGGAAAAGGGATCCGAACCAATTTCGACGCCCGGACCCAGGAGATGCTGCAAGCCAAAAGCGTTACCCTCATCGGAAAAGGACCTGATGGTGGCCCATTGGACGGTCAGGCCACCCTGGCGCGGGTGCATGCTGTGGATTTCCTGATCCAACCCGAACTGCAGCATGAGGTCTTTGGTCCCTTCAGTCTGATCGTAATATGTCCGGATGATGACTCATTGAAACAGGTGCTTCGATCTCTGGGCGGCCAGCTGACAGCTACCTTGATGGCAGAAGAGCGGGACCTTGCCGATCGGGAAGATATTCTGGCTGAACTTGTCAACCGCTGTGGTCGACTGGTGTGGAATGGTGTCCCTACAGGTGTAGAAGTCAGTCCCGCCATGCAACATGGCGGTCCATGGCCAGCGGCTTCGGACAGCCGGTTCACCTCTGTCGGCACACAGGCCATCCGTCGATGGGTTCGGCCTGTGAGCTATCAGAACGTACCAGAGGCTCTGCTTCCAAAGGCGTTGCAGTCCGCCAATCCTTTGAAGATCTGGCGCCGGATCGGAACGGAATGGACGAAGGAGGAATCAGGGATGAGGAATCAGGAATGAAATCGGTGTTCGGTGTTCGGTATTCGGATTTTTTTGTGATTTGAAATTTGTTTTTTTGTGCTTAGAATTTAGTGTTTCTCCTCGACTACTCACCTCCTCTACTCCCTACTCCCTTTCGGTCATTAAATTTTCTGTTTTGGAATTTATTTGTTATTTGGTTTTTGTTATTTCTGATTTTCCCTCTGACCCTTTCGGTCATTGGTTTTTTGAATTTGTGATTTATTTGTGATTTGTCTTTTGTGATTTGGAATTTCTGCTAAATGTGTTATTTCGTTATTGGGTTATTTCGAAAGACGGGATCGAGGATCAGATAGACTTTGGGAGGGTGTGAATAGGTGTTTTCCCAAAATCTCTTTGCGCCTTAACTTTCCGTGCCATTTGCGCCCAGACGATCAGCCAGCTGGCGGATATCTGGATCCGGACCGCCAGCGTCCGGGCCTTTGCGAGAAATAAATAGACGATTATCGAAGGGGGAAAGCTGAAAGACTGAGGGACGAAGAGACAGAGCGACGAAGGGACTGTGAGGTTATTTTATTTATTTTCAAAATCTCTTTGCGCCTTAACTTTCCGCGCCATATGCGCCTTTGCGAGAAACGAATTGAAGTAGGATGGCGGAATTCAGAAGACTGAGTGACGAAGAGGCAGAGTGACTTAGGGACTTTGAGCTAAATTATTATTCCAAAATCTCTTTGCGTCTTCATTATCTAACACCTACTGTGTCATGAGGTGAAATTGATTGGATTGGAAATCAAGTATTTCGGATTTGGAATTTGAGTTTTGGTCATTATTTGTGTTTTGGAATTTGAGTTTTGTGATTTAAAACCTACCTCTTGGCTCGTTCTATCTTTCAATGCATCGATGCTCACACCTGTGGCAATCCTGTCAGGGTGGTCACACAGGGTGGACCCGAACTGGTGGGGGCAACCATGGCGGAAAAACGTCTGGATTTTATGGCTCACCACGATTGGATCCGTCAGGGGCTGATGTTCGAACCCAGGGGGCATGATATGATGTCGGGATCCATCCTCTACCCGTCCCATGATCCGGCGAATGATGCCGCCATTCTGTTTATCGAAACCAGTGGCTGTTTGCCTATGTGCGGTCACGGGACGATCGGGACCATCACGGTGGCCATTGAGCAAGGTTTGATCACGCCTACAGAACCGGGCATCGTCCGACTGGAGGCTCCTGCAGGATTGATCCTGGTCAGCTATGAGCAGCAATCTTCCGGAAAGGTATCCTCCGTCCGGTTGACCAATGTGCCTTCTTTCCTGGCAGCAACCGGATGGGAGGTCGATTGTCCGGGATTAGGACCGATCGTTGTGGACATCGCTTATGGCGGAAACTTCTATGCGATCATTGATCCACAAAAGAACTATTCGGATATGGCAGACTACGCATTGTCTGATCTGATCGCCTGGAGCCCGGAATTGCGCCGTCGGTTGAATGACCGGTATACTGTCGTCCACCCGGAACGGGATGACATCCATGGCATCAGTCACATCCTGTGGACTGGAAGGCCAACGGTGGACGGAGCCACTGCTCGAAACGCTGTTTTTTATGGGGAGAAAGCAATAGACCGTTCGCCCTGCGGGACCGGCACATCTGCCCGGATGGCGCAATGGGCCGCCAACGGAAAACTGCATCCCGATGAGGCCTTTATCCATGAATCGGTGATCGGTAGTCTGTTCACCGGGCGGATCGAACAGTTGACGCAGGTGGGCGAACATCCGGCCATTATTCCATCGATCGAAGGATGGGCTGTGATGACCGGTTTCAATACCATCCACATCGACCCGGAGGAGGATCCGTTTGCCTTCGGTTTCACAGTGGGGTAGGGAAACCATTTAAATGGTTTCTGGCAGATTGAATCCTGATAGCCCAGGGTTAAAACCCTGGGCTCTCGAGTTTGGCCTTTAACTAGATAGAGCTGAGATGATTTTTTGGGAGCCTGAATCGAATTTGATGTCTATTTTATATCTTTGATAACTAGTCATGTGACTAGATTAACAGGGTATCATTATGGGCTATCCAACAAAGA
>JAIPBE010000029.1 GCA_021738725.1 Saprospiraceae bacterium | reverse complement strand
TCCTGAGCCAGGATCAAACTCTCCATTGTAGTGTTCTTCAGTGTCAACTTTCGTCAACACCCTATCTAATTCAGATTCTACTCAAGTCTCTCTTACGCTTGCTTACCTCCATCCGTGTCAATGAACTTTTTGTGGCCCTCCGAAAGGTCATTTCCTGCATTCAGGCGACCCCTTTTTCGAAGAGCGAGTGCAAAGGTAAGACCTTTGACGAAACTTCCAAACTTGTTGGAAAAAAATTTCATTAAAATTTCCACCTTTTTAGAGAAAAAGCCTTCGCTTTGACCCCTTTTTCAAAAGGCGGACTGCAAAGATACGAACATTCTTATCCCAATGTTACTATTCATTCAGAAATTTCTGCCTTTTTCCATGATTTCCGTCCGCGGAAGTACTTTCCATTCACCAGCAACAATCCGAACGACTCACACCCCTCCTTCGTCTGTTTCGCATGATGCGCACCATGCGCCCGCAAGATCGCTTTCGAATACTTTCCCTCCAACTGCCTGAACCAGGCAAACCGCTGATGGATATACACATCATGAATCAGAAAGTACATCAATCCATAGATACTGATGCCGATCGCCACCCACAACATCCATCCATATTCCGGGACCAGAGCCGACAGAATATACCCCGTCATGCTCGGCAACGCAAAGACCAGGAAGAACAGATCATTCCGTTCGAAAAATCGTCCCTCCTTCAACCTTGGATCATGATGATCCCGATGCCAGCTCCACAAAAAGCCATGCATCACAAAACGATGGGCAAACCAGGCGACAAACTCCATCCCCAGAACAGTACCCACTATGATCCCAATAGCTATCAATACATCCATTATCCCAAGTTACAGTTTCAATTCAAACCCAAACGCATCTGCATATAGGTGCAGCAAACCAATAAAGCCTTCCGCCAGTTCGGCACCCGGATCCGACTCACTTTGATCTGCTCCGGCGTACTCCTTCGGATCCCTTCAAATAGCTTTATATAAAACCGGTAGGCCAGGAAAACACCAAATCGCGCCTCATCAGGCAAGGCCAGGATACCCGCCAATGCCTCCTGAAAATCCTCCTCCACTTCCGATTCGATCCGGCGCTTGTCCGACAGACTGAAGGAATTGAAATCTACGCCGGGAAAATAGATACGTCCCCTTTCTTCAAAATCGCTCTGCATATCCCGCAAGAAATTGACCTTCTGGAATGCCGCACCCAGCCGTTTCGCAGAACCTTCCAAACGTTGATATTCCGCTCTGTCTCCTCTGACAAAAACAGTCAGACACATCAGTCCGACCACCTCTGCTGAACCATAGATATAATCATCAAAACTCTTTCGTCCATATCGGTCTTGGCCCAGGTCCATCGCCATACTGTCCAGAAACGCATCGATCAGGCCTGTATCCATCTGGTATCGATTGACCACTTCCTGAAAGGCATGTAACACCGGGTTCAAACTGATTCCATCCTGAATGGCCTGATACGTATCCTCCCTGAATCGCAACAGTAAAAGTGCTCGGTCATGATCATGAAAGGTGTCCACGATTTCATCCGCAAACCGGACATAGCCATAGATCGCATAGATAGGAGCCCTCAAAGCATCCCCAAATGCCCGTATCCCCATAGAAAAGGAGGTGCTGTACCGTTGGGTGATCAATTTCGAACAATCCCTGCATGTCTGATCGTAAAGACTCTTCATCTCGTTCAGGCTTTTCGTTTTTGGTCTCGGATCACTTCCTGCGCCGCCACCTGCCCGCTGATCAGGGAGGGGGGGACTCCTGGGCCGGGAACAGTCAACTGTCCGGCATGCCACAGGTTTTCCACTTTACGACTTTTCATTTTCGGTTTCAGAAATGCCGTTTGGAATAACGTATTGGCCAATCCATAGGCATTCCCCTTAAAAGCGTGATAGTCTTTCTGAAAATCGCGATGCGCATAACTGCGTTTATATATTACATGTTTTCTTATATCCTGTCCTGTTCGTTTCTCCAGACGGTCCATCACCAGGTCATAATACGCATCGTGTATGACCTGATGATCCTCAAGGCCCGGTGCCACAGGGATCAGTATAAAGAGGTTCTCCATTCCAGCAGGTGCAACTGAAGAATCTGTCACGGATGGGCAGCACACATAGAACAACGGGTCCTCGGGCCAGGCAGGATGATCATAGATCTCAGCCGCATGCGCTCCAAAATCCGCATCAAAGAATAGATTGTGATGTGTCAGTCCGGTCAACTTCTTGTCGACACCTATATAATAAAGCAAACTGGACGGGGCCATTACACGCTTGTCCCAGTAGTCGGCACTGTATTCCTGAAATGGTTTTGGCAGGAGTTGCTGGTCCAAATGGTGATAGTCCATGGTGTTCACCACAGCATCTGTTGTATAAACCGTTGCGTTTGTTTTCACCCCAGCGATCCGATTTCCTTCAAAAGCGAATCCCTGCACGTCCTCGTTCAGCTGGAATCGAACGCCCTGCTCCCGAGCAATATCCTCCATGGATTTGACGATCTGATGCATTCCGCCCATCGGATACCACGTCCCCAGGGTTAGGTCGGCATGATTCATCATGCTATATAAAGCAGGCGTCTTTTCTGGCTTCGCCCCCAGAAAGAGTACAGGAAACTCCAGGATCTGGATGAGTTTGGGATGTTTGAACAGTCGTCGTACCTCTTTGGACAAGGAACTGAACATCTGCAAACGAAACATGGCACGGAGGATCCGGAGGTCGGCAAATTCGAACACAGAATGACTGGGCTTGTATACAAACTCCTGCATACCCGTTTCGTACTTGTACCGGGAATCCGCCAGAAATCGATCCAGAGCCGGACCACTGCCTGGTTCCAATTTCTCAAATAGCTCTCGCTGTGCCTCTCCGGAAGCGGGCACCTGGACCACATCCCCATCTTTAAAGAAGACCTGATAGGATGGATCCAGCCGCTTCAGGTCATATAATTCAGAGGTCGTTTTGCCAAAATTTTGGAAATAGGCCTCAAATACATCTGGCATCCAATACCAGGATGGGCCCATGTCAAAGACGAAACCATCATGGGTAAATTGACGGGCACGTCCACCTGCCTGATCGTGACGTTCAATGACCTGCACATCCAACCCTTCCCGGGCCAGGGAAGCAGCTGCAGCCAGGCCGGAAAACCCGGCGCCCAATACGGAGACAGTTTGTTTCATAGCGATTTGATACTAAATCACGAAACGATCCATTTTGTTTAATCTTTAAGCAAAATATTTAGTTAATTCATAAACAAAGTAAATCCCAGGCTTCCTCTGCACGGCCCATTAAAAAAGCCATCCGTCAATTGACGGATGGCTTCCATATATTCTGATCTCCCTGGAGCTTATTCGCTATCCTTCGGTTGATCGTCGCCGTCTGATAATTGCTCTTTCAGCTCATCAAAGATCCCCAGATCACCCAATGTGGATTTTTCCACATTGGAGGACTGTTGTTTGACTGCCTTGCGAACTTCCTTTACCTCCGTCTCTTTTTCCTGACGTACACTGTCATCCGCCTCACGACGAATATCTTCCAGATAGCGCAGGTGAGAAACCATGATCCGCTTGTCATCGCGATTGAACTCAATCACTTTTACAGTGATGATCTCATCGACGTTGGCCAGTTGATTGTCTTCCTTGCGGACGTGCTTGATCGGCGAGTAGGCCTCCAGACCATAGGGCAGCAACATCACAGCACCGCGATCATCCCGACGGATAACCGTTGCTTCGTGATAGGACCCGACAGGGAATACATTTTCGAATGTATCCCATGGATTCTCTTCCAGTTGCTTGTGACCGAGGGACAACTTGCGGTTCTCCTCATCGATATCCAGAATAATGAAGTCCAACTTCTCACCCACTTTGGTGTATTCTGATGGATGGCCAAAACGCTTGGTCCAGGACAGATCACTCACGTGGATCATCCCTCCGATGCCTTCATCCAGTTCGATGAACACACCATAAGGAGTCAGATTTTGTACCACGCCCGTATGACGGCTGTTCACCGGATACTTGGCAGTAACCTGTGTCCATGGATCTGCGCTGAGTTGCTTCAGACTGAGGCTCATCTTGCGATCCTCCCGATCAATGGTCACGATCTTAGCCTCCAGTTCAGCTCCCAGTGTGAAGAATTCACGGGCATTAACCGGCTGGCTGCTCCAGCTGACCTCGCTCACGTGGATCAATCCTTCTACACCCGGCTTGATCTCCAGGAATGCGCCATAATCTTCAATATTGACGATCTTCCCTTTGACCACTGCACCTTCGTTTAGGTCTTCGGCCAGGGTTTCCCATGGATGCGGTGTCAGCTGCTTCAGACCCAGAGAGATCCGCTTCTTGTTCTCGTCAAAATCAAGGACGACCACATTGAGCTTCTCATTAATTTCCAGGACTTCGGACGGATGACTGATCCGACCCCATGAAATATCCGTGATATACAACAGACCATCGACACCACCCAGATCCATAAAGGCTCCGAAATCGGTGATGTTTTTGACCACGCCTTCCAGTACCTGTCCTTTTTCAAGGCCAGATACAATCGCATCACGCTGTTCAGCCAGATCACTTTCGATGAGGGCTTTGTGCGATACGACAGCGTTCTTGATGTTCTCGTTGATCTTGACCACTTTGAACTCCATGGTCTTACCCACATACGCATCGTAGTCAATGATGGGTTTGATATCGATCTGCGAGCCGGGCAGGAATGTTTCCAGGCCGCTGCAGTCGACGATCAGACCACCCTTGGTCTTGGATACGATCGTTCCTTTGAGAATGGTACCGTTGTTATAACTGTCAACGATGTCGACCCAGGCCCGGAGCAACTTGGCTTTCCGGCGGGACAGGAGGAGCTGACCCCTCTCATCTTCCTGTTTCTCCACATATACATCCACATAATCACCGACCGCCAGGCCTGGTTGATCGCGGAATTCGGAAAGGGATACCAATCCGTCCGATTTGAAATTGATGTCCAGGATGACGTCGCCATTGCTGATACCAATGACTTTTCCTTTGACAACATCGTTTTCAACGATCTCGTTGAGAGTCACCTCATATGCAGAGGCCATTTTCTCGCGCTCTTCAGGTTTATAAAAGACCTGCTGGCGTTTGCCCACTGACCAGTCATAGTCATCGTGGGCAGTTTCAACAACTACATCAGCTGCTGCTGCTTCTTTTTTGGAGACTTTGGCAGGAGTTGCCTGCTCAGCCGTTTCAGGGGACTGTTCTGTCCCTTCCGGCTTTTGCTCCTCGTTTTCTGGAAGATTTTCGTCAAGCATTCGCTTAAAAATTTAGCGGGGCAAAGGTACATTTTTTTAAAATGCACTGAAAGAGGAATAGCTAATTCTTTGAAAAAGAGGGGCAAAATCGCCCGTAAAAAAAGGAGGGAACTCCTTTTCCAACCTTAAAACCCCTGGGTGAATCTCTTTTTCAAGTCAGATAATGGCCTTAATTCTGCCACATCCATAGCTTCTTTCCATGCATAAATACGTGGAGCCATCAGCGTGATTCCACTTTTGTGGCGCAAAGATACATTTACTCCATCAAATATGATAGTGTACACCAAATTTGGAACCACCTGGCGAACCGGACCAAAGCGTTCCAAGGTATGTTCCTTGGCATGATGCTTTATCCGATCTATATCCTCATCTGTCAGACCGATTCCAGTTTTTGTAACCGGAACGAAACCATCTGTATCCCAAAGTCCGAATGTCAATTCATAAAACGGACCAGATGATCTGCTATGACCCGATTCCACGTACAAGACAACCATATCCATTATCAGTGGATCGACCTTCTTTGTCCACCAAACATCCGTGATCTCCTCGCCACCATGGTGTCCATTGCGATGTTTGAGAACAATGCCGACCGCATGACGTTCCCGTGCTGTGGCTACATGCTCTTCTATCAATGTCCAATCCGGGCCGACATCCTTTACATGAGTACACCGAATGACTGGCGTATCCAATAAGGAGCAGAAGGATTCAACATGCTGTAGCCGCTGTAAAAACGGGATGTTTTGAATGTTTTTCCCTTCCCACACCAAACAGTCCTGAACAAGGAAGCATGCAGGTTTGTCCTCCATGATCTTTCTGGTCACTCGCTGACAATCCATCCTGGATTGAATCTGATTCTGAGTACCTGGCCGGCCATTCTCCAAAACGAGCAGCATTCCTTCCAATACCGTTTCCTCAGGCAACTGCTTACAGACTGCCTCAATTTTCGGAAACAAGTGTGTGACCATTTGATGGTCAGTGGTCCATAAATAGATGGTCTCATCCTGGTAATTGCATTGAATCGGAATACCCTCGAATAAATCTTCCATCCACCAATCTGCCGGGTTTCCAAGAGTAGAGCAGGGAGTTGACAAGGTATGAATGGGATGGAATGGCAAGGGTTTCACTCGATCCTCTTCCAGGGTTTCTGATTCAGTCAACCATGTCATGGTCATTGTCCTGGGATTCCATTTTTCAGCCAGCCGAATGCCCAGGATATGGTGGGGCACATCAGTAACCTCCCGCAGTGCCTGGATTAGATCGACGGTGCTCACGCGCAAGCGAAAACCACCACTGACCAGTTTGTTAAACAGGTATCGCTCACTAGCTTCCAGTTGATCCCAAGCCAGTTCGATACTTTCCTGCTGTTCCTCATCAGCGGATGCCCGCCAGGAAATCATCAGTCGCATCCATTCAGCAAGGGGAATTTCTTCTCGTGAATCCGGGGGTGGCAAAATTCGTGCAATGGTCTCAGCCAGATCACCAACCTGTCGATGGCTTTCCTTGAAGAGCCAAACAGAAAATCCCGTTTTTTCAATGACCCATGCAGATAACTGATTGATGGAAACCACCTGTTTGGGCCGTTTGCCAGACAAGAGTGCAATAGCCCAAACCGTATCCTTATCGCTGGCCGATTTGAAATACGTAGTCAAGGCCCTCACTCTTCCATCACCTTCAGGATGTTGCTCCAGTTGTCGGATCAATTCATTGAACTGCCTCATACCGGATGGATTTGAGCGTCTTCATCCGTTGTATCATCAGGTGCAGGTTCTCCCTGAAATCGGGTATCCACAGCCAGTGCATCCAGCCCAATCTCCCTCAGGTAGCGTGCAAACTGGGTGGAGAAACCATGGGTGACCAGAACTCGCTCTGCTCTTGATTCCCGGATGGCACTCAACAATCCGGGCCAATCAACATGATCACTCAATGCAAACCCCCGGTCTGCAGTCCGTCTGAAGCGGCCTTTCCGCAAGGACATCCATCCACTCGCCATAGCATCTGAAATAGGGCCAAACCGTTGTAGCTCATCACTGTTCAATGCGGATGGTGGTGCAAGGAGCAGACCTCCTTTCAGATCCTCACGCTGATGTGCTTCATTGATCAAGGTCGTCTGTGGCAGGTGTAGACCGTTACGACGAAAGATCTCGTTGATCGGTTCAATACTCTTGTGCGTAAAGATTGGGCCCAGGTGGTTATCCAACTCTGCGATCAATCGCTGGGCCTTCCCCAGGGAATACGCATGAATGACTGCCAAATGATCCTTTGCCTGGCAATCGCGCCACCATGTATGGATGTCCTGAATGATAATTTTGGGGTCAGACCATTGATAAATCGGCAATCCAAAGGTTGATTCCGTGATCATCGTGTGACAATAGACCGATTCAAATGGCTCACTGATCGGATCAGAATGGAGCTTGTAATCTCCGGTCACGACCCAGACCTCACCCTTATGCTCCACACGAACCTGAGCAGAACCCGGTATATGACCCGCCGGATGGAGCGAAAAATGGACGCCATGAACGGTGAGGGTCTTACCGAAAGGAAGGGCCTCTGCCTGAATGTTTTTACCGAGGCGATGCCGAAGCACCGGCAAAGTCAATGGTGCACAGATATACTTCTCGTGCCCTTTCCTGGCATGGTCGCTATGCCCATGTGTGATGATGGCTTTCTGGACCGGCTTCCATGGATCGATGTATATGTCCGCCTTTGGGCAATAGATGCCCTGGGGAGAAAAGACAAGTAGATCATTTGCTGAAGCCGTCATGCTGTGATATATGGATCAGCAATCACCGATCCAGGTACATATAGATTTTTATGATAATTAGCCAAAATAAGATGTTTTCGTGGCAGATCTTGCTACAAATGAAGGAAGAATAGAAGGCATTTTTGTCATCATCAGTTTTCTCATGATCTCTTCGACTGACATATTTCTCTTTTTTATGCTGTTCGTTTCGGCCTGTACAAGGCCGGACCAGAAGACGCTCGGGATCATGGATGTCCGTTGTATGGGTATACCCGCTGTCCCTGAATGGGCCTTAGATAAGGTGGAGGATGAGTTGCGTCAGGGTACTCCGTTTCATCTTCAACGCATTCAGCCACCAGCACAATCACAGCGTCTGGCCCGGCCAACAGGTCGTAGTCGAAACCGGATACTACAAGCAGGAGAACATCATCAGGTGGATCTGGTATTCGATGGTAGTATTGAGCGGATATCTGACCGATTGCTGATCGGCTGGCGACTGGTGATCATTGCCGATCCTACTCATGAATACGTCTGGGTCAAGGATTTCAGCTATGAACCGGACCGATTAGAGGAATTGATTCGTTTGAGTTTGCGCCAATTTCTGGATCAGTTGCGCGCATCGAAGGGCCTGCACATACCCAACTCTCCTACTTGAAAGCACATAAAACGGGACAACAACAGATCGGAACGATGTTGTGTTTTCTCAATTTTCTAGCATGGCGTGTGCACGAGAGGCGGAAAAAGTTCCGTCTCTTTTTTAGCGCACTTCTAGCCTTCCACCAATGTCCCGATCCGTTCTCCCAGAACAATTCTTCGGAGGTTTTCAGAGTCATTGATATCAAAAACCACGATCGGGATGTTGTTCTCCTGGCAAAGGGTGAATGCGGTCATATCCATGACCTTCAGGCCCAATTGGATCGCTTTGGCAAAGGTGAGATGTTCGAACCGTACTGCCTCCGGATCTTTCAGCGGATCTGTATTGTAGATCCCATCCACTCGAGTACCTTTCAAGATCACGTCCGCATCGATCTCACTGGCACGCAATGCGGCGGCACTGTCCGTGGTAAAATACGGACTCCCCGTACCGGCAGAAAAGATCACCACTCTGCCTTTTTCCAGATGTCGGATAGCCCGCCGGCGGATATAGGGTTCCGCGATCTCTTTCATTTCAATGGCAGAGATCAGTCGGCTGTAAATGCCCTTCAACTCCAACGCACTTTGCAAGGCCATGCCGTTGATGACGGTGGCCAACATGCCCATGTAGTCCCCCTGCACCCGTTCAATACCACTTTCTGTGGCCTGTAGTCCACGAAAGATATTTCCCCCACCTATGACCACGGCTACTTCCACATCCAGGACCAGCAGGTCATTGATCTGTGAAGCATATCGTTCCAACATGGTAGAATCAATCCCAAAGGCATTGTCACCCATCAGGGATTCGCCACTAAGTTTGAGCAGGATGCGTTTGTACCGGGTCTTCATAGGGAGAAAATTAAGCATAAAAAAAGAGCGAACCATTTGCGATTCGCTCTTTTCAAGAATTATCCGAGAGTAACATGTCGGAATGCCGTGACGGTCAATTCCTTGTCTACTGTTTGCAGATAGTCTGCAACGGACTGTTTGTTTCCTTTCACGTAGTCCTGATTGAGTAGCGTGCTCTCTTTATAGAATTTGTTAAGCTTACCCATCGCGATCTTTTCGAGCATCTCTTCGGGTTTGCCCTCCTGGCGTGCGATCTCTTTTCCGATTTCGATCTCTTTGGCGATCACGGTAGCATCTACACCGTCCTTGTCCAGAGCGATCGGCTTCATGGCAGCAACCTGCATGGCCACATCGCGACCGGCTTCATAAGCAGCTTCTCCGGTTTGGTTCAAACCAACCAGTACACCTGCTTTATTCCCCATATGGATATAAGGTGAAACAGTATCGGCTTCGAGACGCTCATAGGCAGCAATTTCGATCTTCTCACCGATCACACCTACCTGTTCGATCACTTTCTCACCAATGGTAATTCCCTCAAAGGGTAGACCTAAAAGTGCTTCTGTATCGGCAGGAAAGGTATCCAGGGCGATCTGAGCAAACTTATTGGCCAGGTTGACAAACGCATCATTCTTAGCGACAAAGTCCGTTTCAGAACTCAGTTTCACAATCACACCTTTTTTGTGATCGTCGGATGTCAATGCGATCACAACGCCTTCGTTGGCTTCGCGATCAGCACGCTTGAGGCTCAGTTTCTGGCCTTTCTTACGCAGGATCTCGATGGCTCCTTCCAAGTCACCTCCGGATTCTTCCAGAGCCTTCTTGCAATCCATCATTCCGGCACCGGTTGTATCGCGTAGATTCTTTACATCTGCGGCTGAGATCATGGGCTTATTCGTTTTTGAGTTGGATTAATCTTCTGATTCCTCTTCTGTGGCGTTGGCCTTATTGGCCTGACGCTCAGCAAGACCTTCCTTGATCGCTGCCGTCATATGACGGGTGATCACTTCGATCGAACGTGATGCATCGTCATTTGAAGGGATGGGGAAATCGACCTGGTTGGGATCCGAATTCGTATCCACCATAGCGATAGTTTTGATGCCCAATCGGTTGGCTTCTGCGACGGCGATATGTTCGTGGTGGATGTCCACGACAAACAGCGCATGTGGCAGACGGTTCAGGTCGGTGATACCACCCAGAACCTTGTTCATTTTATCCCGCTCACGTGACAGAGTCAGACGCTCTTTCTTGGTTATGCTGGTCAAAGAGCCATCGCTGAGCATACGCTCAATGCTCTGCATCTTCTTCACAGACTTCCGGATGGTGGAGAAGTTGGTCATCATCCCTCCCAACCAACGATCGGTCACAAATGGCATGTTCACGCTTTCAGCGGCAGACTTCACGATCTCTCGGGCCTGCTTCTTCGTCGCAACGAACATGATTTTACGACCGGATTTGGCCAGTTGCCGGGCATAGTCTGCTGCTTTTGTCAGGCAGCTTTCGGTCCGGTGAAGGTCAATAATATGGATCCCCTTGCGCTCCATGAAAATATAGGGCTGCATCTTGGGGTTCCACTTACGCTTGAGATGGCCGAAATGTGCACCAGCCTCGAGCAGTTCTTTATACATCGAATTTTCCATTGTGGTCCGCAGATTTGAGGGGGATTAACGTTTGCTGAACTGGAAGCTCTTACGGGCCTTCGGCTTACCGTACTTCTTCCGCTCTACTTCACGAGCATCTCGGGTGAGGAATTTTTTCTCCTTCAGTCCTTTACGGAAGTCCTCATTCAACTTGATGAGAACACGTGAAATGCCCATCCGAATAGCTTCAGCTTGACCTTTGAACCCGCCACCCATCACGTTAATGATGATATCGTATTCAGTTGTTTCCAAGCCAACAGTATGAAGAGGGTCAGTCACTTTGGACTGGATATGAGGCATCGGAAAGTATTCAGCCAAAGGTTTCCCGTTGATCTGAATCGAACCGGTCCCCTTGCGCAGATAAACCCGGGCAACCGAAGCTTTACGACGACCTACAGCATTAATAAAATCCATGCCTGTTAGTATTTAAGGGGTTGTGGCTGCTGAGCCTGATGCGGGTGATCAGAACCGGCATATAGAAATAGTTTCTTGATCATGGCCCGACCCAATTTGGTCTTGGGCAACATGCCTCTTACGGCATTCTCCAGGATCCGTTCCGGCTTTTTGGCCAACAGATCAGCAGGTGTGCGTGACTTTTGACCACCGGGATACAGGGAATAGGACAAATACTTCTTCTGAAGCATCTTATTCCCGGTAAAGCGGATCTTATCCGCGTTGATCACGATCACGTAATCACCGGTGTCGACATGAGGCGTAAAATCGGGGCGATGCTTGCCTCGCAGGACCGTGGCGATGTGGGTGCAGAGGCGGCCGACGACCACTCCTTCCGCATCTACGATGAACCAACGACGCTGCACCTGCTCCTTCTTAGCCGATTCGGTGCGATAACTGAGGGTATTCACGTTCGTAAATTTTTATACGTCTAATGATGCTTTATCCAAAGCGCGTGCAAAGGTAGAGCCATTCCCCGGCAAAGACAAGCTTTTTTGAAAAAAAATTGCTCGCCACCTGGTGTAACCTCCTGAAAAACAGGTGAAATTTCGCACAATTCAGAACTTACCCCCAAATCAATCCCCATTTCAAACATCCACAAAGCCCTTCCTTCTTCTACGAATGATCCCAAAATCCTGTCGAAACCTGTACCTTTCATTTTCCACCAGAACCCCACTTATCATGTCTCTTTTCTCCGATCTCAAACGACTGCTCTTTGGTGCCAAGGCCGTCACCCGTTCTGCTGCTGAAAAAACAGAGGAGACCGTGCGGGAAACCATCCGTGAAACCAAAGAAGATCTGGATGCCTGGATGGAACGCATTCGTAAAGAGGCCGGCACAGAACCACCAGAGGCAACCAATGTGGAAACCCCTGCCACCGATCCTCCCATTGAGGATCCCAACGCCACATCCAGCCATACCCTGAAGGAAACCGGGGAAGACCTCATGCACAAGGCTGGCGATCTGGCCGAAAAGACTGGCAGTAAGATCCTCGAACAAGGCAAGCGCGTAGAGGAGGGGATTGAAGAGATCGGTGAAAAGGTCCTGTCTGCTGGCGAACACGTCGCTGAAAAAGCGGGCCAACTGGCTGAAAAAGTAGGCGGCGAGATCATGGAAAAAGGGGGCGCCCTGCTTGACAAGGCCAAAGAAATGCTCAAAGACACCACTGACAAGGCTGGTGAGGAGGCAGGCAAGTTGTTTGACAAAGCCCAGGAAGAAGCGGCCAAACACGATCTGGAAAAAGCCGCTCAAAAAGCAGAAGAACTGGCCCGAAAAGCCCGCTTCGAAAGTGAATCTCCTCAGGGGAAGTCGCATCTCGATGCCCTGGATGACTCCCTTCTGGAAGGCAAGGGGAAGGGTGGTTTTTTTGAAAAGGCCGATGAGTTTGCCAAAGGCAATTACCATCATGGAGAAATGACCGTCGAGCCGGGCGAACCGGCAGAAAAACCCAAAGGAACAGGACCAACCTACGGTTTCGAAGACCGTGACGGGGATGGGGATGATATCATTGATGATGCAGAAATAGTCGAAGACAAGCCGGCTTAATGTCTGCACCTCCTGTTCGCGGATTGATCCTCTCCGGCGGAACCAGTTCCCGAATGGGGCAGGACAAAGGCCGCCTGCTCTGGAAAGGAATACCCCTGATCCAACGACAAGTCAATCTACTTTGCCAGATCATCCCGTCAGTTGTTATTTCCTGCCGTCAGGACCAAGTCGACCTTTATCACCCTTATGGTGACCTTCTCATCGATGATTTGCCTTCCCATGGACCTATGAGTGGTTTACTGACCGCATTTCAACATGCCCCTGAGAATGCCTGGTTTGTTTTGGCGGTTGATATGCCAAATATGGATGCCCACCATCTGGCCCAACTCCTCCACTCCAGAAACCCGAAAACCGTGGCCACAGTCTTCCAGGATCTGGAAAGCCTCACCCTCCAGCCTCTGGCCGCTATTTGGGAGCCCACAGCCCTGCCTCTGCTAACAAAAGCCTGGCAGAACCAACGATTCAGTCTGCTTCGAATACTGGAATCCAACCCCGTCACCACCTTGTTTCCTACCGACAAGACAGTACTGAACAATGTCAATCGACCAGAAGATCTGCCAGAACCATCCTGACCCCTTGTTCGGACCCATCATTCTCCACTACCTTTGCACCCCAATCACCAACAGATCATGAAACAGCTCTTTTTCCCTACTCTCTTTACCCTTCTTCTTCTCGTATTTGCCTGCGGTCAGGACAATGACGGCGTGGTGGAGCGCAACATCAATGCCGATCGGATACCCCAGGGTGTTGAAGTGGCCGACGCCTTTCCATCCATTACGGTAGAAAAGGCCCAGTCTATGATCGACAAGAACAAAAACTTGATGATTCTGGATGTGCGGACTGCTGGTGAATTCCATGGTGGACATATCAAAGGGGCCCACCTTCTGGATGTGACCCAGGACAGTTCCTTTATGGAAGGTCTGAAGTCTTTCGATCCGAGCAAGACCTACCTTGTGTATTGCCGCTCCGGACAACGCAGTCGCAAAGCCTGCAATCTGATGCAGGAAAATGGCATTCAGGATGTATACAATCTGGACGAGGGTTATCTGGGTTGGCCACAACCGGAGTAAACCTTTCGGGGTTATTTCGTTATTGAGTTACTTCCTTCGGCAGTCAGGATTTCGATATTTCGAAAGGCCGGGGTAGCGGCTTTTAGCTTTAGGTGTTCGGTCATAAATTGGCCTTTTACCGTTGACCATTCACCTTTTACCTGTTCATCCTCCAAATCCTGATCCTGACATTTTGCTGGCATTCTCTTGTCTGAATCACGGATTTGCACCGATGTCGCAGATGACACGGATGAGGTAGGACCGAGGACCGAGGACCGAAAAATTGGAGTGGTGACTTTAGTCGCCACTGGAGTGAGAATGTGAAATAAGGAAGTTTCTGTGGGGGAAACGAGATACAATCTGCGCTTTCTTCTCAAATAGCGGGTTGTGCTATTTTGTCTGAATCACGGATGACGCAAATGACACGCATGAGGTAGGACGGAGGACCGAAGACCGAGGACCGAGGAAACTTTGGACTGCGAGAATCCCACATCCTGTTCATCCTCCAATCCTATAAATCTTGATCCGGACAATGATAGAAAGCACCAAAAAACAAATAAATCACAAGTTCGAAATCCGAATAACCAAAACATCCTCATCCGTGCAATCCGGTAATCCGTGCACATCCGTGATTCTGACAATGGTCGTGTAATCCCCTACTGGATCACCACCCGCAGGTTAACCTCCTGGCCATCCGCCGAAAGTAGATGCAGGATGTAGATCCCCGCAGAGCAATCCGCACAACTTACCGTCTGTACCCCTGCTATAGCGATTCCCGTTCTCGCAGTCCGACCGGTGATATCCTGCATCGTCCAGGACCAGGAACCTACCAGCGACAGCGGAAGGACCAGTTCGAACTGGCCGTTGGATGGATTCGGACGGACAACCACCTTATTCAGCAGACCAGAGGGATCTTCAAGAGCCGAATTCATGACTGTGACATAAATTTCCTGTACACATCCATTGGCGTCGATGACCTGAAAGGTATATTCCCCTGTAGCCAGCCCATTAAATTGGGGGGAAGACTGGGGCGCCTCTGATCCGAGTTGATACTGGTAGGGTACTGTCCCTCCACCAGCCGACAGGACGACGACACTGTCCTGGGTTTGATCGGCATCTAAGGTGAGACTTTCCGGTTGAAGAATCGTGATGACTCCCAGATCCGTGACCGTGCCGATAGCATCCCTCACTTCTCCAGTATACTCGCCTGCCGGCAGTCCAGAAAAAGCCGGATCCATTTGGTAAGTGCTACCATTTAAGCGATATTCATACGGCGCTGTTCCTCCGCCGGCTTGTAGGGTTATCGTTGCCGAAGAATCACCATAACACTGAATTTCGGAAGTCACCAATGCATCGAGTGACAGGAAGGCAACGACCACCTCTTCTACAGTTGTACATCCTAGAGAATCCGTAACGATAACCGGATATGTGCCCTCCACACTGACCAGAAATTCACCGGTCGTATTGGTGGTCGTATCCAGGGCATATGTATAAGGTGCAGTCGCCCCTTCGACAGTCAGTCTGATCGTATCCTTCCAGACAGTAGATGCAATCATCCAGGCTTCCGGACCCGAGATCAGTAAGGTGGGTGAGATGGTCTCCAGACCATTTGCATCCTTGACGGCGATCTGGATTTCACCTTTGCCCAACATCGTAATCAGGCTGTCGGTCTGCCAATCGCCATCGGGAAAAATGCGATATTCCGCAGGCAGCTTTCCACCGGTGAAATGAACCAGAACAGCTCCAGTCTGTCCATCCGGACACAACACCGGTTCGACTTCTGTCAGTGATGCCTGAAGGTTGGTTTCAACACGGATCGGGACGATAATACCAGGCAGCCATCCCTGATCGGAAGGTCGCAGAACATCCACCAGAAAACTGTCCTCCAGAAAGCCGGAACCATCATGGACATACCGGATCATGCCATTGTCGATCGCCTCCTGACTGAATTGATCACCAACGGTCAACACTTGATCGTTCATGGTCAATGTTCCATGAGAAGGGGCTACTCTCAAGGTGAGCACGATCTCGGTTGTATCCGCTTCTGCAGCATTCACGGTCAGATGCAAGGGTGTCAGTTGAGCGCTGTCACAATAGGGGACAAACACTTCATTTAGGGTGGCCAGGAGCAGCGCAGGAGGTAGATCCACCTGCTGGCACACCTCCAGTTTCCACAGATTCATGGTGCCCCCATTCTGAGTCTTATTATCGACGATGCGCAGCGTCCAGGTACCATTGGTCGGTTTACCATTGAATACAGATAGATTGCCATTTTCCGGCGTGACCGTGCCTGTAACTGCCGGGGTTGCGCCACAGAAAAAAGGAACTCCATCATCGTCGAATGTGGCCAGGATATTCTGGCCATTCCCGCAAACTTTAGAGACGAGGGTCAACCCGGTTCCATCAGGATGGAGGAGACGCAAGGTGACATCATCCAGATTGGTATGGGTGAGATCCACAAACACATTCACATCCGTCACCACTCCTGGATCCGGCACATTTACCGTCGAATTGAAATTGAGGGTGGTGGTCGGGATCGTGATCGGCAATCCGGCAGGTGTATACTGTAAGCACCCCGAAAACCGGGTGCGGAACACATGGATGGCGGATGCCATACCGACTCCGCAGGCATTCTGAGCGGTCACCCGCCAGTAATAGATCTGTCCATCATCCAGAAAAACCTGTAGACCTGAATCGGGGGTCAGACTGTCGATCAGCGTGGTGGCCCCGAAAGCCGGCGAATGCGAGATCTCCACCCGATACCATTCTGTCTGATCCATCGGCTGCCAGCTCAGAGTGGGTGTGAGGGGGATGCTATCCAGATTGTCTCCCGGGGCATTCAACAGAACAGGCTCCAGGAGAGGATCAACGAAGTCAAAGAGAAAGGAGATGGTTCGAGAAACCTGATTCTTTGCCGCCGTCAACTCCAGAGGGAAGGCGCCTGTTTGTCCGGAATTGATATTCCACACGTGAAAGATCAGGGTATCCAGATTGGCTAGGATAAACGAGGCAGGCAGATCCGTATCATACTCAAACGCACTGTTCAAATTCAGCGAAACTGTATCCGAAAATCCGCTTAAAGGCTGGCCGATCAAAGAGATCTCCAGGGTATCCTGGGAACCGCGACACATGGAAAACTGATCGGGTGTTCCCTGAATCAGAAAGGTCGGTTTGGACGGTTCTATGATGGCGAAATTGACATTGGAAACATCAAAGAAGATATTGCCCACACTCTTGATCTTGACGCGGCATTTTTTACTCAAAGCAAACGGGACGACAATGGTGTGTAACCCATCATTCGTTTCGTTCTTGCCTAGGACAATGGGCCAGGTATACCCGCCATCCAGAGACAACAGAATATCCACCTCCGAACAGGAGATGGGCGCCAGATCGGTATTCGCCACATTCCAGGTGATATTCACGGTGTCTCCGACATACCAGGGTGGGAAGAGGGAATTGGGATTTGTTACGACAAAGGGGCCAGCGTTCTCATCGACATTCACAACGGTAGCATCCTGTGCATACAAGCCGTGGCCGGGATGATTATCCCGGGCCGTCACCCTGAAATTCAAGGTCCGGCTGACAGCCGGCAATACTTCCCAGGAGGTATTGAAATTATTGAGGATGGAGTTTAATGCTGGAAATGTGCGGGTCGGGAGGGTATCCGGAAGGACAGATTTGAACATTGGGCCCGCTACATTATCAATTTTGGGTGGCATGTCCGCTATTTCATTGTCAAACTGCTCCCAGGTATAGGTCAGGATATCGCCATCGGGATCAGACCCGACCGCCGTTAATTCAAAGGGAGTAGACCGGGGGATGAGATAGCTCTGGCCAGCTTCTACCGATGGCAGTTGATTTCCACTCACCCATTTTACGGGACAGTTATTGCCACCCTCTTCCGTCGTAAACATCCGGGCCTGATTCAGACTTCCGCCATGAAAATAGGGATCACTGTCATCCTGAATATTGGGGGCACAGATACCTGTATATCCCATAATGGTACTTCCGCTACCGGGCTCCCAGGCCGTGGAGTTATTCCGGTTGCCGCTGCAGTCATTGTTGAAGGTGTGGTCACAACCAAACTGATGTCCCATCTCATGGGCGACATAGTCCACATCGAAAACGTCGCCAACAGGATTCCCCAAGCCCGTTCCGGCCCGTGCTTTGTTAGAGTTATTGCAGGGGGAATTGAGGGTAGCCAGGCCGCCTCCTGCGGTGCCAAACACATGCCCCATGTCATAGTTTGCCGATCCGATGACATTATCTGTGTTGGTCTGGTTCTCACCCAGGATCTGACTGAGGTTACTATTGTTAAATGGATCAGTTGCGGCATCCAGGTAAATAATCTTGTCATTGTTGGCGATCAGCTCCAACCAGACGCCGAACTCACGTTCGTAGAGGCCGTTGATCCGGTTGATGGTCACCACCATGGCCGCCAGAGCCTGTGCCTTTGTTCCGCCATGAAAGGTGGCATATTCCCCCGTGCAGGCCAGAGCCAGGCGGTAGGTGCGCAGTGTTTCATCCACCACACTTCCCCGGCCACCGGTGGTCTCAGAGACTCCACTGTCAGTTTCGGTGAGGCAGGAAAATGATGTCTTACCTGCTGGTTGATAATCTGACTTTGCATAGGCCAGGTAGGGTCCTTTTCCGGTCTGACGGTCCAGTGGGTCCACCAGGACCACGTCTTGACCCGGGCAGGTGATCATGGCATGAAATCCCTTGGGACCAAGGTCCATATGCACCCATCTTGCCGGGAAGTCCGGGTCATAACCAACGTAGGAGCGGATCTCTGGGAATTTGGCCGCCAGATCCGGGTGCATGACCTGGGAAATGGTGACCACAAAATCATGAAATCCTCCCTGTGGATCGGGGAGTGAGATCAACAGGTCCTTGCCGCTGGTTCTTCTTCGTTCGGGGGCGTTTTCCAGTTCTGTGGCCAGTGAAGCCAGGTCCAGGTCAAATGCTGAAAAAGCAAGGGGCAACGGCTGATCTTCCAGTGCTTTAATGCTAGCAGGGTTGGATGCAGCAGTCCAGGGAGACTGGGCACCAGACATCAAGGGGATGGCGATCAAAAGGGAGAGGACAAGAAGACGCATGGGCCAGTGCCAGATTTTCGTGTTTGAAAAAGGACTATAAAGGTAACCGGGAATTCACTGTATTGCCAGCACACGTCGGAGCCACTTCGACAGCCAGCAGACATACGAGTGTGGACATATTGGCTTCTCATCACTTCCGGATCATTGGAGAAAAGAACACGAATCCACTCATCTGGTTCAGGCCAGAAATGGCTCCACCAGATCAATCGCTTCATCCATGTCGTCAAATGCCAGGAGTCCAACCTCCTCTTCATCGGGGGCTATCAGGCAAATACCCGATACCTGATCCAGAAATCCGCTTTCCTGGATCAAGGTCCTAGGGGGTATTTGAACCACCAGATTCTGCATCGGCCCGATAGACTGTAACAATGGGAGGATCTCTGTGGGTGACCATTCTTCCAAACGGAGGACATGGCTGACCGCATGCGGCCAGGAGGCGATCCAATCCGCAATGGTGGATCCGTCATCTCCTTGTTCCGGGCGCCACTCCTTGATCTGAAGTATGTCCTTTGGCAGACCGGATTGTTCCGCAAAATGGCCCAGCATGATGCCTTCGGGTTGGATTTGGGAGAGGATGTCTTCCTCCATACTGGTCAGGCCCAGTGGCAGATAAATGCCTGAATCCGGGCCTTCCACCCATCCACGAATGGCCTGGATCTCCGGTATAGAGATGGAAGAAGGGTCAAATATCAACCAGTTTGCTCCCCGAGCGGCAAAATAACGGGCAGCCGTCAGGTTGGTGATTTTGTCAGCGATAAGCAACATGGGGTAAAGATAAGTCGGTTGGCGGTTGTCGGTTCTCTGTTGTCAGTTATCAGTTATCGGTTATCGGTTTGAAGAGGGATTCCGGGTATATAGATCAGTGTTAGGCATTGGGCATTGGGCTTTGGGCTTTGGCAAATTTCCGCACTGGCTCTGCCCTGTTTTGATCATTTGAATTTCAGATTTGGAATTTATTTGGGATTTGGTGCTTGTGTTTTGGTATTTCACCTGTCGGTTGGTGGTTGTCAGTTATCTGTTGTCAGTTATCTGTTTGGGGAGGGATTTCGGATTCCTGGTTCGGTGTTGGGTAATGGGTAATGGGTAATGGGTAATGACAAATTCTATTGATCTGAATAATCGCTACCCGTTTTGGTCATTAGCATTTGAGAACTGATGCTTCGTTGATTCTTGGGATTTGTCAATTGTGCTTATTCAGCTTTCCTCCTTCGGTACTTGGACGGCAGCTAAAGCAGCCGGTACGATCTTGTTTTAGTGTTCGTCACCGCTCTGCAACTTAATCCACCTTTTGGTCATTGGCATTTGAGGTTTGAGGTTTATTTGGGATTTGATGCTTGTGTTTTGGTATTTCCCCTGTCGGTTGTCAGTTTGGAGAGGGATTCCGGGTATTTGGATCGGTGTTGGGCATTGGGCTTTGGGCTTTGGCAAATTTCCGCACTGGCTCTGCCCTGTTTTGATCATTTGAATTTCAGATTTGGAATTTATTTGGAATTTGATGCTTGTGTTTTGGTATTTCCCTGTCAGTTGGTGGTTGTCAGTTATCTGTTGTCAGTTATCAGTTTGAAGAAGGATTTCGGATTCCTAGTTCGGTGTTGGGTAATGGGTAATGGGTAATGGGTAATGGCAAATTATTTTCTTCTGAACATTTGCTACCCGTTTTGGTACTCATTCGGTTTTTCTGTTTAAACCCTCTGGACGGCAGCTAAAGCAGCCGGTACGATCTTGTTTTAGTGTTCGTCACCATTCTGCAGCTTAATCCACCTTTTGGTCATTTGCATTTGAGGTTTGAGGTTTATTTGGGATTTGGTGCTTGTGTTTTGGTATTTCCCCTGTCGGTTGGCGGTTGTCAGTTATCGGTTATCTGTTGTCAGTTATCAGTTTGAAGAAGGATTTCGGATTCCTGGTTCGGTGTTGGGTAATGGGTAATGGCAAATTATTTTCTTCTGAACATTCGCTACCTGTTTTGGTCATTCGAATTTCGTTATTGAAATTTGTTTGAGATTTGAGATTTGAGATTTGGGATTTGGGATTTGGTGCTTTCCCTTCCTGGTATCTTCTATCTTTCGCCTATGAATACCACCTATTTCGATGCCGTTTACGATGTGGTTCGAGTCATTCCAAAAGGACGAGTCACCACCTATGGGGCCATTGCTGATTTTCTGGCCCTGGGTTCCGCGCGGATGGTGGGCTGGGCACTGCGACAGTCATTTGAAGAAGCGCTTCCCATTCCTGCACATCGCGTGGTCAACCGTGTGGGAGAACTCACCGGTAGACTTCACTTTTCAACCCCTACTCTCATGGCTGAACGTCTGATCGCCGAAGGCACCCTGGTGGAAGACAATCAGGTGGTTGAATTTAAAGGGCGGTATTGGCACCCCAGAGAGATGGAAGAAAATGACAAATAAGAAATAAAGAATGAGAAATGAAAAAGGAAGAAAATTTCATTGTGGAAGAGGACCGGCCGTCTTATGATTTGGAAGATAGACTCATTGGCTTCTCGGTTATCACACTGAATTTGATCAGTAAACTGCCGAATCACTATGCTTCCAATCATTTGGGGATGCAACTCACTCGTTCATGCACATCCTCTGCTCTGAATTATGGCGAAGCACAAGCTGCTGAATCCAGGCAAGATTTTTTACATAAAATCAAGCTCGTCCTGAAAGAGATTCGAGAAACCAGGGTAAACTTGAAAATCATCCAAAAAATGGGGTACATCCCATCTGCATCCATTGACCCCGTCCTTCAGGAATGCAATGAACTAATGGCAATTTTTATGAAAAGCATTCAAACAGTCAAAGAAAAGATGAATCAGAAGAAATAGGGAATAAAAAATGTTGAATGTGAAAGGAGAAAGGAACGTAGACCCCACTTCCTCATTTCTTATTTATCATTCCTTATTTGTCATTCCTACACGGCCACATCATATTCCCGCAACGCATCATTCAGGGAAGTCTTCAGATCTGTGCTGGCCTTCCGCTGGCCGATGATCAACGCACAGCTCACCTGATAATCTCCAGCAGGGAAAGACTTGGTATAGGCGCCTGGAATGACCACAGAGCGGGCGGGCACCCGGCCACGATGGATCACCGGTTCCGGACCGGTGACATCGATAATATGGGTGGATTTGGTCAGAACAACATTGGCCCCTAATACGGCTTCCTTCTCTACATGGACGCCTTCTACGACAATACACCGCGACCCGATAAAACTACCGTCTTCGATGATGACCGGTGAGGCTTGTACCGGCTCGAGAACGCCTCCGATACCCACTCCGCCACTGAGGTGAACACCCCGACCGATCTGCGCACAGGAACCCACCGTGGCCCAGGTATCCACCATGGATCCGGCCCCGACCCAGGCGCCGATATTGACATAGGAGGGCATCATGATCACACCGCGCTCCAGAAATGCACCATAACGGGCAATGGCATGCGGGACCACCCGGACTCCCAATTCTTCATAGTTGGTCTTGAGCGGGATCTTGTCATGAAAGACAAAGGGGTGGGCTTCAATGACCTCCATCTTGCGGATAGGAAAATAGAGAATGACCGCCTTCTTCACCCATTCATTGACTTGCCATGAGCCATCGGGCAATGGTTCGGCACAACGCAATTCACCTCGATCCAGGCGGTCTATGACGGATTCAATGGTGTTCCGGATGGATTCGTTCTCCAGAAGGGATCGGTCCTCCCAGGCTTGTTCGATCTGTTGTTGCATCGTGCTCATGGGCATAAAAGTAGGGAGCTTCTCCGAACCAACTGTCGGAAACGCTAACAAGGAGCAAGAGCAAGGCCTATTCCTGATATTTTACAAGCCATATCGTACTTTGGGAAGATATCAGGCAACCGTGAAGGATACGACGACAGCACCACCATGTGACCCATTTGCAGAATACCACGTCCGGCCCCGCTTCCAGGCAGAAGTGCCCTTTGAGATAGAGGAGGTGACCGACCGCATCCGAAAAGGGTTGAACATGGAAGGGTCCACGGTCCAGGGAAAGATCAGAAGGGACTTTGTCACCCTCCAGCTCCCACCGGAAGAACAACATTTCTGGTCGCCACAACTGACCCTGAGCATCGAAAAGACGGAAAATGGAAGCTTGATGAGGGGGTTGTATGGACCACGTCCTAACGTGTGGACTATGTTTGTCTTTTTCTACACCGCCATTGGCTTTTCGGTATTGATCATCGCCATCGTGGGCATGACCAACAAGATGTTTGATGAGCCCAGCAATATCCTGTGGTGGATTCCGGCGCTAATCGCCCTGTTTCTCTCCCTGTATTGGGTCGCTTATCAGGGCCAGAAACTGGGACATGACCAGATGGTCAAATTGCATCAGTTTCTGGAGGATACCGTAGGTGTTCGGTGTTGAAGTCAGCTCGTTTTAAGACAAAAAGTCAACGTAGAAAGGCTGAAAGGTATAGATCTCCCTGTAGGGGTAGTTGGCTGGATCGTGCATATGAGTCGGCAGTTCACTCCAATATCTTATACCCATACGCATAGCGGTAGTCGGTGATGTACAGCATGTCCGTCTCCGGATCGATGGCCAAACCAGCACCATCAAAGGATAAGTCACTATCATTTTGACGTTCAGGACCTTCCATGGTCCATAAATGTTTTCCAGTGCCTTCATCAAGGCAATGTAACTGGCCATCTCCGCCACTGACATAATAAATCTTTCCCTTGTGGTAATGCATTTTACTCGCACTGCCACCTGATCCTTCTTCATGATGGAGCAACAAACCATTTACGGGGTTTACCATGTCAATAAACTCATCTTCACAGGCAACAAATAATTGGTCATTTACTAACAAGAGTGGAGTATAGGAGACTTGATTCCCATACGTCTTCCGCCAGATTTCCTCGCAAGTGAACAGGTCCAGGCATACCACATGAAAGCTCTCAGCTACGTAGATTCGGTTGTTGTGGATGAGGGGAATCCGAATACCCGCATGAAACCAGGCGTCGGATACCTGTCGGCGCCAGATCAGACTGTCGGCGGTAAGATTGTAACACACCAACCACGGATGCCCCTTACCGTTATCATAGTTGACAAATCCATCGCTGAATACCATCCAGGTATTGCCGTTCTGTTCTGTGAAGGCTGGAGGAAGATCATATTCCCGCATGTTGGTACTGTCAGTGGGGTTCTCCCATAGTATTTCAGGTATAGGATCATGAAAGGTGTAACGGACAAGTTCAGCATTCGGATAGTCTAAATCTCTACCACAATAAATCATATTATCTACTTGCTGTATATCTGACCCATAATCCCAATCATCCCGTATTTTCCAAATGGTCTTTCCAGAATATTGATCAATACAATACCTTTCACGTCGATTATTGATTATAATTCGACCTTGATAGTCACTAACTTTATTATCAAAAAGATGCGATTCTAATTCCTTGATATTGTCCTTCCAATGCCAAACCAATGACCCATTTCCCTTATTCAAAAGAAAGTATCCTCTATAATCTCCTAAATATGGATTTGAAGAAAACAGTACTCCATTATCCAATAAATACTGCTCAATAGTTCCAGAAGTGCCTTGCATTTCATGCAGTAATACTTTCCAGTTCATCTTTAGAGGGAAAACATCATTATTGTCCTTATGACAGCCCGTAAGTAAAAGTATATTGATAATGATAATAATCGATCTCATATCCTTTAGATTAGTCCGGGAGCAACAATCCTGCTCCCGGACATAGTGAAGATTACTTATTCAAACGAAAGAACGAAGTAACCGTATTGAATTCTGATTCGTACGCCACCCTCGCATTTTCATGATTCCTTAACTCAAAATGATTGGCATGGTCGATACGTCGGTTGAAATCCTCGGGCAAGTCTGCCCGGTGGCAGTCGGATTGGGTGACGATGCCATCACAGGGTTGTTCCTGGATGGGCTGGCAGGCATAGGTCTCCCAGCAGGAGTAGTTTTCCGGGTCGTGCATCAGATCGTGGATCTGTTGCATGGTCTGCTGGATCTGCTGCGGATTGGTCAGTGTCATCAGGTTTTCTTCACTCCAATATCTTGTACCCATACGCATACCTGTAGTCGGTGATGTAGAGCATATCCGTCTCCGGATCGATGGCCAGGCCGGCATTGTCGAAAAACAGGTCATCATCTTTTTGATACTCTGGTCCTTCCATGGTCCAGAGGTGTTTGCCCGTGGATGCATCAATACAATGCAATAATCCATCCCCCTGGCCTACATAATAGATTCTTCCTTTGTGATAGTGCATGCGCGTACCAGAACCATTGTTTCCCTCAGCATGGATGAGGTTTCCATCTTCCGGATTGATGGTATATAATGTGAGGTTTTCACACATGGCGAATAATTTGCCTTCTGCCATCAGGATACCACCAGTAAAAAAGGCACCATTCTCAGTCCTCCGCCAGATCTCATCACCGGTGAAGAGGTCCAGGCAGACCACATGAAAGCTCTCCGCTACGTAGATGCGGTTGTTGTGGATGAGTGGGATGTCACTCACACCTGCATGGAACCATGGATCACTGATTTGGATTCTCCACACCATTGTGTCTACTGTCAGATTATAGCAAGCTAACCATGGATGACCTTTGCCAGTATCATAATTGACGAATCCATCATTATAAACCAACCATTTATCTTTCCCCTGCGATATAATTGCTGGAGGTGAGGTTGCCTCTCTCATATTTAAACTGTCTGTCTCATTCGTATATACCACGCTCTCTATAGAGGATTGAAATGAATATCTTACTAACCATGAATCATAATTCAAATATCTTCCGGTATAAATGTATTGTCCATCTTGAGCCAAGTCATTGCCATATGCGTAAGAGTTTTTTTCCTTCCATATAGTTTCGCCTGTTTCTACATCTATGCAAAATCTTCTGTTTCCTTGATTGGAAACTATTTGACCATTCCAAAATGAAACATTTTGGCTACCGACATGTAGCTCTTTTATGCTGAATCCATCTTGCCATATCCATTTTATTTTTCCACTTTCCTTGTCACATAATTGATACCCCAAGAATGTTCCATCAAAAGCATTACTACTGAATAGCACTCCATTTTCACAAAGAAAAGGTTCAAATGTTGTACTTGTTGATCCATCCTCATGTATCTTCTCCTGCCACACTAATTTCAAGGGACTATCGGGAATGCTTTCCTTATTGCAACAACTACATACTACGAATAGCATGCAGATGATAGGCGTCCATTTGTATTCCATAACAACGATATTTATTAAAAGAGGAGGATGAGATATCTCATCCTCCTCTCAAATCATTATTGAAGTTTCAATTCGAAAAATGAATTTTCATCCAAAAACGCATCTGTATATGCAGTTCTCGCATTTTCATGATTCCTCAACTCAAAATGGTTGGCATGTTCAATCATCTTATTCCTGTCCTCCGGCAGATCTGCCCGGTGGCAGTCGGATTGGGTGACGATGCCATCGTTGGGTTGGGGTGTAGAGGGCTTCCAGCCATCTTTGTTCACACAGATATAAGCGGAAGGATCATTTATGATCTGCTCGATCTGTGCCAGCGTCTCAAAGTAGGCTGGCGACCCTTTGGAGAGCTTGAATAAAAGTGCCTGAAGATTGGATACGATGATCGCCTCATCCGGAGCAAGCTCCTTCACTGACTCGATCGTCCAGATCTGATTACCCGCACCCAACAGGTTTACCCAGCCAGGTTCAGAATCATCGTTGATCCATTGGTGGCCTTGCCGCCACAAGGTGGCCAGATAGTGATAGCGTGAACCATTGGGGGGAAAGGGGTTGATATCATGAAATACTCCTATTGCATGGTTTAAATCATCAATGCCTTTGTAAATATCCGCCACCCGGTGGACCCACTCGAGCAAGTCCTCATCATACTCTCCATCCAACTGCTGATCTGACGATGGTTTCAGTTTGCTCGACATGGCCCGCCAATGTACAGGACTGTCTTCTACACCGTAAAACGCCAGTCCCGGCATCGCAGACTGAAAGTCAGATATCTCCTCTGCCACTGCACTGGCCGGATTGAGATCGGACGCTGTTTGTCCACCATATTCTCCAAAAACATCATCCACCAGAGCATCGACCATCCCGAAGATCTGCTGTGCCCCGAAGCCATTGGGGAAGATACCCTCCACCCATTCTGGAAAAAGAACAGTGATGATCGTGGCCGCCCAGCCGAATTTGGCATCCTCCACCGGTCCGAGTGACAGTCGGTATGCATTTGGGAATTTCCCGGATGTGTCGCATAGCCCCCCTTGGGGGCTATGTGTGTTTATGACTGTCAAGCCAATTGTTGCATGAACTCATTCGACAGGATTCTATATCCAAAAACATTTCTATTGACTGTCTAAATATAAAAAAGTAAAACACAATAATCTGGAACAGAAGTGTTAAATATTTGTCTTTTCAATTTTTCTAGAATTAATTCAACATATTTGTTGTAATTATTCTAATATATCTAGAATTGATGGAAAATTCATTTCAGATCAACTTTCTGAAAGAGGCTGCAAAACGCACTTTGGCAGGAAAACGACTGGCTGATCAACTGGTCGAATTGCTCGATATCAGCCTGGCATCAGCTTATAACCGTATGAACGGTACATCCAACCTGTCGGCTGAAGAACTGATCGTTGTAGCCAAAGCATTCAACATCAGCCTGGATCAACAGATCCATCAATTTGAAGACCATATCAGCTTCCGATTTCCTCCTTTGTTCGGCAGACAACCACAGATCAACCAATTTCTCCTCCTCTTGCATCGTGACCTCTCCCGGCTGAGTATGATTCAGGGCGTCAACATCAGATATGTTTCAAATGAAATTCCCCTGTTCTACTATTTCCACTTTCCCGCACTGGGTGCTTTCAAACTGTTCCTCTGGGGCAAAACCATTTGGAAAGACCCGGATGTTCAGGATACAGTCTTCTCCGAGACGGATTGGGGTGGCCTCCGGCAGGAAGAATTGATCTTGTTGATGGAACGACTCCTTCAACAATATACGGCCATCCCTTCTGTCGAACTCTGGCATACCCACTTTCTTGACAATACTCTAAACCAGATCCGGTACTATTACGATCAGGGCCTGATCGATTCAAAAAAGACCGCACAAATGCTCATCCAGTGCGTTTCAAACCTGGTCAACCTGTTTGACAACTTTCTACGCAATGGCCAGAAATCACTTTCCAGCCGGCAAACAAAGGGATTCAGCGGATTACTAACAGTTCATCACAATGAAAGCACACATTCCAACAATACCGTACTAGTAGAAGCAGGGGCTCTGACGACTGTCTATCTGACCTTCGACAACCCCAACTTCATGCATTCGGATCATCCGAAGTTCCTGGCCTACACCCGCAATTGGATTCACAAACTGGAAAGTGTCTCCCCAGTAGTTTCCACACACGGTCAGGCTGCACGGGTCAGACTGATCAATCTGCTGAATATGCGTGTCTATGAAGCAATGAAAACATTGGAATAGCCAGGGCCGATTTATCTATTCCGGCCCATCTTCCATCCTTCTCAACTCCAAAGCCCTTTCGTACAACTGAACATCCGATACATTCCAGGCCCTGATCTGTTCTTTGAGGTCAGCTGACACGGGCGGAAATTGGGATTGATAAGCCTGGTTGGTATTCTCTGACCGGATTTGAACATCCGGCCAACCCATTTTCTTCCGGAGCAGGGCCACGTCTTCTTCAAAGTGTTCCTGGATCCCAAAGAAAAACAGGTCTTCGAGTGCAATCCCATCGAGGAATTTGGTCATTCGATTGCGGTTTTCCTCATAGTGGGCATACACCTCCAGAGGTTCATCCCGACGATGCCATTCGGAATGGTTGGGATCTTCGTTCACCTTTCGATTGAAGAAATAGTAATTGCTGATGACTCGGTTCACCGGCTCTCGCAGCCAGGTAACCAGACGAACCCGGGAAGGATCAAACAGGTTTCGAACCTCTTCAAAGTGAAAATGACCATGCAAGACGAGGTGTTCGGGCAGTAAAAAACGTTGGAATTTACCGGCATTCGCCCGAGCCTGCTCCCGTTTGACTTCAATGGAATGGCTTTTGCCATAGATATCCTGCAAAATGGCATAAAACGAGGTTCCTGCCGTTTTGGGAATATGAATGGAGATCAACTCCAGACGATGGGGCTCCTGAATGCCAAAGAATTTTCGGAGTCTTGCGTTGATCATAAGGTTACTTTCGTCCTGGAAGCCTCCAGACTAACGACCACTATGGTATGCAATTTAATATAATCTATACGCCTTATACGGTCAGACAGCTGAACTTGTTCCTGATCAGTCTGATCCGTAATACCTCGGTCCAGTTGAGACTGGTCTCCAATGCCTGTCCACCGGATGAAGTGGCCCTCCTCCATGGTCTTGCCGCCTTGGCCCCGGAACGGGTCAGTGTCCTGGTTCATCCCACCTCAGACATGCTACCTCACCCCGTGCTGCTCAACGAATTGCAGGAGATGGAAACCGGGAAGTACTTTGCCTTTATGGATTCCGATATCCTGGCCATGAGTGATATCCAACCTTTTCTGGAAGACTTGCTCCAGGAGAATGCCGCTGTCTTTTCGGGCTCTCCGGTCTGGGCCGACAGCCCGGTCCTTTCCAATGATCACCCGAAGGCTGGTGGGCGATTTATGGTGACAGAAGACGGATTCTGTCTGGGAGGTACCTATTTTGCCATCTATCGCAATGCCGAGATCAGCGAGATCCGCAATAATTCAGGGATGACCTTCAGTAACTATGAGTGGGCAGCCATCCCCTCAGATATCCAGCACATCATTCGTCAAATGGGCATTCAAAAAGAGCGATACGATAACGGCAAAGTGTTAAACATCCTACTACAACATGCCGGGTATCGTTGCGTCTATACAGAAGAAGGTCCCATCCTTCATTACGGAGGGTTATCCAGATATCTGACCGTATTGAGCCGACAGGAAAAAGCCATGGCCTATCACAAAGCTCATCGTGGAGGGCAGGAAAAAATGCGTCTGCAGGCGGAATACCTGGCTCAGGCACTGCTGGCTATCCAGCAAGACAAACCTGTTCCAAAAATGCCCCTGAGCGCAGCATCCGACACTTCCAAAACGATCCGCAAATCGCTGGATCACTGCATCCAGCTTCGGCAACACTATCGCACCGCCTTACAACAGATCGGATTATGAATCCAACAACAGAAAAGATGGTCCTGATCCTGGGTATGCACCGCAGCGGTACCTCCAGCCTGGCCGGTATGCTCAAGCACTATGGGCTTCATCTGGGCGAAGATATCAGCACCCAAAACAAGCATAATCACAAGGGCAATCAGGAACATTTTCCAGCTCGAAAGATCAATAACACACTGATCAAAATGCAGGGAGGAACCTGGTATGACCCAAGGGTGATATCGGAGATTCCAGCCGACATATCCAGGGAGATCACCGACCTCAAAGCCCAATTCCGGGCAGAGGCGCCCATTTACGGCATCAAGGACCCTCGGATGTTATTCGCCTTAGAGGCCTGGAAGGATGAACACACTGCATTTGTCGGAACCATCCGGCACCCTGCACTTGTATGGAAATCACTGGAAGCCCGGAATGCGCTTCTGCCCGATAAAGTGGTGGCAGATTGGGACGAGGTCTGGTTCCAATACAACAACCAACTTTTGTCTGTGTATAATGAATCCGCTTTTCCCATTGTCAATTTTGACTGGCCGGCTCAACGGTATCAACAAGCAGTGAAAGCGATTGCTTTCAGCCTAGGCCTTTCTGGTGATGATGCCTTTTTTGACCCCGCATTACGCCACCAGGAAGTGGCTGATCTGCCCATGCCCGAACGGTGCCTGGAACTGTATCAACAACTCAGCGAGATCGCTGAAATCGAAGAGAAGAAACTCGGATCCTACTGATCAAACTGATAGCCGCTCAACGATTCGTACTGGCTGGCGCGCTGCAACACATCCTGCTTCAGATCTTCCGGCCACTCCACATCATGTCGGCTTTGATGCGCCTGAGGATTTACCAGAGTCAGGCAAGCAGACAAATAATCCGGTGGGCAAGTCGTTCCCAAAAAAGTACATAAAGCCTTCAATTCCATTTCCGGCTGATGCAGGAAAGTCTCAAACTGAATCTCATGAACGGCAAAATGACCACGCTTCTTCAAGACCTCAACTATTCCGATATTTCGAAAATACACATCGGCCACTTCTCGTAGTTTTTCCAGGGGCGCTTCCAGTTGTCGTTGTGCTCCCTTACGGGCTTTAGTGGTGATATTATCAAACGGGTTTCGAATGACATGAATGATCCGGATGGGAACCTGAACTTTTTGTTCCAACTGCATCAGCAAGGACGGATCCTGATGAAGTAATACACAAGAATGATGAGCCTTTTTATCCCCGATCACCAATAACTGATCAAATCGGCCCTGCCATCCGGTGGGTACACGATAGGAATAGGTTTGCCATTGTGCGTCATTGCTGGCAAACCAGCGGGACTTATTGAATATCCGTCCATACAATCCCAATTTTCCAATCGGTGTATGCAACATTCGCAGGATATCCAACTCATGCGAGATCACCATATTCGGGTGGGCATCCAGAAGAGAAGCGATCAGGGTGGTGCCACTGCGCGAATTCCCCAAAAACAAGGTGAACACCGGTGCATTCAGAAAGTCCTTTTTAAACTTCCGACCATAAAGAATGGGGAGGATCCAGTTTTGTTTCAGCGACCATGAAAATTGCTTATTGATATTCATGACCACACCGATTGATTAATGGATAATTGCAATGACAGTGCCTCCTGATATAGTTCGATATCCAATGCATTAAGACGGATCATCTCAGATCGCAAGTCCGGGGAAACCTGGCGAGGTTCTTTGATAAAGGTTGGGTTGATATTCGTATGAATTCTGGGTACCTTTTTCCAGCCAAGTTTCTGTGCCAGTGATTCCAGGTCCCGGTCATACGTTTCCATCATTCCCAGAAAATAAAGGTCCTTCAAGGACAATCCCTCCAAAAAAGTGGACATCCGATTCTGGTTCTTAGGTATATGAATAAACTCCTCCAGGGTTATGTCCTTCCCCGGCTTCACAGTCTGTTCCAACTTGTGCGAACGATCCAGATTCAGTCGCCAGTAGTAATTCGAGAGGACGCGTTCAACCGGATCTCTCAACCAGGTGATCAGGCGTGGATTGTCCTGCTCGACTATCTCGCGCAAAAATGGATACGGCAAATGCCCGCTTAAGATTTTGGTCGAATCAGGAAATAATTCACGCAAATCAATCTCATCAGGAGTGGAACCACGAAACACATTCTGATTCAGACGAAATGTCGTTTTCCGGCCATATACTTCCTGCAATATGGCAGACAAGGATTTGCCCCCTGTTTTATGAATATGTATGAAAATTATGTCCAGCATGAACGACCCATTTATTTGACTCTTTCCTTCCTCCGTTCCACTGCTGCCTGATAAATGTCAATATCCAGTTGGTACAGTTCTTCCAGCACCTCTTGTTCCGTTGTATTGAATCCGAAAGATTTTCGCGGTGTCTTATTCACATGTACCGACCGGGGCACATGCCAATCCATCATCTTTGCCAATTGGATGATGTCCTCATCGAAATGATCTGTCAATCCGACAAAGTCAAATGCATCCAACTGATGGCCTCCCAGATAGATCTGATATTTATCGGCATTTACGGGAAGTGAGGCAAATTCATAAATAGTTCGTTTTAATCGCTTGACCAGGCGCTGCGCCCGGGGACGATCCAGAATTTCCACTTCCAACAATTCATTGAGATAATTGTAATTGGAGATGACCCGCTCGATGGGTTGTCTCAACCAGGTGACCAGACGGACGGAGGATGAGGCAGACAAAAATTGTTGAATATCCGGCAAGGTAAAATGACCGTGTAAGGCTTTCACATAAGCAGGGATCTCTCCGGATTGAACCAATTGATCCAACACGGCCTGATCCGTTTTATTCTTTGCGCGTAGAACGGGAGCTGTGTCATCTAATCGCACATACTCAAAGTCCATTCGCATCAAAGCCTTGCCTGGATATTGGGCTTCCAATATTTGTTGAAAGGAGGTTCCCGCTGTCTTGGGGATATGAATGGAGATCAACTCCAGCTGATGTCGGATCCTGCTCATGTGTTTACATTCCTGGATATCTTCCAAACGTTATAAAGTTCAATATCCTTTTTGTCATAGATCCTCACGCTCGCACAAAACCATTCTAGTTGCGTCAGCTCATGGGGCTCCCGGACTATTTGATCCGATTGCGGTACATGTGACCATCCCAGGAGGTCGGCAATTCTGGTCAGGTCTGCCTGGAAATTTTCCAGGTCACCGACAGCATCCAGATAGATGCTCTGAGAAGAGATCACCCGGTGCATCCGATTGCGGTTTGCATAGGTCTGAATATATGCTTCAATTTCCGGACGGAAATCCTCTGGCCATTCAGCTTCATGCTTCATAGAAAGCACCCCGGCATTTGTTTTGCTCCGTTCCCAGGCTTCCGCAATGAAACGGACCGGTTCCCGGATCCAGGCGATCCATTTCGGTTCACCTTGCAGTTGAACCCTTGCCAGGAATTCAGGCCTTGAGCAATCCGATATAACCACCTTGCATGTTTCCGGATGGGGGAGGTGCAAACCTTGCGCATCCGTCCATTGGCCGACACCCTGTCCAGGATAGTTGAATATCCCGATTTCCTGAGCTTGATATATACTGGATAGTGCCTGCTTGAATTGCTGGTCCAGATCCACACCTGTATCCAGGAAAATGAGTTCCGGTTGAATATTCCACTGGGGCCCTGGAGAAGCCGCCGTTCTTGTAAAAAAACTCTGTATTTTTTGTTTGATCACAGTCCGGATTCCGGATTGACGATGGATCAAATTTGCGGACCTGGACCGGATACTTTCCGAATCCTGTATGGGCGTGCGTTCGCCTGATCGCAGATATCCAAGTGACTCCATCACCTGGCCATGTTTTTGCCAAAACCGTTCTTCCAGATGATCGGGCATTTCATCCTTCCACCCGTTTGATTTTCCCTTTCGAAAAAAGAGCTGGTTTTCACCCTTCTGGGGGCCGTATTTGGGATTGCCGAATCGTTGAGAGGAAAACGTCGGCAAGGCTTCTTTCTCAGGATCGGGTAATTGCACAAAATCGCGGATTCGTTCCAGCTGACCGATGGGATCCAGGATCAAGTCCTCAAATCGAATGATGATATCTGCGCGTGCCATCCATTCGGCCACATTCAATCCCCATCCGCCAAAATAACTTCCTTGTTCTGCACGAAAAGCTTCCTCCAGGTTCTCCAAAAAATCACTACCTGGAGCAACGATATTGGTTCGATGATGAGCGATAGAAACCAATGCATCCCGGCCATCACGAACCAGGTAGACGACCACATGCTCAGCATCACGAATCGGCACTTGCCATGGACGCAAATGCGTTTTTACAACGGGATACTCTTCATGAGTAGAAGAATATTGGAGTGACTCCAGATTGACTTCCGTCGACATCAACCCATAGGATTGGTACAACACATTTCGCGCAAATGTATTTCCCGACCTTGGAAAAGAAGCCAACCAGATCAACTTATTCATTTCCGATTATAGCTCATAGAATTTCACACGTTCCAACATATGTTCCCTGGATTTTTGATCTAACCGACCCAGGCAATTATTCATATAATAATCAACCGATTCGGGGATGTCCGATGATTCAAAGATCTTGACACCTTTGTCAAGGATAGCCACCCGATTGGCCAATCGTAAAACTTTATGAATATGATTGGAAACAAAGATCACTGCTCGCTTCGGTTGCTTGACAAACTCTTGCAAATGATCAAAACATTTGGCCTTGAACATAGAGTCACCCACTGCCAGTGCTTCGTCGATGATAAATATATTGGGGTCCGTAGCAATGGCCACCGTATATGCTAATCTGGCCTTCATCCCGGATGAATAATTGCCCAACGGCATATCCAGAAAATCGCCCAGATCGGAAAACTCCACGATGAAGTCCATTTTTTCATCGATCTGCTCTTTGGTCATGCCGTACATGGCCCCTTTGATATTGATATTTTCCCGACCGGTAAACAACGGATGCATACCCGAACGCAAAGCAAAGATCGGCGTGACCCGTGTCTGCGGTGAAAAATTCATATCCCCTTTCTGAATGGGATAAATACCGGAGATCAACCGCATGAGAGTGGTTTTTCCACTGCCATTAGCTCCGATGACAGCCAGGATATCACCCTCCTTCACATCCAGATCAATTCCACTCAAAGACCAGAATTCCTTTTTACGCAAGGTCATATAATCGGATTCCAGGCCAAAAGCCTGTTCGACCATATCCCGTGTTCCATGCATCAGATTGTACCGGATATCCTTGCAGAATTTCTTGTGCAGATCTCGGATCGTAAGCAAGGTTTCGGGTGCGCTGGCCTGCATATGTGTGGAATCTGGAATGAGGTTAAATGGTTTATACGAGTGGATCAATTGTTGATCAACCGTTCCAATACTCGTGGTTTGGTATAGAGATAAAATCTGATCATTAACGGACATGCGATGAAAACAACGGCCGTGCAGATCAGGTATTTCGTCGGTTCATAGATCTCGCCCTGTGCTAGTATGTCCCTTGGCAGTCCCACGAGATAGGTGAGCGGATTATAATCAATGATGTGGGTCAACCAACCGATCTTGATCTTGGGCGCATAGACGATGGGTGTCAGATACATTAATACTTTCATGCCTTCATCCACTACGTTGCAGAGGTCTACCGCGACCACACGAAGCAGAGCGACAAACAAGCCGATGGTTAATCCAAAGAGCAGAATAGGGATCAGGGTCAGCGGGAAGAGCAGACTCAACCAGGTAAACTTGATCCCGAAGAACAGCAGCACAACAATATTAATGACGAGGGGTATGGAGAAGGTGATGATGTTTTCCAGCAATCTCCCTACGATCAATGTTTCATAGGGGAACTTGTTCATCACCAGCAGGGATCCACTGTCTACAATGATCTGACTGCTGGATTTGTAAATGTTGATAAATAAACTCCAGATGGTGGTTCCGAGGAGGACGAAAACCGGATATGGCACGCCTGTCTCGCCGGGGTCTACGATTCCGGCGCCATGCAGGAAGATCCAGATGATCACCGTCAACAAGGGGAAAATAAAGAGCCACATCGCCCCGATCAATGACTTCTTGAACGGTGCCAGGAGGTAAATCCGCAGTAATTGCTGGATAAAGAACCGGTACTCCCGCAAGTTTCGCATGACATGGCCCCATCCCTGGAAGACATTTCCATAGTCATAGTTGACATTCCCGATCTGTACCTTGCTTCTTCGCATTTTATATGCTAATTAACTCAGAATCTTAAAGTTATAAATACTTACAAGTTCCCATTCATCAGGGCTGTTATCACTGATCAATCCGCCATTCGTGGCGATTCATCATCTTTCCAACGTCTGTGTACGAGATAGTGTGCCTGAGGTTGCGTCAAAACATGTCTTTCCAACAGGATTCGGACCCTATTGAAGCGCAACATAACTGCCTGTTTTACGTATTACACCCTCTGTATACATCCACCTAAGAAAACCTTTTGAAGACCCTGAAACCTATCCAATTGGAACAAGCTACTCTCTGGCAGGGTCAAGAAACCCGTGGAAACGCTGTATTTGCCCTCATCCTTACCTTGATGGCATGGGCTGTGGTATCCTTCTTTCATCTGGAAGACCAACTGGCCCTGGAGCAGCTGATGCCTATAGTGGTTGGTGGATTTGTCATCCACAGTCTGCTCCCCAGGTCATATCGAATGACCTTCTTCGTCCTGCTGACTGTTCTATCCGCTCTGATCCTGTTTGGGTTCATGGATGGTTTGATCCTGGTCGGCATTGCCATGGCCATGATCGGGATCACCTATCTGCCCGTTGGGACTGGTGTACGGCAACTGCTCGTCCTGGGAGCGGGCGTGATCCTGGCCCTGTTCAAATCAGGACAAATTCCCCAATGGGCGCCCTCCAATGTGGTCACTATTGTGGCCAGCCTCTTCATGTTCCGGATGATCATCTATCTCTACGAACTGAAGTATGAAAAGACACCTACCCCACTCATCACACGACTGGCCTACTTTTTTCTCCTGCCCAATCTCGTGTTTCCGATCTTCCCGGTAGTCGACTTTCAAACCTTTAAAAGGACCTATTACAATCAGGAGGAAAGCAGCATTTACCTCAGAGGAACCAGATTGATGGCCCGGGGTATTTTCCATCTGTTGCTCTATAGACTGATCTATACCTATGCCCTTCCATCCATCCAGGATGTGGACAATATCTTCACCCTCCTCCACTATATCATCCTCTCCTATGTGTTGATCCTGCGGCTGTCGGGTATCTTTCATTTTGCCATCGGTATCCTGTGTCTCTTTGGATTCAACTTACCCGAAGTGTTCAATAACTATTTCCTGGCCACCGGTTTTGAAGACTACTGGCAACGGATACACGTCTATTGGAAGGATTTCATTCAAAAGATCTTCTACTACCCGATCTATTTCAAGATCAAACATTGGGGCGTGACCACCAGTGTGGTCATCACCACGTTGATCGTATTTGCCATCAACTGGCTCTTGCACTCCTACCAATGGTTTTGGGTATTGGGCCAATTCAGTTTCCGGTCCAACGATGTTGCCTTCTGGATGATCTTCGGGATTCTGGTGGCATCCTCCGCCCTGATCAAAATCCTGCGGAAAACCCATCCTTCAAAAAACCCGTGGGTGGTTGCCTTTTCTGGGGCACTGAAGATCACTGGGACATTTCTCACCATTGCTTTCTTGTGGTCGCTGTGGGTCAGTCCCTCTCTTTCGCTGTATTTCAGCACCCTGGGCATCGCACGAACGGCCTCCTTTCAAGATATCATGATCCTTTTGGGGATAGCCGGGGCGATCATAGGCCTGGGAGCTGTTTTTCATTACTACTATCACAAAACAGATTCCACGCTCATCAAAGTAGAGGAAAGGGCAGAACGGTTCAATCCGTATTCAAATTTTCTGTTCCTCCTCTTCCTGATCATCCTGGGTTCTGCAACGGGGGCAAATTATGTAGAAAACAAGACCGGTTTTGTGATGGCACCCGTGTTGATGGCGACCCTGAATAAAGACGATCAATCCACTCAATTCCAGGGTTATTATGATGAGATCCTCACTGCTAATAATTTTTCAAGCCCCTTGTGGCAAGTCCAAAATAAACAACCTGCAGACTGGGTAAAGATCGAGGATGCAGAGATTATCAGAAGTACGCAGGATATCCTGATGAAGGAACTCATTCCCTCCTCCAGTACGACTTTCAAAGGGGCCTTACTCACCACCAATCAATGGGGAATACGCGACAAAGAATATACCCTTCTGCCTCCACCGAATACAACCCGACTGGTGTTTATTGGCGGGTCCATCGAAATGGGGAGCGGCGTCAAGAATGAACAGGTATTTGAAAACCTGGTGGAAGAAAAACTGAATGAAAAAAATAAGAATTCAGGACAAGCCTATGAAATTTTGAACTTTTCCGTCGGCGCAAGAAGTCTGATTCAAAACCTGTACAACCTGGAAAAGAACGTGCTGCCTTTCAAGCCGGATTACGTTGTCTTTTTCAATCACGATCGGGAATGGGATGCCATCATGAATGTGTTCAGCAAGGTGACCATCCGACGTAAAGTGCAATCCTTCCCCTATGAGGAGATGAATGTGATCATGGAGAAAGAAGGATTGACGCCGGATATGGGTCGTGTGGAAATCAAGAAAAAGCTGGCTCCCTACATGGAGGAAATTTTCACCTGGTCATATGCACGCATTGCTAAAATATGCCAGGAAAACAACATTAAAGTCATTTGGGTCAATATTCCCAGTGTCAATCACCGCCAGAGTGTCGAGCCGAAATATGAGGATGCACTCCGGTGGGCCACCCAGGCTGGCTTCGATTGTATCAATCTGGAGAATGTCTTCAAGGACTATAAACAAGAGGAAGTAGAAATTGCTCCCGGAGATAATCATCCGAACATTCTAGGCCACCAGTTGATCGCGGACAAACTCGCACCGGCGCTAAAGGAAATTCTCAAATAGGAAAAAGGGGACAGAACATCTCATTCCTTCTGCTCCCTAAATGTTTTGGAGATGCCGACACTGAAATGGTTGTATAAACCTGATCACCTGGATTCAGTAAAATGCCACATTCTGGAGGGATCGCCAACAAGCCTAGACTGCGGCTTACCCCGGTAACGGTTGGGGCTATGCAACGTTGGGGATTGCGTGACTACTAATTTATTATAACTTACAAAACTTGCCTGCGGGCATTGCACATGGCATACCATTAAAACCCCTATGTCGTATGAGCCCTTGTTATAGCCAGTGTTTTTTTTCTCCTGTTATTGCGATACATAATTATTACATTCGTCAATTATAAAATGTGGAATCAAATCATATTCATTTGGGTCTAATTGGCATATTAATTCATTTTCAATATGATATGTTTCATTGATGAATTTACGTAATACACTTGGCACCTGGTCTATATTTTCATCGTACAACAATCTAAAGAGATTTAACTTGGTATAATTATTTTGTGCGCTGTCAAATAAGTTCTTTAAAAATCCTTGATTCCTTATATTCGATAAAGATACTTGATAATTAAAAGTTGGAATCTTTTCTTTAATCTTATTCTGCCCTGAATCGAAATCTTGCTCATTTAAAGCATCATTACCAATTTCTCTTCTGTGGTCAGTACAATCTTCTTTGTTCCTTTTGTGAAATAAATTAGAAAGAACTTCATATTCATTTCCCAAATCATCGATTATTTCATAATGCCGTCTTAGATAAATTAATTTAATTAATTCATCTTCATTTGATTTAATCATTTTGTTGCAAATTTGAGCGAATGACATTAAGTTGTGCTTTTTAATGTCAGTTTCGTTAAGTATCCCGTCTTTTGTTGTTAGAAATTTTGATTCCGACAAATTACCGAATTCTTTAAGCACCTTAACTGTATCAATCACAGGGTCTAAGTCGTGTGTGAGCATTAGTACGGTTTTGTTCAAAAGACAATCTTCGCTCTTACCTCTAAACAACATATGCATAATTGCATATTTTTTATTTTTATCAAAAGAAGAAATTGGGTCGTCAAGAACAATTAAATCAGGCTTTTTATAGAGCACTTCATACATAAAAAGAACTAACGAAAATGCATTTCTCTCTCCAAAACTTAAAAATTGGTCACCTTTATTTATTTTTTCAGATGACTCTACATGTCTAAGTAATAGCTTATAATCTTTCGATTCTTCATTCGATATTTCAACAGTATATTTATATCCTGCATTTGTCAGAAAGGAATTAATTCTTTCTCCGTATTTTTGAATTAATTTTTTAACTAATCCTTTCTGCTTATTAATTTCTCCTTGCAACAAACCAACTTTTTCAAGCACTGTATTTAGTGAATCATTTAATGAAGTTATTACTTCATTTGTCTTTTCCGACTTAAATCGATCAAAAAGGTCAATATTTATAATTAATCCTTTTAACTTCTCCTCTGCTCTTTCGTCTTCGCTGAAACTTAAAGGTGAAATACTCTTAAGAGCTCTTAGTTTTAAAAGTAAATCATCGATTTGTTGCTTAACTACAACTATATAATTCATTTCAGAGTCCTCTAAAGCAGTTTGCTTTTCGGTTATTGACTTAAGAGTTTGATTAGCATTTTCAGAAAAATATTCTCCAAGGTTTTGTAATGCTTCAACAATCACGTTGAAATTCTTAATTACAGTTTTATCGTATACTTTTGATACTAATTTTATAACTTCCTTTTTATCTAAAGTTGGAGATGTACAATATGGACAGTCATCGGATATTTCAAGAAACTGTTCTCCTTTAACTTGCCAATCCAACCAGCTAATACAATTTCTATTTTTAATAAGTTTACTCACAGCTGTCCAAAACGTTTTAACTTCCCAAATATAGGCATTGATAACCAATTGGTTATAGCCTAAAACAGTACCATTTTCAAAACAACCCTACCCATTTAGAACAGGGTTAAAAGTTCGGGTGGCGGCTTATTGGA
>JAIPBE010000106.1 GCA_021738725.1 Saprospiraceae bacterium | reverse complement strand
CACCTCTATCAACCCCACTCAATGACCAAACGAAAATCTTTGATATTCTTACCAAATAAGACCTTCGCGATACTTCGTTGTTTCTCAGTCACATAGCTATGGCTATTCTCCTTTGAAACGCCTCGCCTCGCTTGGTCTTATTTCGTCTTGGTCTATTTCGGAGGTTAATAGAAGTGCCCTAAATATAGTGTGAAGCCGGTGTTCTGTCGGAATTCCGACAAAATTTGAAGGATTTCCCGGCCCGTATAACCAAGACGACATTCCCAACGTTATGTCCTTTATCTTCGTCTTTGTTAGGTAAACCGATATGTTTCGAATTCTATTGCTCTCCCTTTCCTTCCTTTTCACCTGGTCCAGCCTCTTTGCCCAGCCGGCCAATGACGATTGCGTAAATGCAATCCCACTGCCAGATGTGACCAATTGGTGCTCCGGATTCGAAGCCTATACCAGTGTCGGAGCAACCCCGTCCGGGTATGGCGCGCCAACATGCGCAGGAGGCGCCCTCCAGGATGTCTGGTTCTCCTTTGTGGCCGAAGCCACGGATGTCACTATCGTGATCAACGGCAAAACCGGGCAAGGAAGCGGTGGTTCCCTCATGCTCCCCATCGTCGTCCTCTATTCAGGAACCTGTGGTGGAACCATCAATGAACTGGAATGTGGGCAAAACAATGTCAACCACATTGTCGAGATCTATAAAGGAGGGCTGGTCATCGGTGAGACATACTATATCCGCACCATGGCTTTCCTGCCAGGCGGAGGTACATTCGAACTGTGTATCAATAATTACAATGCCCCCGTCGTACCGACCTCCGACTGCCCACTAGCCTCCATCCTCTGCGACAAGTCCTCCTTTGTGGTTCAATCCGTGACCGGAGCAGGACAGGATATTACCGAACTGGATGACGCTACCTGCTTTAGCAACGGTGTCCCGACAGTCAACAATGAAAGTAACTCCACCTGGTTTACCTGGATCTGTGACCAGGCCGGTCCCCTGACCTTTACCCTTACCCCCAACAACCCCTCCGACGATCTGGATTTTGTGGTCTACGAACTGCCCAACGGGGTTTCTGACTGTGCCAACAAGCAAGTCCTCCGGTGTATGGCCTCCGGTGATTTTGTTTTTCCCAGCAAATGCATGGGCCCCACCGGTTTGAAAGCCGGGGAAACGGATGTCAGCGAGCCGGCTGGATGTGCCAATGCCAATCAATCCAACTACCTCGCGCCCCTGCAAATGGAGGCCGGCAAGACCTATGCCCTGGGCATCAATAACTTCACCTCCACCGGCAACGGATTTTCTGTCGAGTGGGGTGGCACAGGCACGTTCCGAGGTCCAGAGGCGGCCTTTGTCACCCTGCCTTCCAAACCCAGTTACTGTATCGGCGAACCCATCAAATTCCAGGACGCCTCCACCTTCGAATTGGGACAGATCATCAGCTGGACCTGGTACTTCGGTCTGGGTTCATCCCCCTCCAGCGCCTCCGGTCCCGGTTGGCCCGTGCAGCACGAAGTGACCTATAGCACGGCGGGAACCAAGTCCATCGCCCTGGTGATTGAAACAAATCTGGGTTGTATCATCACCGCCGTACAGACCATCAACATTGGTGTCTGTTGCGATGATTACAACGCGATGACGGTCACCGAAAACCTCACTCACCTGGCCTGTTTTGGTGATAGTGATGGCGCCATTGATCTGACTGTAAGCAGCGTAACCCCCACCGCATATCAGTGGACGACCGGCCAAACCCTGGAGGATATAGCCAACCTGGCTGCCGGTCTGTATACCGTCACCATCACCAATGAAGCGACCTGTGATACGGTCCTCACCTATGAGATCACCAGTCCTCCCCTCATCGAAGGCAACCCGCTGATCACCAAACCCACCTGCAATGGTGGACAGGACGGAGCTATCCTCTTGCAAACAATTGGAGGTGTAGGACCCTACCTCTACGATTGGGGAGATGGGAATGGGTTTGTCACCAGCAATACGCTGACCAATATTCCGGTCGGTCTGTATTTCGTCACCATCAAGGATGCCAATGATTGCGAAGTGACTATCGCTGTTGATGTCCGCGAACTGGAGTTGCTGCTCGACCCCGCTATTCAAGCTGTGGTAGAGCCGTCCTGCTTCGGGTTCAGTGACGGCCAGATCACCCTGAAGATCATCAATGGCCTCCCGCCCTACGAATACAATTTCAACAATACGGGCTGGTCCAATGCGAACACCTTTACCAACCTGTCAGCGACCACCTATACAGTCGAAGTACGCGATGCGAATAATTGCCTGGGATACTTCGTCTTCAATATGGGTGAACCTGATCCTTTGGTGCTGGATGTGACGGGAACAGATATTTCGTGCTTCGGGGCGGATGATGGCCAGGCTCAGGCGACCGTCTCCGGCGGCACCGAACCATACAGTTATCTCTGGAGTGACGGTCAGATGTCCGATATCGCTACAGATCTACCTCCGGGTCCCTACATGGTAACCGTGACGGATGACCATGGCTGTACGATCGTTGATGGGACGACCTTGATCCAGCCGCCACAACTCTTCCTCAACCTGGTTGAAGTGATCGATGTGCGTTGTTTTGGTGAAGCCAATGGCAGCCTGACCGTTGCCGGTATCGGGGGCACCCCGAATTATCTCTACAGTGTAGATGGCGGACCTTACCAGGATACGCCCACATTCGAAAACCTGAAAGCGGGTGACTATTCGGTCTCCATTATGGATGAACAAGGATGCATCACCACGATTATTGTGACCGTCAATCAGCCGCCACCTCTCCTGGTGGATGCCGGTGCTGATGTCACGATTGAATTGGGATACTCCACGTCACTTTCGTCGAATGTCAGTCCACCCTTTACGCCTGTATCCACATTCTGGAGTCCTGTCGATTCCCTGACCTGTGCCACCTGTCCCGACATTGAAGTCGGTCCAGTCAATACGACCACCTTTACGGTCACTGTGGTCGATTCTGCCGGTTGTTCAGCGAGTGATCTTGTGACTGTAGTGGTGAACAAGATTCGCAATATCTATATACCAAATGCCTTTTCGCCGGACGGAAATGGGATCAATGATGTCTTTACCATCTACGGCGGAGTGGCTGCCGAATCGGTGCTGGTCTTCCGGATCTACAACCGCTGGGGTGGCCTGATCTATGAGGGTACTAACTTCCAGTTGAATAGTGAAAGTGACGGATGGAATGGAGTGTATAAAGGCGAATATCTCAATCCGGATGTTTTTGCGTTCTATGCATTGATCCGGTTTATTGATGATGAGGAAATCATCTACAAAGGTGATATTCAGATCACCCGGTGATCTTTTTTATCCTGTCTTTGACAGCCTGCCGCCTTTTCTTTAGTTCCAGAATTACGGGAGCCACTGCTCGTTCTGCACAATCAGCAATTTCACAACGCTCACATGTGAGGTTGATCTCCTGATGGGGAATAGACGTATCCCCTGAAAAGTGGATGTATTTTTTGGCGGCTTTATCCAACCGTACGCCGATCATAACACCGGTGTATTCCCCTTCCTGGAAGGAAGCAGCTCTGGCTATTCCCAGGCAGATGAATGTTTCACCTGACCGGTGAAAGGTCGCTTTCATAATACCTGTTGCCGGTTCTTTCTTTCTACTTTTTACTACTCGTCGGATCAACTGGCTGGACAACCAGCGCCGACAATATTGTTCGTCCAGCCGACCGGCATACCGCCGTCCTTCCCGATGCAAATGCAACTCCTTATCCAGCCGATAACGATCTTCTTCCGGCCGGTAGACCATCCGGTGAAAAAACACTTGGTCCAATCCCCAATGAGCCGTGATCACATTAAACCGCTGGAAGAGTACATCCGGGCTGACTCCGTATTCTTTCAACCAACTGATCAGGTCGTTACTTGAAAAAGTGGGGGCTGAAAAAGCCGCTTCCAACCGTTGGAGAAATGAATGTTCTTCGATCATCAAGGCCACCGCAAAATAGCCTGCCTTAAAATTATTGAGGACATGTTGAAAGGATGTCACTGTTTGAGAAGCAGAGGCAAATGGCCGTGGTGCCAGTTGCAAATAATGAAATCCGATCTCCTTGGCCATCTGAAATGCGGTTTGCTCCGAAGACATCCGGGCATTCAGATAAAGGGTTTTTTCTTTGGGTGCAAAAACAGATCGCAAAGACACCAGTTCAGGGTAGGCATCCAAACCATTAGGTTCAATACGAATCCGGTATTCGTTGATCAATATTCGCTTGAGCTGCGAAAGATCCAAAGGAGTTGCAGGATCTAAATCAAACTGAGCGCGACAGGCTCTCGCCGCTTCCTCTAATTCAGGAAAATAGTTGTTATTCAATTCCTGATAGGCCCGCATGGCGGATAGATAGAAATGATCCTCGCCCAGGGCATGGTTTTGGGCCAATTCTACCAAGGTGGATACGAAGGCATTGATCTGCAAAGGAGCGCCAGCCAATAGATCCAACACGCGGCTGATGTCGATGCCGAACATGTCCAGGGGCAGTTCATTCAGAAAATTGGATCGCAGAAGAGCGGCCACTGGTGCGAGATGAGGGCCAGGGTCATCACTGGCCAACCAGGTAGCAGATACCGCTAAGGTATCTGCGAGGGCCTGGAGTTTTTCCGGTCTTGGAGTTTTTTTTCCTTTTTCGATCTCATTGAGATAGGATATGGACAGTCCCGTCCTGGATGACAGGTCCGCAAATGACAGTCCCATCTCTTGTCGAAGTTGTCGAATTTTCAATCCGAGAAGGATCCGATCTGATAAGCTGGCCACGGGGTAAAGATACGATAATAGGCATGGTTGACGGAGGGTACTGCTACCTCATTTTTAAGGACAATTCCAGTGTCGCCTCATCTAGAATTCCCTATTAGACCGCATGTGCATCATCAAATATATAGGCCTCATCAAATGGGATCTCAGTTGTCTGCAACAACTCCATATACTCCTCCCGGAATGATTTTTCCTTGTGATGGATCTTTTGCAACTGGATATATTTGGCGACAGTATTCACCTGCGAATGGCTGACGGAAAATCCTCCAAAGCCCTCTTGCCAGGAAAAGGTGCCTCTCAATAACTTGTTCTCATTGATAAATTTAGAGGTAGAACTCTTTAGGTCCCTGACCAAATCAGATAACGCGTTAATCGGTTTGTAGCCTATTAATACATGAACATGATCTGGCATGCCGTTGATTGCTATGGGCGTTTGACCTTTTTCTTTGAGGATGCCCGTCATATATTTATAGACACGTTCCTCAATTTCAGGGATAATATACCCTTCTCTCCCCTTTGGAGAAAAAACGATATGTGCATAAAGCTTTGTAAATGTATTGGCCATCTTATTTGATTCTATATAACCAATATCGTAAAATCTCATAAATCCTCCAAAAAGTAGATTTATTTTTTAATTAGGGTCTGCTGAATAACCCATAATTACTTGAAGTCCAACAAAATAAGTGTAAAAAGTGGATGAACAAATACAGAGAAATGCTTATATTGAAGCAAATTCTCTGCACATGTTTCGGTACACAAGTCAACGACAA
>JAIPBE010000028.1 GCA_021738725.1 Saprospiraceae bacterium | reverse complement strand
GGTTGCTCCCCAGCAGAGCCTGCCTCCGCTTCGTTCTAGCAATTGAAAGGTAAATCCCCATTTAGTAACTTACACGAAAGTTATTCACAGTTTTTAGGGTTTGGGGGGGAGAGCTGTCAACGTATATCATGAGGGACCAGCGTTCCTGATTCCTCATTCCTGATTTCTGATTCCTGATTTCTGATTCCTTGTTGCTCGCGGCTGAGCACTCAGGTACAACGTCTGGCTGTTCAAGGTTCAAGGCATGGCCTACCGGCCAGCCAGTTCAAGGTTCAATGTGGTATGTCCAGGATGGAACTTGCGGTTCTCGGTCCTCGGTCCTCTGTCTTCGGTCCTGATTCCTGCCTGCCAGCCGTAGGCTGGGTTCCTGCGTTCCTAATTCCTGGTTCCTGCGTTCCTGGTTCCTGCGTTCCTGGTTCCAAGTTGGCTTCAGATTGCAGTTGCGGTTTCAATCGCATAGCTGCCCGGACGTTTACAGTCCGGATCCAGACATCCCGCTAGAAGCGGGATCGTCTGGGATCAAAATTTAAGGCGTGCCCCGAGTACTCGACGGGCCAGCCTGTTCAATGCTTAACGTAATATTTCCAGGATGGAACTTGCGGTCCTCTGTCTTCGGTCCTCTGTCTTCGGTCCTGATTCCTGCCTGCCAGCCGTAGGCTGGGTTCCTGCGTTCCTAATTCCAGGTTCCTGCGTTCCTGGTTCCTGCGTTCCTGGTTCCAAGTTGGCTTCAGATTGCAGAGGCGGCTTCAATCGCATAGCTGCCCGGACGTTTACAGTCCGGATCCAGACATCCCGCTAGAAGCGGGATCGTCTGGGTTCAACGTTCAAAGCGTGGCCTGGCGGCCAGCTTGTTCAAGGTTTAACGTGAACATTCAAAAATAGAACATTCATTCCTCATTCCTGTGTTCCTGATTCCTGATTCAGTAATATCGCGCAATATTTTATCTTAGGTGTAAATCAATTACACTGCATCATGAGGAACATTTTATTTGTTATTCTAGGAATGCTTTATTCCATTTCTCATTATGGACAAGGGCCTCGTCCGGAGCAAGACGAATTTGGCAAGTGGGGGCTTGTTTCTGAAGATGGCATATCCCTTACTGAACATATTTATGATAAGATGCAGAAGGCTGGTCCCTATTTTCTAGTTGAAAGTTGGTATTACTGGGGAGCACTAGATAAAGAAGGCCAGGAGATTATCCCTCCAAAATACAGTGAGATTCGTATCAGTGGACCAGATATGTTCATCGTGAAATACTTACTAACCTATGGTGTACTGGATCAACATGGCCAGGTAGTCATTGAACCTGGATTGGAGGCTATAGATCACATTCGGAGTGATGGTGCCATTCTGGCAAAGCGGGATGGGCAATGGTCATATTTCCTGCATAATCAACGGTTAATTGACGAGCCCATTTTTGAACGATATGCCAGAGTACCAAGGTTCAGCCCTTGCCTTTCCTGCTCCTTGAAGGAAGCAGACCAAAAAGCACAGAAGGATATGTTGACCTACATTTATACTCATATCAAGTACCCAGGTGACGCTAGAGAAAATGGAATAGAGGGAACCGTTGTGGTCAGCTTCATCGTAAATAAGTCTGGCCAAATTAGAGAACCTGAAGTGATATACACCTTATCAGATGACTGCGATGAAGAGGCATTACGCGTCATTCTGTCCATGCCCAATTGGGTGCCTGGTGAAATAGATGGGAAACCCGTTAATTGCCGATTCAAACTACCTATAAAATACAAGCTTCAGTAAGCCTGATTGCCAGGGGCCATATCCACTCGACTTCAAATTTAGGATCGGATACCTCCTTGTTTTAGCAGCATTATTATTTTCTCGCAAAAATGGAGACAAAACAACCCTGGCATTCAATCATAAATATACACGTAACAAATCCTCTGCCCTGTTTACACGTACCTGCCAGGTGCAGGCTGGATTCCTGGTGAACATATACACTCTTCCTTTTTTGGAAAATGGTTAAACCATTTCTTGCTAGATTCAATTTTTTAACCTCAGGGTTGAAACCCTGGGTTACGGTGTTTCGGGGTTGAGCATTGAACTGAAGGGTTCTCCCGTAAGGCGCAAATCTGTTTTTTGATGAACCCTTTATCAACTATCTCTCCTGATCTCAGACTGTCTGCTAGTATCGTAAAGGCATACAATCTTTTACCCTTCGGTTTTGGTCATTTTAATTTGGAGATTGACATTTATTTGTCATTTGGAATTTGACATTTGATGCTTCTCTTTAATCCTGATGCCGCTACAATATTCCTCTCGTCTTTGTCAAATAGTATTCTAATGCTGGATGACAAACTTCTCTGTGCGTACACCCTGAGGTGTGGAAATGGTGATGATGTAAGAACCATTGGCCATGCTGCTTACGCTTTGTGTCCAAATAGTCTGCTGTACACCTGAAAGGGTTTGGTCCATCATTGTCTTTCCGGTGATGTCGCTGATGCGGATGTTCACCTGGTCCATGCTTTTTGCGAAGTCCATATCAACAGAAAGCAGGTCACTAATAGGATTTGGAACAATACCAATCCTATTGTCACCATCTAAAGGCAAATTGTTTATTGATGTGATTTTCTGCAAATTCATTCGAATGACGGGAATTCTATAAAATGGCAATTCATCGCTTCTAAGAACATTATCATATAACCCGATATTCAAAAATCCCCCATAAGATGGATTGCAAAATTCCAATCCACCGACTTCGGTTGATCCGGTCAACATTCTATTAAATGAATAGTCATATTCTCTACTCAAAAGTATATCCAGAGGAGCGTTTTTCCATGGGTCAATCATAGGCTCACGGTATTCTATAGCCACTATATATTCCGTACTATCTTTCAATTTCACCTTCCCGCCAGTCATGGGATCATGTAACGGGAACTCAAAAACGCTGTAAGCTTTATCGCCCTCCTGAAAAACATATTCAAAGGATCCAACCGTAATGACTTCATCATCAATTTGGCAATCTCCGTCGTTATTAAGATCTTTCTATTCATATAAATAACCAATCAATTCAGCCTCTGCTCCAAGAACTTCAGGTGCCAAATCATCTGCATTGGCTATACCCACATCCACTGATAATACCTCATATCCATCTCCTTTAGGAATAAAAAAGTGATTTCCAATTGAATAATCAAAGCTTCCCTCCGGATCAATCGGGTGTATGCCACATGTGAAACCCATCGAAGCTTCTTTTGCCAGGATGTTTTCGTCTATTCTAAACCAGAAGGACCGAATATTATCCCCCATATCAAAATCTACTGAATTCGAATGGACAGTGTAAGTAAAAACGTACCAACCAATTGGAAATTCAGACAAATCCAAACAATCGACAATTCGTTGCAAACCAGGACCTGCATTCGCCGGCACATCTCCAATTTCCTTTGATTCAAATAGAACTACATTCCCCCCACTCTCCTTGATCTCAAGGTCCACAACTACATTCGATTGCATGCAGCCACCGATATTCTCCACTTGAATAGCTGCTGGATAATCATAAAGTTGATCCTTTTGACATATCGCATTTGGTGTTACGGTATAATCATGTGTTATTCGAAGGTTACTACACTCGGTTTCAATGATCTGCACGTCATCGACTATCCAGTAGAAATAATTCCCTTCCATTCGAAATCGAACTCTTAGCGTGGATGCTCCTGCCGCACCTGGCAGTTGAAAACGATCATGCCCATCGTAAGGAATTTGATCGGTAACACCATATTTGTACAGTGGGATATCCTGGTTAATCTCTATGGTATTCCAGCTTTGACCATCATCGGTAGAATAATCAATAAAATACCTGCTCATGAAATTAAATACCTTCTGGTAGAATAAAATAGACACACTGGAAACTGGGAAACCACTCAAGTCTATCGTTGGAGAAGTTAGCGTACCTTCTTGATTAACTGGGCACGGACCAATTCCAGGGGCCTTATAATTACCATAATTATCGAGAAACTCAGAGTCAAAAACCATTGCCCCATCGCATGCTGATCTGGATTTTATTTGGTGCAAGTACATCAAACCGCCCTTTGTTGTTCCGTAAGGCGCCCAGGCCCACAATGCATTCGACCCGTCCACCGTATTTCCAGAAGTATCCTTTCCACAGGTGAACCCTTCTGTGGTCCAACCATCCAAACCACCATTAAATGTCCCCTCATCCCAAAGAACAATTTCTGGATTCGAGAGAACTGGATTGACAAATGCTGCAATTCGAAATGTCCCCCACCCGCTGGTCCAGTTTGATGCCGGTCCATCATTGGACCACACCCTGATATAATAAGTTTCATTTGGCGTTAGCTCTGGGCAATAATGTGAAAAAATAATTCTATCATTCTCCGGACCATTCGCACAGAACAAAGGTTGATTATCCACATTCCCATTACAAGAAGTATAAACTGCAATTCCAGGACTTGGAATATCATCTGGTGATTCACCATAATATATTTTAATGGAAAACCCCTGAGCAGAAATGGTATCCGGAGTAATAAACGAATACCACACTGCATCCCGATAAAAGTTACCTGAACAAACCGGGATACTATCCCCTTTTTCATCGACCGTATTCCGGGTGTCACCGTCGATCTTTATGGCCGTGGCCTCAGATGCGGCAATGTCCAATTGGATGGCTCCACTGCAGTCATCGTTGGGTGGTTGGGCAACCAAGATCGTTGCGCTCCATACAATGAACATAATCAAAGCCAGACACCGGATCATATTCAAGATATTTCCATTTTCAACTGTACCTATCCTGGACATCATATTTTGTGGTTCTTTCTTAATGACTGATGATCACCTTTTCTGTCTGGACCTTCCATCCATTCTTCACGGTTAGGAAATAAACACCGAAAGGCAATTGATTGATTGCAAGCTCTGATGTACCTTGCGAAACAGGCTGGATGACCGCTTGCATCATCAATTGGCCCTCAATGGAAAACAGGCTCACCGAAAATTCCTCTTGACCTACTTCCATTCCCCATTCAATAACAACCCGATCTGAAGCCGGATTCGACTTCAACCTGTAGATCGGAACTTCAGGGTGCCAATCTCCAACTGAAGAAATATCCTCAATGTTCATCCGAATTACCGGTGCACCCAGCGAATTAAAATCCTCATTCTTATACTCCTGACCTTGTAATCCTGCATCCACAAACGAACCGAAAGATGGGATACACATCCCAAATCCGGGTAACGGGGCTGTAATCCATTGATTCAACGCATAGGAGAATCCGGGATTCCTCAATAAAAAAAGAGGGGCCTCACCTTTTGGTATGCCCAGGGGTTCATGATACCGAAATGCCAGCAAATAATTTGTTTGACTCTCCAGCCATACACAGTTCTCATAATTTATGTCCACCACAGGTAGTGTAAAAACAGAATTCTCCTGGTCGCCATTCTGGAATTGATATTCCGACAAACCGACCCATTCCGCTTCCTCCTCCAATTGGCAATGATGATCTTCATTCAGGTCCTGCCAGGTATACAACCATACCTGAAATCCTGCTTGATAACCAAGAGTTTCAGGGGTCAGTTCATCGGCATTGGCAATGCCCACTTCTACCTCACAGGCTGCCAGGCCACCTGCATCAGGCAAATAATAATAGTTGGCTACACCGAAATCAACACTTCCATTTGGACCAACAGGATGAAATCCGGACAAATAACCCATTCCCGGAATCTCTTTTGCCAGCTGATAATCGCTGATCTGAAACTTGAAATGGGTCACATTATTCGCACTATTCGATTCCGGTTGCTCCGAAAGGATGGTATATCGCCCCTCATAATTCCCCAGAGGTGAGCCGGAGAGATCCACACAATTTTCAAACTGAAACAAGGTCGGCAGGGACTGCGCTGAAAGGCTCATTTTTTCTGTCGTCACGGAATAGATGTTTTGCCCGGACTCATGAATGATATCCAATTGAACAGAAACGTGTTCTGCAGGGCAATCACCTGTATTGGTCACTTCAAGACCGGCAGGAAAATCATGTAATGCTCTTTTATGCCAAACGGCATTTGCCGCTCGTGCCATTCCCGGTTGCGCAACCAATTCGCAGCATGGTGTCTCGATTAGCCTGACATCATCGATAGCCCAGTAATAATATGTCGCTTTGAACCGAAATCGAATCTGAATCGAATCTGCAAGTTCCGCGCCTGGTAGATCCACAATAGTCTCTCCCTTGATATCTGGATCGAATGGTGTTGGCATGTTCGGGTCATATGCCACAACGCCTGGAAACAAATCAATGACTTGCCAAACTGGCGAGTCATCCATGCGGTATTCAAGAAAGTACTGGTTATTAAATTGCTTGGTCAACTGGTAAAAGGATACAGAAATTCCGGAAACTGATACATCTGTCAAATCGATCATCGGAGAAATCAACAAGCCCTCCTGAATCGCCGGGCATGGCCCCAGCCCGGCACTATCTATAAAGCCATAGGAGTCGTACCACCCAGAATCAAAATAAGCAGCTCCATTACATTCCGTTGGACTTTGAAGCCAAGGTCCCAACCATAGGGCACAGAAAGAATTAAAACCCCATTCCCACAATGCATTCGATCCATCCACCGCATTGCCATTTATATCATTTGAACATAAAACACCCTTTGTGGTCCAGCCATCCAATCCTTGATTAAATACACCTTTGTTCCAGATAATCTGAGGATCCGTGGCAACCGGTGTATTGAAAAATGCGGCAATGCGAAATGTCCCCCACCCCTCTGTCCAATCGGCACTCGATCCCTTGTTCGACCAAACCCGAATATAATATGTTGTACCAGGCGTCAGTTCAGGACAGAACTGCCCCAGGTTCATGCGATCGCCTTCAGGGGCATTTTCGCAATAAATTGGTGGATTATTCGGACTGCCATCACACGATTCGTAAAGAGCTATTCCGGGGCTGTCAACGTCGTCCGGTTCAGTTCCATAGTAGATCTTGACTGACATCCCGTATAAAGGCATCGTATCTGGAGTGACAAATTTATACCACACTGCATCCCTGTAGAAATTGCCCGAACAAGATGGAATGTTGGCAGGTAGCTCATCAATGGTATTGCGGGTATCACCATCCACCTTGATGGATGTCACTTCGGAAGTAGCAATGTCTAAATGGATAGCTCCACTACAGTAATCATTGGGAGGCTGGGCGAAAACACAAATGCATGATACCGACAGGATGATCGTACTTATCAAATGATTAAATGGTGTCATGATCCAGATTTATTTAGTGCATCCAGCAGGAACGCTCAAATTATCTTTGAATAGAAAAAGGAGGATAGAGTCAATACGGGCCGGGGTGATAGCAGGACGCATCATGAAGAGATTTGTGATCCCGGCACCTGGGATCCATGAAAAGAAAAAGAGCCATTCACCTCACGGTGAATGGCTCTTTTATTATCTGAGAGTGAACGTTATCACAGCTTAGTGCTGGATAACAAACTTCTCGGTGCGCACACCCTGAGGTGTGGTGATATACAGGATGTAAGAACCATTGGCCATACTGCTGACGCTGTGTGTCCACTTGGTCTGCTGTACTGCTGTCAGTGTCTGGTTCATCATTTCCTTACCGGTGATATCGCTGATACGGATATTCACCTGATCCATGCTCTGAACGAAGTCCATGTTGACGGTCAACAGATCATTCACCGGATTTGGCAGGATGCTGATCTTGTTGTCATCAGCCAGAGGCTCGTCTTCGATAGAAACGATAGGCTCCATGTTCAGACGCAGAACAGGTACTTCACCGGTGGCGAAGGCGCCATTACCCATGGTGGCATCGGTAATACCAGCGTTCAGAAATTCCCCATATGCCTCAGTGCACTGGCCCAGACCACCTGCATCAACAGGAGTTGTCAGCAATCGAGTAGCTGCATAATTGAAATCACCACTCATCAACATGAACAATGGAAGGGTCTGTGGCGTGATGCCGATAGGCTCTTCATAGCTCATGACCAGCATGTATTTGGTGTCATCTTTCAATGTGACGCATGGCTCGAAGTTGTCCGTGTTGGTCAACTCAAGTGTGAAGATCGTATTGGCAGGATCTCCATCCTGGAAGAGATATTCGGCAAAACCTACGTTGATCGCTTCATTTTCCGCATCGAACTCACCGTCACCATTGTCGTCCCACTCATAGAGGTAGACATATATGCTGACGTCTGCACCGACCACGCTTGGGCCCATGTCATCCGCATTGGAAATTCCAACTTCGACATTGCAAACCTGCCAATCTTTACCGTTCACGATATAGTAGTAGTTACCCATGACGTAGTTGAGGCTACCGCTGGTCGCTACAGGACGAAGTCCTGAATACGTGCCACCTGGAATTTCCTTCGCCATCTGGTTATCACTAACCATGAAACGGAATGACTGTGAATTGTTGGTTTCATCAAAGTCGACTGAATCCGAACGTACAGTATATGTACCAGTGTACATACCTGAAGCACCTGCAGGCAGACTGAAACAATTCGAGAATGGATCATTCTCTGCGATGGAGTCATTCATGATGGTACCATAATCTTTTGTACCAGAAATGACCACATTGTCCATATCGTCACGCACTTCATAATCGACCATGACCCCTGTCTGTGAGCAAGCACCCACGTTTTCGATATCAATCAAAGCGCCAAAGTCATGCAACTGATCCTTCTGCCAGGTAGCATTCGGAGCAATGGCAAAGAATTCGTTTGCCCGCATGTTGTTGCACTCGGTCTCTACGATCTGGACATCGTCGATGATCCAGTAGTAGTAGTTCGCCTCGTAGCGGAAACGCACCATCAGGTTGGATGAACCAGCTGCACCGGGCAGCGGAACGCGTGTCTGACCATCAAAGGTCGGGTTGACACCTGGAGGTGTTGCCGTCGTGAATGCTTCCACATCCTGGTTGATCTCGATAGAGATCCAGCTGTTGCCGCCATCCAGAGAATATTCTACGAAGTAGCTACTCTGGAACTGGGTGGTCCGCTGATGAAACAACAACGAGACACCGGAAACATTAAAGCCACTCAGGTCAATGGAAGGGGAGATCAGCGATCCTTCCTGCGCAGCAGGACATGGACCGAATCCGAAGTTGTTTGCTACGCCGCCATTGTCAAGGTAGTCGGAGTCAAATACCATAGCACCATTGCAAGATGTACGGGAAGCGATACGCTGGCCAGCCCACAGGTTACCCTGGGTCAGACCATCAATAGCCCATGCCCACAGGGCATTGGATGGATCCACTGGATTTCCTTCACCATCATTGGTGCAGGCAATCCCTTCCATAGTCCAGCCATTTGGGCCGCCATCGAAATCACCTTCATCCCAGAGTACGTTATACACGTCTGCTGGAGGATCGTTTTCGAAGGCTGCGATACGGAAGGTACCCCAACCAGCCTGCCAGTCTGCAGCAGGGCCATCATTTGACCATACACGCACAAAGTAGGTTGCACCTGCTACCAACTCTGGACACAATTCTCCGAAGAGAATGACATCGTTGGCTGGAGCATTTGCACAGTACAATGGCTGGTTGGCTACGTTCCCATCACAAGATGCATACAATGCAACCCCAGGGCTGGCAAAGTCGTCTGGTTCGGTACCATAGTAGAGCTTAATCGAGAAACCATTTGGATAAGGTGTCGCCGGAGCTGTGAACTTATACCAAACAGCATCACGATAGAAGTTGCCGGAGCAAACTGGAATGCCGGCTGATGCTTCATCCACGGTGTTTCGGGTATCCCCGCCCACCAGGACAGCATTGGCTTCGCTATCCGCAACCGTCAATTCGATCGCACCAGAACAGTCATCGTTGGCAGGCTGAGCCTGAACAGCGATGGTGGCCAGCACAAGCAGTCCGGATAGTAAGACATTCATCAATTGTAAAGGTTTGATTCTCATAGGAGCACGTTTTTTTTAGTTGTAAAGAGAATTGTCGAAAAATAAGGAGAAACTTTCAATTGGAGGGGACAAAAGCATGATCTGTCGTGAATGTTACATCACATTTGACCATCAATTGACAAATCTGTTCGATTTACTTCATTTGCGAGGGCATGTGCATCCACCGGGACGACCCCGACCCGTTCACAGACCAACCCGCCCGCCAGATTGGCAATGGCCGCGACTCTGGCCAGGGGCTTGCCTGATGCAAGCATAAGTGAAGCGACAGCAATGACCGTATCACCTGCCCCGCAGACATCTACAATGTCCCGTGTTTCCGGAGGAATGATGCCCCCAGTATGGGACGGATGGTCATACCAGAAAATACCTTTATCAGACAGAGTGATCAACGAATATTGATGCGGCATGATCTCTGCCAGCTCTCGCACCGCCCCTTCCAATTCGGCCAAGGTCGGACCGATCTCCCGGGCCAGCCCTTCCGAGAGCTCTTTGAGGTTGGGTTTGAACAGCGTACATCCCCCATACATCAGGAAATGACGAAATTTGGGGTCGACCGTTACCGGGGTGTTATACCGTTGCGCCAACTGGATCACGGCCTGGATCATGTCCGGAGAAAGCACACCCTTGTCATAATCCTGGAGGACAATGACGTCGATCCGCTCTCGTTGGATCTCCTCTTCGAGACGATCCATCAACTGCCGAACACTATCGGTACTGACCGGGTGGGTATCCTCTGAATCGACGCGCAACAAATGCTGGTTGCCCGCGATGATCCGGGTTTTGATGGTGGTCTTCCTGCCAGTCTCGCGGATCAGAAAACTGTGGGAAGAAAGCCCTGCCCCCTCGACCAGTCCCTCCAGCTCCTGGGCTTCTGCATCGTCGCCGACCACAGCCACCAGGACAGGTTCCGCCCCCATTTCCCGAACATTCAGGGCGACATTGGCCGCTCCGCCCAGTCGGGAAGAACTGGACCGATATTCAACCACAGGCACCGGAGCTTCCGGTGAGACCCGGCTCACCTGTCCCTGCACATACCGATCGATCATCACATCCCCCAGAATGAGGACTCTCCTTCCAACGAAGGATTGCAACCATGGATCAGAATGTGACATCAGCGGCGAAATTACGTATTATTCGTCGAGGATCGACTGGCAAATTCCCAGGACCTGAATCGTCGCTCCCTGATGTTCTGCCAACCACTGTCTGGCAGCCTGACCGGCCGATTCACGATAGGCCTCTCCTTTCAAAAGAGCTAACAAACCTTCCAGTTCTGATCCATCATTCACCTCAAAGCCACCGCCAGATCGGATCAATCCAATGGCCTCCGGAAATTTTTGGTGGTGTGGCCCGAAGAGCACCGGTTGCCCATAAGCGGCCGGCTCCAGGAGGTTGTGGACAGAACGGCCAAAACCACCACCGACATAGGCTATCGCCCCGTATCGGTACACTTTGTTCAATTGCCCGATGGTATCCAGCACCAGTATGCGCGACGCTCCTGGTTCTGCCTTCTCTCGTTTTGTATAACGTGTGGATGGAGCCGCACTTGCCATCAGGATCCTGTCGATCCGGGTCTCGGCCATATCGTGAGGTGCAAAGATCCATTTCCAATCAGAAAGTAAACCGGATCGCAGTACCGGAAGGAGGAGGTCCAGATCCTCATCCCATACACTGCCACAGATCATCACTTTCTGCTCCGAAGCAAAGGCTTCGATCCAGGGATCGTCCATCGGTTCAGCCGTCACTGCCATCACGCGATCGATGCGCGGATCACCCGCGACCACTGCCCTTGGATATTGCCAGTCTTCCAGGATCCGGAGACTGGCTTCATCCTGGACGCAGATGGCATGTGCTTGAAGGATCACCTCTCGAAAGGGTGTGGCCCAGGACTTTGCCAGGAACTGATCCTTCCGGAATCGGGCGGCAAAGAGCAGCACCGGAATCTGCCGCCGATGTGCTTCTATCCAGTAGTGGAACCAGAAGTCATATTTGACCCACAGGATGAGATCGGGACTGTACTGATCCATCCATTGACGCGCATTGGATGGGGTATCCAGGGGGAGCAATACGACGCGATCGGAAGTGGGGTTAGTCTTTTGCCGGTCATACCCGGACGATGAAAAAAAGCTCAGCAGCAGAAATGCGTCGGGATATCGTTCGCGCAATCCCTCCCACACTGGTCGCCCCTGCTCGAATTCGCCCAGGGAAGAACAATGCATCCAGACCACCATTTTCCCGGAAGGAGGTTTGTCAACAGGCGGGTGGGCGCGGGCCTTCTGCCATGCACTGACCTTGTCATTGAACCATCCGATGACGGGGAGTACCTGCTGGGCCAAAAGACTCAGCATTCGATATAGGGAGAGTACGAGTTGGCGAACCAAGAGATCAGTAATATATGTCCTGCGTGCCGAGACCTGTCCACAACGGGATACTCCAGCCGACCCGGAAGGTCAGGGTCACATCCACTCGAGACCGATCATCTCGTTGCATGGTCGAAAAGTCATAGGAACGGAGACTTTTGCCAAAGGCCTGTCCCACATCCAACCCGGCATAAAAATTCACCCGGCGGTTGAGGCTGATATGCTGGTAGCCGATAAATTCTGACATCAATATGCCGCCGGTCAGTCGGTCGTAGCCTGTGCCATATTTGCCTTCCACCTGTGCGAGGGATTTCAATTCATCATTTACTTTGATCCAGTGAAACTGGTAGCCTCCACCCAGTGTCACCCGGAGGCCGGAGCGTTTGTTGGTTTCAAAGAACGGGATCAGCTTGCCTACCACGATCTTGCCTGAAACTACCCGCTGCTGGAGGAACGCCTGGGAAATAGACAGATCACGACTGACGATATTCTCGTCTTCATCCTGCAGAAAGTCAAGCACATTCTCTTTGACCTTTCCAGCAAACCCGAACTGTCCGTCGATCCCGAGGATCCAATTGCCGGGCCAGGTCATCCATTCGACCTGCCCTCCGGCTGAAAAACCGGTGCCAAAACGTTCTGCCAGATCGCCGACCGGGACCATAATGGAATAATTGGCGTTCAGGAGCAGCATGGGTGCTTCATTCAACGGCTGCATCGGTGCATACCGTCGTTGCTGGCTCATCGCTGGTACCGTGAGGCAGAGTATAAGAAGTGAAATACACAGCCTGTGGATTATCCGGAAGATCATTGGGCCTAAGAATATGGGATGAAGGATTTAATGAGCACCTCTATCAACCCCACTCAATGGCCAATCTAATCCGCCAGCTGGCGGATTTTGGCTAAAGTAAACCTACGCGATATCCCGAGTACTCGGGATTATTTCTCAATTACTTAGCTATGGCTAGGTTCTTTGCGCCACCGCTGAAGCTAAGGCGGCACGCGGTCGAAATGCCTGCCTGCCGGCAGGCAGGCCTTGTCTCGCTTGGTTTTCTTTAGTCTTGTCCTATTTCGGAGGTTAATAAAAGTACCCAAATGTAGGGTGTACTTCGCAGAAAGTCGGACAAACAGCTTTTACTGTCTGCTACAGGTCATTCAAGTATGTTGACCTCCTGAACCAGGTCGACTCCATACTGCTGCTGAATATCTGCCTGTATTTCTTCCGCCAGCGCGCATATCTGCCTGGCCGTGGCGCCCCCATGGTTGACCAATACCAGTGCCTGACGATCATGCACGCCGCATGGGCCACGCCGAACACCCTTCCATCCCGCCTGGTCGATCAACCATCCGGCCGGGATCTTGGTGTCGCTATCGTCCACCGGATAGCCGGGAATATCCGGGAAACGGGCTTGTAAACGTTGGAAAGCTTCAGTGGGAATGACCGGGTTTTTGAAGAAACTGCCTGCATTTCCGATCTGGGCCGGATCCGGCAGTTTACTCCTCCTGATCTGCACCACGGCACGGTAGACATCTCCGATGCCGGGCGTCTGGACATGCGCTTCAGACAGGACATCCCGGATGGCCCCATAGTCGAGACGTAATTCAGGCTGCCGATTAAGGAGGAAGTCGACCGTCAGAATGACCCACTGATCTTTTTGATCGCGCTTGAAAATGCTGTCCCGGTATCCAAACCCGCATTCATCCTGATCAAATGTTCGGATCGCACCATTCGCACGATGGTAGGCGGTTAACTGTTGGAAGTGATCCACCAGTTCCACGCCGTATGCCCCGATATTCTGAATCGGTGATGCTCCGACTGTTCCTGGTATCAGGGCCAGGTTTTCCAGACCTCCCAGGCCCTGCTCCACCGCCCAGGTGACCAGATCGTGCCAGACCACTCCCCCACCGGCACGGACGGTTACGGCATTGCCAGAAGTATGGATGATCGCAATGCCGCCGATCCGATTGTGCAGGACCCAACGATCGAACTGGTCAGGCAACAACACATTGCTTCCCCCGCCGAGGATAAAAACAGGTGCATCCGCCTGATGCAAAAGTGCACGCAAGGATTCGACGTTGTCAAACGTGGCAAAAGCACGACAGACGGAGGCAACCCCGAAGGTATTGTACGATTGGAGGGAACTATTGTAAGCGATCGACATGATCCAGGTATTCAAAGCCCAGGGACCCGGTCACATAAACAAGCGCGACTGAATCCAATGGCCGGCAAAGATACAGTGGATCGGAAGGAGTCACTTTGATTTTGTGAATACCCTCCCCTGTCCACAGAAAGATCCAGGCATTGTGGCTTCCGTCTACCGTTTCTGGATATCGATCCATCACCTCCTGCCGGGTAACCCGGGGATGGCTGGGGAAGGCCTGGTTGAGTCCAAGAAGAAAGGCGCCCATGGGCAGAATGAGGTAGACCCCTGCCAGAAAAAGAGACAAACTCCGATCTTCCAGAGCCGGATTCTTTTTCCATTTTCTGGAGACTACCCAGACTACCAGACTTGTGACCAGCAAAATGACCATCCCCATCAGCCAGGGACGTGTCAGATCGGGCCACCAGAACATCCAGGCAGCCACACTGATCGGCAGCAGCAGTGCCAACAGAGTAAAGATCAAATACTTCACGAGGTTGTTGTCATATCAAACTGAAGTCTGGCCAGTTGGTTGTACCGCCCCTCCGGCATCAGGGTCAATTCCTGGTGCGAGCCCGATTCAACGATGCGACCGTGTTCGAGGACATAGATCCGATCTACGTTGCGGATGGTTGCCAACCGATGTGCAATAATAATGGCGGTCCGACCTTCCAGCAAGCGATTCAGTGCTTCCTGCACAATCATTTCCGATTCGGCATCCAGGGATGAGGTCGCTTCATCCAGGATGAGGATGGAGGGGTCGCGGAGGATGGCGCGGGCAATGGCAATGCGTTGCCGCTGGCCACCAGAGAGCTTGATGCCACGGTCACCGACAATGGTATCCAGTCCTTCGGGAAACTGCTGGATGAACTCCATGGAATTGGACTGCTCCGCTGCCAGGAGGATATCCTCTTCAGACGCCAGGATATTCCCATAGCGAATATTGTCCCGAATGGTGCCACCAAAGAGCATGACCTCCTGGGGAACGATGGCAAAATGCTGCCGATAGGAAGCCAGGTCCATCTCCTGCACGTCCTTGCCATCCAGGAGGATCTGCCCTGACTGGGGAGCGTACAATCGAAGGATAAGCTGGACGATGGTTGATTTTCCGGCTCCGGAGCCACCTACCAGGGCGATCTTCTGTCCTTTCTGAATGGCCAGGTCGATCTCTTCCAGGACCGGCAGGTCGGCTCGCGAGGGATAGGAGAAAGACATGTTCTTCAAGGTGATCTCTCCGTTGATCGGTGATCTATCTCCTACGGAGACTGTTGCCTCCACTTCTCCTTCTGTCGACAATAGCTCCATGATCCGTTCAGATGCACCGATGGCCCGCAGGATCTGGGTGTACAGATCGCCCAGGCTCCCCATCGAACCACCGATGATGGCGGTGATCACGATAAAGGAGATCAGATCTCCAGGAGCCATTTCACCGGCCTGGACCATCATAGCACCCCGCCACAAGACATAGAAGATGGCGCCGAACAGAATGGCGATAACAAAGGCGATGAACAGGGAACGCGCCAACCCCAGCTTCATGGCCAGATTGACCACTTTCCCATTTCGTTCGCGATAGCGATTCAATTCAAACCACTCGTTGGTAAAGGTCTTGACCACCTGGATGGACTGGAGGGTTTCGTCCAGGATGACATTGGTTTCGGCCAACACCTCCTGGCGTTCTCTGGAGAGGCGGCGAATATACTTACCGATGAACAGGGCCAGGACGACGATTACCGGAAAGGTGGCAAACATAAAGAGGGCCAGGTCGGGTGTCTTGTAGATCAGATAGGTGATCCCCAGGGCAAGCACTATGATCTGGCGCAGGAATTCTATCGAAGTGAGGCTGAGGGTGTCCTGGAGCTGCTGGACATCATTGGTGGTGCGGGAAGTCAATTCACCGACGCGATTCTCTTCAAAAAACGTGATGGGGAAGGTGATCAGCTTTCGAAAGAGATCGCCTCGGATATCTGCCATCGCGTGTTCGCTGACATAGGTGGTCATCATGACGCGCAAAAAGGAGATCACACTCTGGACGACCAGGATCACCAGCAGGCCCATCCCGATCTGATCGAGGGTGAATCCATATTCTCCTTTGCCTGTCACGACATTAATGATCTCTCCCGAGCCGATGGGAAAGACCATAAAGACCGTACTGGACAAGCCAAGGAGGACAATGCTGAACAGGAAGGTCCATTTGTAGGGCTTGATATATCCAAACAACTCCATGGCCTTTCTGGCTGCGGAAGTTGAAAATTTGGGAGGAGCTTCCTCCTCACCCTGTGTAAAACCACGTCTTCTTCTGGCCATAAGTCAATTAAAAAGATGTAACCCCATTTCGATCTGCACGGTTCAAATCTGAATAACACCCATCAAAAAGAGGAGTTTCACTCAAATTAACAGCATGATTAACATATCATTTGGAAACTCGGGGTATGTTTAGGAAGCTGGATTCGTTTCCGTTGTTAATTTTGCACAACTATTTCACATCTACCGTTTAATTCGACGAACAATGAAGAAGCATCTGATGAAATTCGCAATTCTGTTTGGTTTTGGCCTGTTCCTGGTCGCTTGTGGTAACTCCGAAGAAGCTGCTCCTGCAGAGGAAGCTGCTCCGATGGAAGAAGCTGCTCCAGCCGAAGAACAAGCTCCAATGGAAGCCGCTCCAGCCGAAGGTACTGAAGCTGGCGGTTCTTTGGTTCAGCCAGAGGAAGGTCAGTAATCAACCTGACACTCTCTTCGGAGAGTAGCCAAATGAAAAAAGGACCGTCCAATTGGACGGGCCTTTTTGTTGGTCCTCAATAAAGCAGTTTGTCGAAAAAAGAAAGCCGTACCCGGGATGATGGGTACGGCCGACTCCAAATTATAATCCCATGAACATAAAATCTTATAGAGGAGACTTGCTCCAAGAGACATCGCCAGCAGTTTGATGTCTCTTTTTGTTTCTTGTCTCTTTCGACATTACAAATATGCGAAGCCCCTATGCCGGCAACAAATACAAAAATCAAGGACAATAAGATTAATTCTATTCGCATACTAAATAATAATTCATATAATTATATGAATATCAGGTGATTAAAAAATAGATAGGATGAATATGCCTTGCCCATTGTGAAGGAATGCCCAATTATTCTTTACTTCCAGGGGTCTTGAAATGACGGATTTTGGACAAAAGAAGTGTCCGTCATCGTGTGAAGCAGGGTGATCAGTGCCTGTTTCTGCTTTTGCGAAAGTCCCAATGGATGCATATTGGCATCATAGTTCTCGGCGACATGGCCACCGGAATTGTAGTGTTCGATCACTTCTTCCAGCGTTTGGAATCGGCCATCATGCATATACGGAGCCGTCAGGGCGATGTTTCGCAAGGTGGGCGCCCGAAACCGGCCGTTATCCAGATACTCCCCGGTGACCGTCCCCCGACCCAAATCGGCAAACTCGGTCAGGCTGCCCACACTGTCGATGGCATTATTGAAATAATTATTCGTGGTCAGGAGGACACTGCCATGGCAATGACCGCACTCGGCATCCGGCACAGTCGGCTCGAAATCAAAGAACAGATCATAGCCCAGTTGCTCTTCCTCCGTCGGAAAATCTTCAAATCGGATAAACAGGGCATCATACCGCGACTGCCCACTGACCAGAGTTCTTTCGAATTGAGCGATGGCCTTGGTAGCCAGTTCCTTGGTGATGTCACGCTTGTCCTTGATCCCGAAGGCCTGTCTGAACCAGGTGGGATATTCCGTACTGAGAATCAGTTTAGCGACCACATTCGGCCAATTTTCATGCAGTTCGATCGGATCCTCTACCGGCAAGAGGGCCTGCTCTTCCAAGGTGGCCGCCCGGCCATCCCAAAACAGGCCATGGTAGGCAAACCCGATATTCGTCAGGCTCATAGAGCTTCTTTTGCCCATGATGCCATCGACACCGGTACTGAAGGCTTTCGCATCCGTAAATCCAAACTCGGGTAGATGACAGGAAGCGCAAGCCATGGATGAGTCGGCACTCAGGCGTTTGTCGTAAAACAACCGGCGGCCCAGCGCAATGCCCTCTTCAGTCATCGGGTTAGTCGCCGGAATCTCCAGCTGCGGAAAATCAGCAGGGATGGACACTGTATATGGGGTTGGATTGTAGGGAATACCGGTTAGATCACAGTCTGTACAGTCGGACTGTGGCTCATCCTTGCAACAGCTGCCAATCAAGAATATGGTAAGGCCGACGGCCATACCGACGGCCCAGATCCTAGAAAAGTTGGAGCGCATCCGGATAATTGTCCATGATCAATAGCATGGCGGGCTGGCCAGGGGTATGTGCGTTTGGTTCCGCCTCAATATCCCAATATGTGCCATCCTGCTGCTGCAACAAGGCCCTGACATCCAGCTCCATCCGTGCTGTCGCCGTTTTTCCACCCTCAATGCTTGTCGTCTTCTGGAAAGTCACCTCCCTGTACAACGCATCGCCGCCAGTATGATAGGCAAAGGGCAGGTTGAATACACCGTTGCCAGCCATATCCGCCAATCCCTGCGTTTTGGTGAAAATGAAACTTTTCCATGCATCCCAGTACCGATTGGCACCGATCGACAACGGGTGACCACTGGGATAATCCTGGGGCTTTGTCCGGTTGACCAGGGTATCCACGCCAATGCCGACGATCAGGGTTCCGTATTCACCTGCGGGAATATCATTGAAGCGGAACGTAATACCTGCAGCAGCCTGGATCGGATCGGTATTGACCGTCGAGAAGTCGACTATATCGACATCATTCAGTTTGACCGTATCACCATCACTATTGATCAGACGGACATTGGACATCAGATAATCCACCAGGTAGAATTTGAGGGCGCTGTTGTTCACCGGATAGGCGTAAGCCTTGCCGATCACCAGATCTTCCGCTCCGAAAGTGGCCTTACAGGTCAGCTCCAGGCTTCCGGTCTGTGGACCATCATTCTTCTTGTCACAACCTGCAAACATGAGGATGGTCATTGCCCCCCAAAGGACCCAGAGATTTTTCATGGATGGTGATTTTTTGTCTATTCTATGAATGCTGGAAAAGCCCTAAAGGTTTCCATAGCGGAAAGATAAAGCGATACGATCCAGCCATGCAGTGACATCAATCACCTGGGGCATAGAAAGGTCCTCGTCTTTGATCCAATCCAGATAATCAACGGTCATGGGAACCTCTATGTTATATCCCGTTTTGGCCAGCACAGAAGATGACAGCGTAATGCGCCTGGTCAGAGAGGTAGACCACTGCAGGGTATCCGGCCCGGTGGACAGGGATATCAGATCAGTGGTCAGGCTTTGAAAACCAATTCCTTCTGTGTAGAGTCCGGACAAGGGGGTGTGGAGCGGGTGTGCGTCCGGGACATCTGCCGGCACGACGGCGGCTAGCGCCGGTAATAACCCGATCTGGAAGGAGAAGGAGTCGATCCATCCGGAGGTGATCACATTGCCGACGGTATAGGTTGTCAGGCTGCGCTGGATCTGCACCACGTCATCTTTTACCCGGATGGAAGATCCATCATCCTGAACCAGAACCAGACTGTCTGTCACTTCTACCGGCCCAACATCACGTACATAGAAAATGAAATCGGAGAGAAAGAACCGGGCTCCCGTCATTCGATATGGTTGGCCAGCAAGATTGGTATAGATCGAATCCGGTGATTGAAAAAGTGTGTCTGCGACATGCGAAATGAGGAGTTTCAATACCGGGTAGGTACAACAGCAATCGTTATCCGCGGAAACATTGTAGTTCGTCGCCCGTATGTCCAGACATCCATCGACGGGTTTGCTGCAGGACAGGATGGCCAGACCGAGGATCAGGAAGAAAACCCTATGTGGTTTGCTTTGGCTCATGACCCTCATGTATATCGTAAAGGATACGCTTGACCTGGACCGAGAAATCCTTGGTCATCATCCATTGATAGTAATTGGGATCCCGGGTGATCACTTCCTTAACAGTCTGTCCGGTATATTTTCCGAAGTTGAACACGACCTGACCCTTTTCATCGAAACGCAACCGCTGGGTGGCATCCAGGACCCGGGCGTCATTGGTAAAGTCATGCAACTGCTGCACATCCGGGCGGATAGGCTCAGGGATCACCTCTCCATCTCCATCCTTGAGGTCCACGCCTTGGTACATATCGATCTGCCCACTGAGCACATCGATGGTAGCGCGCACGTCTTCCAGGGCGTCGTGGGCATCTTCAAACTCCCGGTTGCAATAGAATTTAACAGCGGCTTTCAGGGTCCGGGGCTCCATCTTATAGAAGATCCGCTGGACATCGATCAATCGGCGGTGGTCGATCCGAAAATCAAGACCTGCCCGATCAAACTCTTCCATCAGAAAGGGGATGTCAAACCGGTTGGAGTTGTAGCCGGCCAGGTCTGCATCTCCGATGAAATCAAAGATTTCTTTGGCGATCTGATCGAAGGTCGGCTTGTTGCGCACATCTTCCGGGGTGATCCCATGCACTTGCATGGCCTCTTCCGAGATGGGGATGCCCGGGTTGACCAGCATACATCGTTCTTCCGGCGCACGGCCATCCGCGAAATATTTGATGAGGGCGATCTGGACGATCCGGTCGCGGATCACATGCAGACCCGTGGCTTCCAGGTCAAAAAATACGAGGTCCTTCTTCAGAATAGGGAGCATACAGATCATATTTGTGGCCGACGGCCACCCGTCAACGGGTAGGTGAATAGGAAGACATGCCCGGTGATGCCCAATCGGTCATCCGGCCATCTTCCGCGCTAAAGATAAGATAGGCATCCACCCCGGACAAACTTCCGATCAGTTCCTTTGCTTTGTCGAGCCCAAGCACCATGCATGTGGTCGCCAATGCATCTGCTGTCATACAATCTGCGGCCATGATCGATGCGCTCAACAGACGTCTCCGTTCCGGATATCCGGTCTTTGGATTGATGGTGTGGCTGTACTTCACCCCGTCTACTTCATAGAGGTTGCGGTAATTGCCGGAAGTGGCCAATGCTTTGTCGGATACGTCGAGGCTGGTATACAGGGCATTCAATGCTGCCTCTTCTGCCGGAACATTAATGCCGATCCGCCAGGCTGTTCCCCGGGGGCTGACCCCTGAGGCCAGGGCTTCGCCGCCGATATCCACCAGAAAGTTGGTGACTCCCAGACTGCGCAGGTAGAGGCCCACCAGATCGACGCCATATCCTTTGGCCAGGGCGGAGAAATCCAATTGGATGTCCGGTCGGGGTTTGGCCAGAAATCCCGGACCCAGGGTGTCCACGCCGGTGATGGCCGACAGATCGACCAGGGATTGCAGGTGAGCCACCTCCTGACTGTCCACCGTTTCGATTTGATGCTTTTCAGAATAGCCGAACCCCCAGTAGTTGACCAATGGCATGACGGTGGGATCAAATGCTCCGCCGGACAACCGATAGATTTCCCTGCTCTTAAGAAGATTGATCACAAAATGGCGGTCGGCATCGTCGACTTCCAGTCCGGAGGTGGATTGATTGAATCGGGAGATCACAGAGGTCTCGATATAGGTGGATACCTCCTGATTCAATGCGATCAGAAGAGAGTCGATACCGGCCTTTAGATCCCTTTGGAGAGCATCCTGGTAGGTCACCTGGTAATAGGTCCCCATGGTTTCTCCTTTGATCTTCAAATAGGTCTCCGCCGGCGAGGTCGTTTCACTTCTCTTGCATCCGACCAGGACGATGCCCAGGACAAGCAGAATGGCGAGATAGAAGCTTCTTCTTTTCATGATCTGTTCCGCCATTGATCATCGATGGAATATCGACCTGGACCGAACACCCCAATTGCCACAAAGGCGGCGAGGTAGAGCAATGCCATTTCGCGATCAGCCCACGGATCACCCATGTGAACGATCAGAAACGCAACACCCATAGTGATGATCAGGAGCAGCGTAGCCCAACGCGTGAAGAGTCCGATTGTCACCAGGAATGCACAAAGCCCTTCCGCCAACACAGTCAGCGCCAGGGAGGCCTCCGATCCTACACCCAGTGGATCAGGAAAGGAGGATGGGTCTCCGGTGAACAGTTTGACCCCTTTACCCCATCCATGCTGGACGAGCATCTCCAGACCAAATACCAGTCGAAGAAACAGGAGCGCGAGGTCATTATACTTTTCGAGAAATAGGTTCATTTTTCAGGGGTTTCGTGTTCAGATTGAGCCGCTTCTTCCTGAATGCCGTGGAGTTGCACCGGAGACTGGCGTTTTCGAAGGCGCATGTTCAGGGTTTCGACGATCAGGGAGAAGGCAATGGCGAAATAGATATAGCCCTTGCTGACGTGTTGATGGAAACCTTCCATGACCAGCATCACCCCGATCAGGATGAGAAAGGACAGAGCCAGCATCTGCAAGGTCGGGTGCTTGTTGATAAATCGGCTGACCGGTCCGGCATAGGCCATCATAATCAGGATGGAGATGGTCACGGCGATGATCATGATCACGACCTCTTTGACCAGGCCGATGGCTGTGAGAATGGAGTCGAAGGAAAATACCAGGTCTACCAGCACGATCTGCACGAGGATCGCGCTAAGGGTGGTCTTGACCTTTATCTTTTTCTCTTCTGTTCCCTCTCCTTCCAGTTTGTGGTGGATCTCAGACGTGCTTTTAGCCATCAGAAATAAGCCCCCCAGCAAGAGGATCAGATCTTTCACGCTTATATCGATGGCATCCATCCCTTCATAGAAGGAGGGAATGGTGAACAGAGGATTGGTCAGAGAAATGATCCAGGTGATCCCCAACAACAGGAGGATGCGAAAGATTAACGCCAGGCCCAACCCCATATTCCGGGCTCTGGCCTGTTCATTCTCCGGTAGTTTGCCAGCGACAATGGAGATAAAAATGATGTTGTCGATCCCCAGTACCACTTCCAGGAAGGTAAGGGTAAGCAGGGAAATCCAGATCTCAGGGGATGAAAAGTCCGGAATGGACATCCACATCATCAAACTATGCATAGGGTTTTCGATTAGATCACAATGTTACGAAAACGGACGGAGGGTGTAGAGGATGAAAGGTAGGGAGTGGATTGTGGAGGGTAGAGAGTAGCACGTGCTAGTCGAGGGTCTTCGCCATTCGCTTTTCGCTTTACGCAATTCGCCAGGTTTGGTAAATTGGAGGGGCGTATCACGATCGGCCGGTAATGGGTAATGGGATGAATTCAAACGAATTACTGAACGGAGGTGCTCCTCTCTCCGCGAGCGGAGAGGGGTTGGGGGTGGCTGCCCACCGAAGCTTCAGCGGAGGAGGGAGGATATCACCCCGAGGCCTCGGGGCTTTTCGCACGGTATGTTTTGGTGGAGATCCGTATTCTGATCGGCCGGCAATGAGTAATGGGTAAAAGGTAAAGGGGCCAACATCCATGATAGATGAATTATTAAACACCAACTACTAAGGTAGATTCTCTGCAGGATGAAAATACATGTATATCCACTCAAAGTGAATACTAAAGTGATCATAATCGTACCTTCCTATCCTCTATCTAAGCTAACCAGACAAACAACCTTTAAAACTATAAATGGCACTTGTGGTTCTTTGAATACCCCAAAATTTTTCACTTTTTGGGGATTTAACCAGGAAGACCCTTTACCAGAATACAAGTTATGAAATCAATTATTGAATCAGCTTCTTTCTCAACCAGACTTCCAACTTATCTCATTTGGGCATTTATTCACATACTTGGGGTGAACGAAGGGTGCGTGCAGGCAAAGCCTCCACCTGAACTTATTGGGTTTAGTTATTCTGAATGTCATGATGAAGAAAATGATGACGCTTACAAAAACCATATCCTGGAATTTGTCCAATCAGGAGACACTGCCACCTTCAATGTAAGTGTCGTATCAGACTGTTGCTCCAAATTTGAAGGTCAACTAGAATTGAGCAATCGCACCCTCACCTTGGATTATACCAATACAGGTGATGTGTGCGATTGCTATTGCGTTTACCAAATGCAATTTGTTATTCGGGGAGTCCACGAGGACACCAAAACTATTTTATTTCATAAAGAAGAACTTCAGATTCCCGCTAAGAAATAAAATAAATCAGCATCAGAATTATCGTAGATCAATCCTTTTTGATTGAAATTCAACCCCTTCACCACTGATATTGACGAGAGCCGTCCCTCTATAATCATTAAATGGAATTTCAACGATTCCTTTTTGATTTCCCATCGTCCTGGAAATGATCTCCCCTGATCTGGGATCTTGAAGCACAACGATAGGATATGGAGGTTCCCTCAAAAAATCTGGTACCGGCGGACATTTGGGACACTCAGGGATCTCCAATTTGTATTCTACCCTGATGAGCTTCTTTGAAAACTCCGGGATCAGCGTAAAAATAATTGGCTTCCAAATCCTGTGGGGGTTCACAGACAAACTCGGATCTCCCAAGAGATTGTAAATCGTGTTTTCCTTAAAAACAGCAGCATCACCCGCACCACCGGCATCCACATATCCTTTTGCGTGATTGAGTACATCGCCCAACGTTCTGATTGGCGTAGCACCTCCGTAACTTTGATAGTCCGGCCACATGGCATCAAAGAGCCCTTTTGCCATTTCATTATTACGAGCAGTACTACTATTACGTGTATCTCCAATAATCCCAATTGCGCCGTGCTCTTGTCTTAAAAATTTCTCTGCCCAATATGAAGAGCCGACATTTACGGACATTCCGGATTCAGTCCCCAGATTCGCTGGCAAGTTTACTGTTTCATTATCATATACACCACTTGCACAGTTAATACTAAAAACGAGTGGATATTCATTATTACTAATCGTAAAACTGCCTAGATCACCAGATTTAAAGGAAGGCGTACCCCATCCGCTTCTACTACCGTGATCACGATGATATAAGATAATGGTCCCTCTCGTAATTGCTTCTGTTATGTCAGAAGTACTGCCATCCCAGGCGAAGGTTGGCTTTTGAAGGTCCGCTGGAATCTCGGTCCCATCCTTCCAATAAGTGGGGACAATAGTTGTATCTTTTATTCTGTAAATACGCTCAACGTCCATATGTTGCGTGAGTAAATAGTTGCGAATATCTTCAGAAGTCTCAGCGAACCATCTGTTTGCAGTGCTATCAGGTTCATCGTCCTGAAATTGTGCTGCAAATGTCAGGTCTTGATGAAATCCATTAAAATATCCAGGCCTGTTTGTCTCATACGCTTTTACCCGATTCACTATACTTTGAGCAGTGACCAGATCATCTACCGGGAATCGACCGATGCCAAACCAGGGTATCTCCATATCAATGTTACTCAACTGACCATAAAACTGATCTCCCGCGCAATGTGCATTATTTGAAACGGTGGTTGTATAATGCGGGGGGATATGTTCGGCGTCGCCTAAAATAAGCAACCATTTGGGCTTATTCCAGGCTCTTGAGTAGAAGTCATCAATCCACGCTTTGACCTCCACGTCAGTGACATTCCCACTTCCATCACCAAAATCATCCGATATCTTTTGTGTATTAACAACATGAGTGCTGATTCCTCTGGCATTTTTATGGGCTCTCAAATCACTCGCCGCATCCTGAAAATCCGGATCGGTAATTATGAGTAGCTCACAACCCAATACCAAAGGTTTGAAAACCCACTCACAGGGATTTTTCAAAACATCCGGATTGATAATGCTAGCTACCAGTGAGCTGGTCATCTGTCGATAATGCAGCGTTACCAGGTCTGCCGTAAACTCACCCGCTTTTGCCGGAAACTTCTTTTTAAAGCAGGGATTATCCATGCCAAATTGAATGGACACTAACAGCGTATCGAATCGGCTTAATACCTGATTGGCCGGGCTATACGACATCGCAGGGATACTCAGTTTATAGATATTTTCATTCTGGCCACCGACCTTGCGATAATTCAGGACATTATTTACATTCCGTTCTCCTGATAAATACAGCTTTTCATCAAATTCAAAAGGAAATTCTACAGGTTCCTCGGAAGATGTGTATTGTTCCTTCTGAACGGGATACAGCCTCACACCTTTTTGCCACCTTTCATCTCCCAGTCCCCTGATATCCACCTTTCCTGGTTTTGCATCAAAAGGCAATGCCAGATGGACCGTAACTACAGGTATCTCAGGTTGAGAAAAATACTCATCCCCATCCAAAAGCAGATTTTGATGAATATGCAAGGGATTGATGCGTTGAAAAACACCGAAAGTCGACGTTACATCTATCAACTTCATTTGGGGAGTGATGATATAAAACTCGATCCCTTTTTCATCAGAATGCTTTACTTTGACCACTGGATTGCCAAGGAGCTCATCGTTCATCCCTCTTTTCCTGTCACTTCGATCTGACTCTTTTGGATTACATGCCAAAAAAAGCAGGGATGCCATACTGATGATGGCAAAGATTCTGATTTGAGTTTGGTAAAATCGATCTGGATTCATGCTCGTATATGCTTTAAGGGGTAATTGAGATCAAATGTCTAATCCACATATGTGAGAGCCCGAAGGCACATAAATCCAAATATGCAATTCTGCCAATTGCATCAAGCGCAGATCGCCTTAGCCATCATTCCTCCTCCATATAGATACATTCTCTACATCCGCCCAAGATCACTTGAGGTGGAATACACGTTCATACGAATGGGACAGATCGATTCATCTTCAACTGGCGGTCTGCTTTTTCGATATGGGCGCAAAAGTATACTTACTGATCAACTTATCGGCACAAGGCACTGGATCAGTTCTTAAAACACAATGAACCCTAAGTTAATGAATTATTCAAATATAAAAAATCTTCAGCTGGTGTTTTGGAAACTATTCCTGCAATCGTAGTAAATTTAACCCCTATCCTCCATCCCCTTTGAGGTTTGGAGCTTCTATAAACATCAGAAGCACGTCGAGGGATACATTCCATTTCTATAGGGATGAGCTGCACCGAATCAACTAACTTTAGGCACTCGGTACTTTCTGCATTCGGCATCATGATTCTGCACAAGAAATTCCGGAGGCAAACTTAAGTATTCATTTATCAGGACGAGGGAACCACTTCTGCCGTCGCGGTCGATTCCAACTCCCTTTAGTTGGGTCCATTTCCTTTCACTAAAACCATTCAAGAATCCGGAATGCTGATCGTCAAGCAAGGACTCCAAGAAAACTGGTGCATGCTGTAAAGAGGACATGTCATATCCACCATCTTTTTATACCAATTCGGCATTCCTTACTTTGATCATACTGATTTGGGGTAAAAGGTAAAGGGGCCTGAACTCCAAGGAATATTCATATTATAACAGCTCCCCGCATACCCCCTCTGGCCGCTCGTGCCGGTGTCTCACCGGCATCCCGTGATGAACTCTCTTTGACTGTATTTACACGAATCGCACTCTATCGTCGGTGTCTCACCGACAACTGAATGGTTCTCGAATGGATAATCATTTCAGACAGGAAAGCCGCAATTGAAACCCCGGTTTACCCGTCCACCTGGTGGAAAAGTCATCACGTCGGTGTTCGGCCATTCGCCCCGAGGCCTCGGGGCCATTCGCCATTCGCTTTTCGCCATTCGCCAGGCACGTTTTGGTGGAGAGGCGTATCCTGATAAGCGGGTAATGGGTAATGGGTAAAAGGTAAAGAGGCCTGAATGCTTAAATACATTCGTGCTCTCAGTATAAAACACATATTCTACTTTAATCCGTCCATGAACGAATAAACCCATAAACGAATAAACGGCGGACAGCCATTCGCTTTTCGCCATTCGCCATTCGCCAGGCACGCTTAAGTGAAAAGGCGTATCCTGATCGGCGGGTAATGGGTAATGGGTAAAAGGTAAAGGGGCCTGAATGCTTAAATACATTCGTGCTCTCAGTATAAAACACATATTCTACTTTAATCCGTCCATGAACGAATAAACCCATAAACGAATAAACGGCGGACAGCCATTCGCTTTTCGCCATTCGCCATTCGCCAGGTATGGTAAAATGTAGGGGCGTATCCCTATCGGCCGGTAAAGGGTAATGGGTAAAAGGTAAAGGGGCCCAAAAAATGAGCTGGATGGAAGTGATCAATGTCAATTTCCCTGGGTTTTAACCCGGGGTTTATAGGTTGAGAGAAATCTGTTTTGGCGACATGTTTGCCGAAACCGCAAACAGGGTGACAAAATAACCCGGGGAGTAATGCCAACCGTCTGAAACCGCCCGCCAAACCCGGAGATAAACCAGGAATCAGGAATCAGGAACACAGGAACACAGGAATATACCCCGAAGGCATCTACGCGTCTCGTACGAATTAAGGTTTCTCCGGCATCTCACATTGTCCCTGACAACCACAGCCACCACAGGAATCACCCTTACGTTCCGCCAGATGGTGCTTGGTGCCTATCCGCCTGGCCAACATCTGTACACCGATCCACCCGGCGCAAACGGCTGTCAGGGCAAGAACGGGAATGATATATTGCATGAACTCTGACATGTCTTCTTGTTTAAGCGGCACTGAACATACCCGCAAATCCCATAAACGCCATCGAGAGGATCCCGGCCACGATCAGGCTCAACGCCGTGCCTTTCACCGCATCGGGGATATCCAGGACACGGGTCTCTTCCCGGATGCCCGCCATCAGGATCAGGGCCAGGGTCACCCCACCACCTGCACCGAGGGCGTAGACGATCCCCTCCAGGAGACCATATCCCTTGTTGGTTGCAAAGAGGGCCAGTCCGAGGATGGCACAGTTCGTCGTGATCAGCGGGAGGAAGATCCCCAGGGCACGGAAGAGCTCTGGACTCCACTTTTTGATGGCCATCTCCACGAACTGGACCGTGCTGGCGATGACAATGATAAAACTGATCAGTCGAAGATAAGGGGCATAGATCAGGACATAGGTATTCAACGCCCAGGCCGCAACTGCCGTAATGATCATCACGAAGATATTGGCCAACCCCAATCGCAAGGCCGTATCCACTTTATTGGAAACCCCCAGGAAGGGGCAGATCCCCAGAAAATAGGTGAGGGTAAAATTATTGATCAGCAAAGCTGATATGAAGATCCAGAGAAGTTCCTGTGCCATGATTCTCGATTAGCTGGTGATGGCATTTGCTTTGGCCCGACGCAGGGCCACCGCATTGAACAACAACAATAAAAAGCCAAGGGTAAAGAAGCCTCCCGGCGGCAATATCATAATGATCCAGGGTTCGAAGGAGGTGCCAAAAATGGGAATGTCAAACAGGGATCCATTCCCCAGCAGTTCACGTACAATGCCGATCATCAAGAGCGCGATGGTGAAGCCCAGGCCCATGCCGATGGCATCCATCAATGCAGCTCCCACCTTGTTCTTTGCGGCAAAGGATTCCTGCCGTCCCAGGATCAGACAATTCACCACGATCAGAGCGATGAAAGCCCCCAGCTCTTTATGGATATCCGGCACCAGTGCCGCCAACAACATATCCACCAACGAAACAAAGGTGGCAATGATGACAATGTAAGTGGTGATCCGGACCTGCTTGGCGATCACTTTTCGCAGCAGGGAAACGAACAGACTGGAGAATACCAACACGAAGAAGGTGGCCGACGCCATGGCCAGACTGTTGATCGCTGTGTTGGTCACAGCCAGAGTCGGGCACATTCCCAGGACAGCCACAAAAACGGGGTTTTCCCGCCACAGTCCCTTGATGAGGACATCCCAATCGGTATGTTGGTCTTTTCCCATGGCCTCAGTTTTGTTCATTTGGTTCGGAAGCCCCCTTCTGCTCCATGTCCTGGGCAAATCGCTGGATGGGCTCCCGCCATTCGGCCATTCCCTTTTGCAACAGGCGTGTCACCGCCTTTGACGAAATGGTCGCTCCGGTGATCGCTTCTACTTCATGGGGATTGGATTTCTGCCCATGTTTAACAGAGATGATCTCCGGCTGTACAGCCAGGGCATCAAAATTGGATCTGAAATTGACATCCTTGAAGATCTTATCCCCCAAACCGGGCGTTTCCTTGCTCTCCAGAATTTCCATCCCGATGATCTGATCCAACTGCGGATCATAACCATAAATGGCTTTGATGATATCCTGGAATCCGGGTTCTTCACTGGTAATGGCAAATCCCAGGACACGGTGTCCTTCTCCAAAGCCGATGTACACTGGTGCCGCATTTTCTTTCGTTGTCGGTCCTGAACCCAAATTCTGACCATCCCAGGTCAACTGTTCAAAGGACTTACAGTCTTCCAGGACTTTATAGACCGCAGCCTTCAAGGCTTCCGCCTTGTTCTCTTCGATGATCGGACGAGTGAGTACAAAGCCGGTGACCAGCAAAAGCCCGGAGAAGAAACCGGCCAACCCCAGGGTCGCAATCAACCGGCCCGGACCAGGTTCGGAGGGCAATTCCGGAGAGACCGGAGGGGCAGGTGGTAGATGTGGTTGCTCTGTCATGGTGTCTGTTTTTAGGCCCCGGCCTTTGCATGACCATAGACCCGTGTCGGGAATGCCCGGTTCAACAGGGGGGTGACCGCATTCATCAGGAGGATGGCATACATTACCCCTTCGGGCAATCCACCCCACACCCGGATCATCACGACGAGGATGCCGATCCCGATGGCATAGGTCCAGATCCCTTTTGTGGTCAATGGGGAGGATACCAGATCCGTGGCCATATACACCGCTCCCAGAAGCAACCCTCCGGCCAGCACCATGAATTGGGGTGGTGCATATTGGTGCCCGTCGATGAGGAACAGAATGCCAGAGAATACCGCCACCGTCAGGATCATCCCGATCGGGATCCGCCAGTTGATCAATCCGCGCCAGATCAGATAACCGCCGAGGAACAGGAGGAGCAGACCACTGGTCTCCCCCAGGGAGCCAGATACATTCCCCCATAACAGGTCCTGCCAGGAGGCAACTTCATGCGTGAATTTCATCGCCGACAATGGTGTCGCTCCTGTCGTCGCATCGACCACCTCCCCTTTCAGGAAGGGCAGAGCGAGGTTGTTGCCTTGCAGGCTGAACAGTCCTCCGCCAGGTGCCGACCAGGTGGTGATGGCTCCGGGAAAGGCCGCCTGCAAAAATGCCCGGCCCAATAAGGCCGGGTTGAATACATTTTGGCCCAAACCTCCCCACATGGCTTTTCCCATGCCAATGGCCACAAATCCTCCGAGAAAGGCCATCCAGAAGGGGAAACCCGGCGGCAGGCACATGGCCAGCAGGATACCGGTGATGATAGCGCTACCGTCTCCCCACCACCGTCGGTTCGGTTGGCTCGGCATAAACAAGATGTCCGCCCATAGAGAAGACACCACGCAGACCAGGGTCATCAACAGGGCGCTGATCCCGAAATACCAGGTCGCTACACCCACCACCGGCAAAAGGGTGATCACCACCTCCCACATGATCCGGGGTGTACTCAGATCAGAGCGTAAAAAGGGAGAGCTGGATATGATCGTTTTCATCGGTGGTTCATCACTTGATCAAGTCGCACTTTTCGCACGTTGTTTTTCTTCACGCAAGAGTCCTTTTGCCACTCTGAAGCTCTGGACCAGCGGAATAGCGGAGGGGCAGATGAAGGAACAGGACCCGCATTCAAAGCAGTCCATCACATGGTTTTCCTCCATTTCGGCCCACAGCCCTTTTCGGGCCAAAAGTCCCAGGCGAGCCGGGTTGAGAAAGATGGGACAGGCATCTACGCAACGGCCGCAACGAATACAGGAATAGGTTTGCGGATCCACCACTTCCTGATCGGTCAGGGCCAGGATGCCAGAGGTGCCTTTGACTACCGGGACATCCAGGTTTTTCTGGACCATGCCCATCATCGGACCTCCCAGGAGGATACGTGGCTCCGGGTGGGTCAACCCACCACAGAAGTCGACCACTTCCTGCATCGGTGTGCCGATCGGGACCAGTACATTTGAAGGCCGACCGACCGCCGTTCCACTAACCGTTAGGACCCGTTCCATTAGCGGTTTTCCTGTTCGGAAATATTCTGAAATGGCCACCGCCGTCCCCACGTTGGACACCATTGCCCCGACATCTATGGGCAATTTACCTGTAGGCACCTCTTCCCCTAAAATCGCGGAGATCATCATCTTTTCGGCGCCTTGTGGATATTTGACCTCCAGGGGGGTTACTTCTATGGGATATCCCTGGCGAGCGATCTCCTCCCGAAGGACTAATATCGCATCCGCTTTGTTCGCCTCGATGGCGATCACAATGCGATCGGGCTGGAGATATTTAGCCAGGATCATGGTGCCATCCAGCAGCTCCCCGGCATATTCGACCATCACCCGATGATCACAGGTCAAAAATGGCTCACATTCACACCCGTTGAGCATGAGGACGCGCACGTGTTGTTCTGGCTTGAGGGAAAATTTGACATGTGCTGGAAAAGCCGCACCACCCATGCCGACAATACCCGCTGTCTGGATTCCTTTGATGAATTGATCGTGATCCATCTGGTCCAGATCGGCGGGAGGTTTTTGTTGAAATTGTTGGGGCGAAAATCGATCGGTCTGAATTCGTATACCCTGCACCAGTTGACCATTGAGATGATCCACTAGTTCGATGGCGGTCACGGTGCCATCCACAGGCGAGTGGAGGCCGACCGACACAAAGCCGACCGGTTCTGCTATCAATTCACCTCGTTGCACCTGTTGCCCGACCTGGACAATTGGGCGAGATGGGGCACCTATATGTTGTCCTAGCGGCAAGGTATAGGTATCCACAAATGGCATACGTTCGATCGGGCCGGCACATGACAACTCTTTGTACTCCCTGGGGTGAACACCATGTGGAAAGGTCAGTAGGGCTCCGATATCAGAGGTCGGGAGATTGGATCCACTCATGATGTCCGATCCATTTTATCCACCTCTTCGATCCGCTTTCCACGCTGGGACTGGGCCAGCTGATACAATCGGTCGGCCAGTTGCACACGCACCTCCTCCTGCAATCCCTGCCGCAAATCCTGCAAAGCCGCCTGATGTTCCTGCTGAAGTCGCTGGCGTTCAGCTGCAAAGCCTTCCTCCAACCCCTTCCGGGTTTCTTTAACGTTATCCGTTTCGCCGGCATGTTGTCTGCCGGACCACTCCAGCCAGGTACGCCACTCTGTCGACAGAAGGTCTTTCCAGTGGGTATGGCCTTGTCCATGAGCCTCCCATTCTTGTTGGACCCATTCGGGCACCAGGCTATCTACCGGTACCGCCAGATCCGGGATACTGGTGATCTCCAGATCTTGAGACAGGTAATCCGCAGCTCCTCGGGGCACCCAGGACAGGAGGGGGAAGAGTCCGGCAACCACCAGTTCATCCATCCGATCCAACCAGGTCCTATTCTGCTGGGAAGCTTCACTGTATCCCAGGGCATGGATCAGTGCCGGACCCGGGGCATGAAATATCTGCTGGAGGCTGGAACTGAAGTGTGCACCTCTGGAAGGGGCTGTTTGAAACACGGGACTTACCCGACTGGTGATAATGGGTAACACCCACCCCTGCCGTTCATAGGTTTCAGCTGGTCCGGGAATATGCCGCTGAATGGACAGGATCTTCACCGGTGCGTCTTCTGACAAGAGTGCGATCAGGTCTTTTGTCGGCAAGGCCTGCAGGTCGCGCGCATCCAGAACGATGACCAACGGGGGCAGAAGTTCTTTTTCTTTGGCGGACAGGTCCGCCCAGGTCATTGCGGCGATCCCTTCATCCTGGATCTCGGGGCGATATTGCCCTTTGGCCTCCTGGCCAGCCCGGCGAAGCAAGCGGACTTGATCGAGGATATTCCGTTGTTGTGCATCCAGGATGGCCTGGATCTGTTCGACATTCACCTCGGGCTCAATCCAGACCGGTACCTGGAAGGGATGATGGGGATACTGGACCAGGTCGTCGGCCAGACGACCACCCAGGAATACCCCGTAGCGTGCCCGGCCGGCTCCTGTTGTTCCCGTCTTCAGAGCTTGCTCCAATTGAGCCAGTTCACGACCGAGGTGGATCCAACGTCTCAGTTTTCCTGTGTCGATGCGCTGATGGACTGTCTCTTCGCTGGTCAATTGCGTCAAAAGATCGTTGAGCGACACCTGTTTGTGACCGGCTTTGTCGAGCAACTGCTCCAGCCGGGGATCCAGCGTGCCTGGCATGGCTTGTTGCAAGTGGTGTCGTACTTGTTCATCCATCTCCGTTCGCAATGTTGCCAGCTCGGTCAGCCACTGGTGCCAACGGGGCTGCATCACGGATTCCGCTACTGCACCTGCCGCATGAAGGATCATGCGCGTGCCCCACAATTCTGGTTTGGACTCGCCTCCGATAATACTTTGATAATAATGTCTGCTCAACATGATACCCGACAGAGGCGCCGCTTCCGGATCTGCGTGCATACGTGCGATGGTCGCAGCCGATGTATCGGGCAATTGTTCCCATAATTGATAGGCTGAAAGTGCAGACGCTATGAAAGATTCTCCTTGTCCCATAGACAAGGCATCTTCCGGGCAGGCATCTACACAAATGCCACATCCGGTACAGGCGTGCGGGTCAATGGCGATGGAGAAGAGCTCTCCCCTACCCGCTTGCTGGGCTTCCGGTCCATCGAAGTAGAGCCTGGTTTTTGCCCAAGGCATCTGATCGAGGGTCGCATGCAGGATGTCAAATTCAGTCTGGATCTTTTGCCTCTTTTCGGGATCTGCCTTCATTTGTGTCAGCAGGTCCTTCAGGGCGGGTCGAACTTCCCCCATTACTTGACCCGTAAAGGCATCTGCGGTACATCGGGCTGACCAGAAGATGGCCAGGTTTTTCACCACAGGCGTCATGGCTGACAGCGCTTGCCCGTTCCGGGACAGGTGGGCCATGCCCGCACGAAGCAGGTCTTCCATCCGGATCGCCAGAGAAGGCATGGCTGCAAACGGACATTGGACCAGGCATTGTCCGCAACCGGTGCAACTCACTGGTTCCAGTACAGCGATCGGGGATGACTCTTTTGGCTTGACTCGTAAAAGGTCTGCCAACGGAGGCATCACTCCCTGTATTCGGAATGGATCAGTATGGAGTATGGTGTTTGTCTGGTCTGTCTGTCCGACAATGGCATCCTGGTAAAAACGCGCCAGTCGGCTATACGGCGGGCCGTGGTCTTCCTGCTCCCGGACAATTTCCGGCAGCTGGTGAAAATGCCCTGGATCAACCTGGGCAGGGGTTGACTCTTCACCCACCAGCAGACTTTCTGTATCCAGATCAGGATAGGCCCGTTCCAGGGCATGTATCATGACCTCCTGTTGGGCTGAACCCGAACGGGCAGGATGCAGGGTCATGTCCAGGAAAAATCGGGCCATCTGAGCATGCCCTGGTGTCATATTTTCCGTCACGGCATAGATCCCTTCTGGGGTCAACTCCGGCCGATAATAGCCTATTGATGGCGGCATGGAGCTGCCAGCCAGGAGTCGATCTGAAAGGCTCCTCCATGCTGCATTCCTCGCATCCAGAGGGAGCAGACTGGTCCAGGATTTTTTCTTTTTTGTGAGGTTGCTCAATTCCTCCGATGGCCATGGATGGAGGATACGCATCGCAGCGTATTGCATGGAAGTGCCTCTGAACAGGCTTTTGTTGGTCGGCATATTCAACGCCTGTCTTGCTCCCGAACCGAACACCAGAAGGAGGTGATCCGACTTGTCGCTTCCCTGAGTGACAATGGCTCCATGATGCCCGGGCAAAATCGATTGCAATGCAGCTTCGGCTTCACCCAGAAGTGGCAAGATATGATCCCCGACAAATCGCCGACGGGCCAGCGTCGAGCGTTGGGCATCCAACAGAGATGCAGCTGCACCCCGGACGACCGGCTGGTCGAAAGAGAACTGGTTGGGAATGCACCGACGGCGAGGTCCAAAGACGATCTCCTGGGCTGGTGTGGGCGTCTTTATCAGCGACTCCGAAGCACCAAGGAATGTGGCGAAAGGGCGCAGATCCGGAAGGTTCTCCTCCAGCACAAATCCAGGATCTGTGATCACCACCACGGGGAGGAGGGCGCGTTCCGCCACCCTGTGTGCGAGGATGGTCAGCCGCACGGCATCCAGGGCGTCTATCGCCTGGAGGATGATCCAGTCCTCAAATCCTGCGGCAAAGCAAGGCACATGAAGGACAACGGGCAACTGCTGTTGAACGATCTGTCGGCGGTTCTCCAAGGAGAGCATCCGAGGGTCTGACAGAAAGCCGGCAACCCGCCATCCCGATCCCGCCCAGCCGACCAAGCGACCTGACTCTGAAGAGGAGCACATCTCAACACGCCGACCGAACAGGTTAAACGCTTCTGTTCGGGGGTACGAACCCTGCACGAATAGCCCATCACATAAAGCGGTCTCCACCTTCAGAAGGTATTCCGGCATGCCTGTATGATACAGGCCGTTTTGCAGATATGACTGATTTACCCTCATTGCCAATACCGATTTTCCAGATCCTCTTCAAATGTGAATGGTTCCATCTGGCCCAGAGGGCGATGGGACCCTGTTGATTCCTTGAACTGCCCGGATTCGATCCAGACAATCGCATTGGTCGGGCATCGTTTGATCGCTTCCCGGGTTTCCATCTGTCGTTGGTCGGTCAACACTCGTGCGACGCCATTCTGGATCTCCAGAACTCCCGGATGGGCATCCGCCACACATTTGCCACACGCGGTGCAGGCGACACTGCAGCGATTCAGGGCCAGGTCGCCTTCCAATTCAGATTTACACTGCACATAGAGATGCTGACTGGCCGGCAATAATTCAAACAAGCCTTTGGGGCAGATCTCCACACAATCGCCGCACGCGACACAGAGGTCCGGGATCACCACGGGCAGGCCGTCCTCATTCATGTGGATGGCGTCAAAATCGCAGATGTCCATACAATCGCCCAACCCCAGACAACCCCAGGTACAGGCTTTGGGACCACCGTTCACCACGGCTTCTCCACGGCAGGTCTTCAGTGTACCATGGTATTCCGCCAGATGATGGGCCTCCGCCTTTCCCCCGGCGCACCTCAATCGGGCCACCAGGCGTTCTTCTGTGCCGGCGTCGATGCCCAGGAATCCGGCAATTTTTTCAATCGCATCCGGTGAGGATACCGTGCATTTTCCCGGACTGGCCTCGCCCGCGATCACCAATTCGGCAAACGCCCGGCATCCCGGCTGACCACAGGCACCGCAGTTGGCATGCGGCAACATGTCTTCCACCTGATCGATACGCGGATCCTCAAAGACCTTGAGCTTGATAGAAGCCACCGCCAGGATCACAGCAAAGAACAGCCCCAGCCCTACCAGAATACTCAATCCGACCAGGAATTCCTGCATCATGATCGAAGGGGTTGTAAGTGAAGGCTCATAGTTCCGTATTGCGGGTTATCCCTGAAAGGGTTTCGCTCGTTCGATCAGTGCTTCCAGTCCTGGTTCAGACGGATCCAGGGGTGCGCCAGGATGGATGATCCCAACGGGACAACCTTCGGCCGCCTGGACCAAATGTGCAAACGGACCCGCTGTCACATCAGCGATGTAGGCCAGCTTGTCGTCATTGTATTTGAACATCTTGTTGTTCAGGTCGGTACATTCATTACAGGTCGTACAGAGGGGAGTATCGATCCAGGCTTCCTCAGTGAGGACGACGGCTGGTGGCGCCTTCGGTTTTTCTTGTGCAGGTGCAGGCTCCTTTGCTTCGGCAGGATCCGATTTGGCTTTAGGTTCCGGAACCGACTTGGTGGCTGTAGAAACGGTTGTCGGTGCGACAGAGATCGGATCCATTTGCATCAGGATACTGGCCAGATCCTCCATGGTCTGCCTACCGGCGACTTCGACCGCCTGCCGGAGTGCAGAGGCATGTGCAGCCTCCAGTTCTTCACGCTCCTGCTCCAGTTTCTGTTCCCATTCGGAGGCCAGTTCACGGGTCGCCTGATCGGCGTGAAAATTATGGATGCCGGCATTTTCCTGCAGGAAATGCCAGAAGCTGAGCCGTTCTTCGCAGGCCCGGGTCAGGGTCATGGATATAGCCGCCCGTACCATTTGCCGATCGGGAAGGACCAGCCAGGTGTAGGGCACTTTGGCGATCCTTTCTGCTGGAGGCAAGGCCAGATAATCATCCATCAACAGCAGATCAGCTGTGACATAGTCTTCTGAGACGATCTGAAAATGCCGCAACAGTCGGGGAAAGAGGGCCGCGTAATCGACAGGCGTGATGGGAAAGTCTTGTTCGACCACATCCCCGTCCGGCATCTGATAGGTACCGTTCGATCGGACCCAGTCCTGTTGTGGATCCGGATTGTCGGCCACCGTAAATCGACTACCCCAGCTGGCATTGGCCGCTCCGGAAACCAGAAACGAAGGCGCCTCCCGGGAGATCAATGCGGCGTGATGCCCCAGGATATCTGCGGGAATGCCTGGATCGAGAATATGAAATAATGCGGTATGCTCTGCCTGCAATCCCATATGCAAACTGTGGAACAGGTGGGCCGGGTCGATGGCCGCTGTCTGGAGGACAAAGGCATCGCGATAAGCCAAGGCCAGGGCACCGGGTTCCGGACGGTAGGCCCATTCTTCTGCCGCCTCCGGATAGGGATTGGAGAGGCAGACCGTGCGAATAGGGTACCCCTTGGTCAGGGCCTTGCCAAAGGCAAGTGCTTCCCTGGATAACAGGGATCGGTCATCTGTAAAGACCACGACCGGTGGGCAGGCTTGTTTTTCTTCGACACTAAAGGATGACCAGCCGAACTGGACAAAATAGTGATCGTGAATGGCGGGGTCGTAGTGGTTGTCCAACTCCAGACTGGCAATACGCACAGCTGAAAAGAACCGGGATGCTATGGCTGCCATTTCCTCGAACTGGTGCAGGGCTTCTCTGATCACATGGCCCTCTTCGGCACCCTGCCAATGACCGTTGTCCAGGACAGGGAGGAAAGCCTCTTTCAGCCCGTCACACTTCTGTTGCTCCGCCACCAGTATAGCAGAGGATGTGAACAGGCGATCGGGACCTTCTGTCAGCCAGAACAACACCTCCTCCAGACGATGCCGCCGTTCTTCCGGGATCTGTCTGGCTGTCTCATCGGGAAGGAGCTCAGAGAGTTCTTCGAAGTTGAGAAAGGTATCTGCGAAGTCGAGTTTTTCGCGCAGGCGGCCCGGACTATGTGCGTCCAGTCCTTTTTCCTTTTCTACGGCCAGCAGGGAGGCGATCTTTTCTTTCAGCGGGGCTAGTCGTGCGGCCCATTCCTGCTGATGCGACTGATACCGGTCAGCTAACAGAATGCCCAGAATATGAAAAATGCCTTTTTGCGAAAAATCGATCAGGTATCCTGTGCGCGGGAGGTGGTTCCCCAATCGGTCCAGGTCTTCCAGATCCGCTCCTGCCAACTGCAGGGTAGCAGTCATTTCCTCCCGGACTTGTGGCCATATTGCTTGCAATGCCAAGGGTGCATCATCACTCTGGATGTGCTTGCGCCAACTGCGGATAAACCGCACCCTATTGTCTTTGATGATACGGGCTTGCGATGGCTCGGGCGCAAATTGAAGGAGGGTTTGTTCGAGGAGCTCTTCCAGAGGAAGGCAGGTCGATTCCAGACCGGTACCTACCCAGCAGGGATAAAAATCGGCGCTGGCAGCCTGGCGGGTATACGGTTCAAAGACCAGCGGTACGACGCGATCGTCCGGATCAAGCAGAGCGATGCCCCCTCCTTTTCCACTGTGATGAAAGAGGCGGAGAAAGCGCCAGTAGTGCTGCAAATTGCCAGGCTCTGCGGCCTTCGCCTCCGGATGTCTGGGAATGCCAGGATCTGTGTCGACGGTGGCCGTTTCCGGTTCTGGTTCGACTGTCGATGACAGCATAGTTCGAGATCCTTCGGTAAAGAAGCGATCCAGGAGGTCTTGTGCCGGGGGTTGATGGTTCATATGCTATGCGCCAATGATCAGACGGCGAATTTGTCAAATTCCTCTTCCAGCACCTTCAGCTTCTGTTCGGATGTCGCACCCAGATTGTGTGCGCCATACAGATCGTATCGGGGTGCGGTTTTATCTCGATAGTAGAGGCCCAGATAGGACATTTCCGGATCTTCGGAGTAGGCTCTGGCCTGGTGGATATCTGCTGGATCATGCTGCACGGTATGCTTGAACAGATTGGCTGTTGCCATATCTACTTCGATCCCGTCCGAATGTTGAAGGAGGGTCATATGTTCCTTGTCACCGACCATTTTCTTGGCCTCTTCGGGTAGGAATTTGGTGCAGCGCATCATGATCTTCACAAAGGAAAAGCCCTGATGCTCATGGGCCGCCTTGATGGTGGCATAGAGGTGACCGGGCAACCAGTCGGCCGTCTGGGCCACAAAGGACACATTCGACACCCCGAGGGTGGTCTGAATAGGATTGATGGGGGGCAACACCGAACCATGCGGGTGGGTGTTGGAAATGGTGCCCATGGGTGAGGTCGGTGAAGTCTGCTTTTTGGTCATTCCATAGATCTGGTTGTCAAAGAGCAGTACCGTCAGATTCATGTTGTATCGGATACTGTGGATCCAGTGTCCGGCACCAATGGACAGGCAGTCGCCATCTCCGGTCACCACAAAGACGTTGAGGTCGGGGCGGCGAAATTTGACACCTTCTGCCACCGGGAAGGCGCGGCCATGCAAGCCGTGAAAACCATAGGTCTTCATGTAGTGAGGAAAGCGGCTGGAGCATCCGATCCCGGATACGAACACCGTTTTTTCCGGGGGCAATTGTTTTTCCTGGCAGAGCTTCTGAACCGCCGAAAGCACGGAATGGTCTCCGCAGCCGGGGCACCAGCGAGCTACGCCTTTTTCATAATCCCCGGTGGAGTAATACTTATCGGGAACTTCCAGTACACAGGGGTCAGGTTTGAGTCCGTACATGATCAGGCGTTCTGAGGTTGAGTAATAGATCGGATAGCGTTGAGGATGGAATTGGGTCGCATAGGCTGGCCATGGACATTGGAAAAACATCCGATGTCGACCAGGGTCCGGGCACGCAGCACCCAGGCCAGTTGGGCATAACGTCGATGTTCCGGAGCGATGAATTCGTCATCTACGGGATCGCTGTAGTTGATCTCGGCGGTGATGACCTTTTTAAAGTTTTTGAACAGTTTCGCCAGGTCCGGCTCGAAGGGACTCATGAAGCGCAGATGAACTGAGGAAACGGCGATGCCTTCGGCTCGGGCGCGGTCAACGGCTTCTTCAATGGCGCCACGTGTCGACCCCCAACCGACGATCAGGAGGTCACCATGGTCTTCACCATATACTTGAGGTGGTTTGAGGGTCTTGGCAAAGGCGGCCAGTTTGCGACTGCGCATGGTCGAGCTTCGCTGGTTGACTTCCGGCAGATAGGATACTTTGCCCTCTTTGTTGTGGTTGAGTCCGGTGACGGTGAATTCGCCACCCCGTTGACCAGGGATAGGGCGTTTGCTGATCCCGTTAGAGGAGTCCCATTCGTAGGGGTTCAATCCTTGTGGCCAGGGTGACTGGTCAACGGGAGGCGCAAACCATTCTTTCCGGGGTTTGGGCCGGGCAAAAGGCTGGACACCGGTAGCCAGATTGGAATCGGTGAGGATGAACACTGGTGTGCGGAATGCTTCGGCGATCTGACGGGCCAGGATGACAAATTGAAAGCACTCTTCAATGGTGGAAGGAGCGAGTACGATCTTGGGGGTATCTCCTGGTTGACCATATAAGACGGCCAGCAGGTCACTTTGCTCAATTTTGGTCGGCATCCCTGTGGAGGGGCCTCCCCGCTGGACATTTATGATGACTAGTGGCATTTCGGCCATGACCGCCAGGCCGATGAATTCGGTTTTCAGAGCCAGTCCGGGGCCGGAGGTAATGGTGACTGCTGGCTTGCCTGAGTAAGAGCTGCCGATGGCAAAACCGATGGCGGCGATCTCATCCTCGGCCTGGTGCACCAGTCCACCTGCCCGTTCAAAACATTCGGCCAGATGGTGAGAGGTCGAGGTGGCCGGGGTGATCGGATACATGGAGCAGACTTCGATCCCCGATGCGATGATGCCCAGACTCAGGGCTTCATTTCCATTCATGACCACCTGGTCGATACCGCCGAGTGTGGGGGGAAGGTCGTACAGGAAGTCGAGGTGTTGTCCGGCCCAGTCAAAGCCACCCTGGAGCAGTTGCAGGTTGACGTCGATCACATTCTGTGTTTTCTTGCGGAAGGTATGCCGGATCTGATCTGCGGCGATCTCGATGTCGCGGTTGTACAATTGACAAAGCAGGCCCAGCACCCACATGTTCTTTCCTCTGCGGGCATCGGGCACCAGTTTGAGGCATTCCTCCTGCATGGGCACTTCATAGACGTCGAAGCCCAGTTTCTTGAAATCGGTGATCGCCCGGGTATAATTCTCCCGAACCTCTTCATCGTCATGGGTGGCCCACATACTTTCCAGGAGGATCTTGGTGCCGGGTTGGTAGGCATCCTGTTCGATCCGGGAGTACGGGGCGATCTCGTTGAAGGCGATGACGATATCTGCTTCATCGCCGGCGTTGGTGATGACGCCCGAGCCGATGCGGATCCGGATACCGGAGGTACTTTCTTTGGTCCGGGGCGGCGGTTGGATGTCGGATGGAATGATCTCGACGGTCCAGACGCCATTGCCCATTTTGGCGCAGATGGCGCCAAAGCTCTGGCCGGCTTTCTGGGCCCCTTCGCCGGAATCGCTGACGATCTCGACGATGTGCTGAGAGATGGATTTACGTGAGCGTTGGACAGGGTTCGCCCCTGGAGCGGTAGTGGTGGGTTGAGGTTGCATATCCCGAATGTTGATCAACCTGTTTCGGCAGGTCAAATGATGGGACAAAGTCAGGCTTCCGGCGACGCCAGAAAATGATCTGTATCAGTGGAAACGGGTATCATGGTCATACTGGAGGGAACAGGGAACAGGGATGAGGGACCAGGGATGAGGGATGAGGGATGAGGGACCAGGGATGCCTGCCAGCCGTGGCTGGAGGGATGAGGGGTTATTGGGTTATTTCGTTATTGGGATATTTCGAAATAAGAGATGGGACACTCGTACCGGCTGCTTTTTAACTGCCGCGGCAGTTAGCTGCCGCACAGCTGCTTCGCAGTTGTCTATCACGCACACATGCACAGGCTACAGCTCAAGGCCCATAAACGAATACCTGGCTGCCGTGGCAGCAACTCATAACCGAATAAACGTCGGAAAGCCAATCGCTGTTCGCAATTCGCAATTCGCCAGGTATGATAAATTGTAGGGGCGTATCCCGATCAGCAGGTAAAGGGTAATGGGTAAAAGGTAAAGGCTTATACAATCAAATGGTTCTACTGTCATTTTAATGGGTACAAGTCCAATCCGCCATTAAAGAACAGGATGGCACTTCGGAAATTTTCGAATACCCTATATCCTCTGGCGGACAGTTTCAATTCCTGAATTTTACCATTTATTCGTTCTGCA
>JAIPBE010000027.1 GCA_021738725.1 Saprospiraceae bacterium | reverse complement strand
GCCGCATGAATTATCCACAAAAAAGCAACTTACCAACAAAAGAAAAAAGAAGCAAAAAAGAAAAATGATGATGATAATGGTATTTTTAATTTCAATTATAGAACCAGCTTAACTGGTATCACCATTGGGGAGTAGTTCATTGTAATTGACCTTGAAGCTTGAACTGGGGTAGCGTCAGCTACCCCTTTAAACCTTGAACAACTGAGCGTTTTAATAGGCGTCCATAGCTGGGCAACCGGAAGTACTAGTCCGCACAAGTCTGGCTTTAGCCGCAAGGATATCGACTGCCATATATTCGAAGGACTGCATTGGAATAAACTGATTGAATGTTGGGGACTTACCAGTCGATCTGGTCTTCGTTGGACGACTTCTGATTCTCTTTTTGCGGTGGATTGTCTGACCCGCCTTCACGCTCAAGCCGATCCTCCTCCGCCTTTCGAGCTTCATATTCTGCCTGGCGACGGTCAAACTCGTCGAAGTCATAATCCGGCATCAATTCCGTCTTGACAAAGTTGACGCTCTCTTCCAGAGAGCCTAAAAACCGATTGAAGTCTTCTTTATAGAGGAAAATCTTATGACGCTCATACCCATCACCGTCATATCGGCGGGTGCTTTCGGTCATGGTGATGTAAAAATCATCACCCTTGGTTCGACGGACGTCAATGAAGTATGTCCTCCGCCGACCAGCCCGTACTTTAAGTGATTTGACCAAGTCCTGTCGTTTCGGATCGTGATCCACGGGGCGTTGTTTTAGGTTATATCGATATCAACAAATGTAACATTAATAATTTGGCTACAAAAGACTAGGACATCCCCTCTTGTTCGGACTCCAGCAATTGATGTTCGTAAAGTTCGGCATAAGCGCCCTTCAAGGCCAGAAGATCGGCATGCGTCCCCTGCTCGACCACCTGGCCCTGGTCCAGCACCAGGATGTGGTCAAAATCGATCATACTCGTGATCCTGTGTGTAATCACGATCGCGGTCGACTGTCCGATCTCTTCGTCTATATGCTGGAGGATCTGCTTCTCCGTATCCGTATCCACGGCAGAAAGGCAGTCATCCAGGATGATCAACCGCGGCTGTTTGATCAAAGCGCGCGCCAGCGAGATGCGCTGTTTCTGCCCGCCAGACAAGGTCACCCCACGCTCTCCCACCAGCGTGTCATACGTATTTGGCAACCGTTCGATATCCTGGGCCACTGCCGCCGCTCCGGCATATGAACTGATGGCGGCCTGATCCGCTCCCGGATGCCCGAAAGCAATATTGGCCGCAACGGTGTCTGAAAAAAGAAAGACATCCTGGGGCACATAACCGATCTGATCGCGCAGGTCCGCCAACCGCCACTCATGGATCGGTCGGCCATCCAACAGCAATTCCCCGGAACTAATATCGTACATCCGCAACAAGAGCTCCGCCAACGTCGACTTGCCGCTACCGGTGCGGCCGACCACCGCCAGCTTTTGTCCCGCTTTCAACGAAAAACTGACATTTTTCAAGGCTTCGATACCGGTATCCGGATAGGTAAAGGACATATTCCGACACTGGATCTCCCCTTTCAGTTCGATCATCGGGTGGTCGCCATCGACCAGATCCGGCTCTGTGGCCAGAAACTCATTGATACGTTGCTGCGAGGCATCCGCCTGCTGGATGATACTGGCCACCCATCCAATGGATGTGACCGGCCAGGTCAGCATATTCACATAGATGACGAACTCCCCGATATTGCCCGTAGTGATCTGCCCCGAGAAGACCTGCAACCCTCCGACGTAAATAGTCACGATCGTACTCACCCCGATCATCAGGACCATGAAAGGGAAAAAGAGCGCATCCACCTTGGCCAGATCCAGTGCTTTCACCTTGAAAGTCTCACTCTCGTCGGCAAAATACCGGACCATTGCCTTTTCCTGCACATATGACTTGACCACCCGGATCCCGCTGTATACCTCCTGAGCGACCGTATTGAGGAAAGACAATTGCTTCTGGATCAATCCGCTTTTCCGATTGATGAGATCACTCACGTAGTAGATGGAGATGGAGAGAATCGGCAGAGGTAACAAACTGAATAGTGTGAGCATCGGACTCACCTGGATCATGGCCTGTATGACCAGAATAAACAAGGTGATCAGATTGATGCCATACAGGATGGCTGGCCCAAGGTACATCCGCACTTTGGACACATCCTCTGTGATCCGGGACATCAGATCGCCCGTACTGTTTCGTTTGTAAAAGGCCGTGGTTAACTGTTGATAATGATCATAGATCTCCTTACGGATGTCATATTCCATCAATCTTGACATCACGATAATCGTCCACCGCATGAAAAACATGAAGATGCCCATCATCAACGCAAATGTCAGCACCAGCCCACCAAAGAAGAGTAGTTGTTCGCCGATGGAATCACCCAGGACCTCCTGGCCAGAGAAACCATCTAGAACGGGGTACAGACGCATATTGGCAATCACTTCATCCAGGGCATAGCGCACCATCCTCGGTTGAAGCACAGAGAAATAGTTGGCCAACGCCACAAAACCGATGCCTGACAGCAAGCGCCACCGGTATCTCCAGAATAAGCGATTTAAGACAAGGAGGTGTTTCACAGCAGAAATATCACGAGGGAATGGAACAAAAGTAGGCAGCAGTTAGTTGCCGAGGAAGTCTAAGGTGTATCTTTGCATAGAGTTTGACCTCTGATTAAATCTCAAGCAGGCATGGAAAGACCCCTAAACCGGATCGTAACGCTGGATGAGTTCATCATGCGATCCCAGAAAGAGCATTCTGCAGCCACTGGTGAACTGACCGGACTCCTTCGGGATATTGGCGTTGCTGCAAAGATCGTCAACCGGGAAGTCAACAAGGCGGGGCTCGTCAATATCCTGGGAGTAGATGGAGCACACAACCACAGTGGCGACATTGTCCAGAAACTGGATATCTATGCCAATGACAAACTGATCGAATGCCTCCAAAACAGCGGTGAATGTGCCGGGATCGCATCCGAAGAAATGCAGGATATCTATCCCTTCAAACCGGTCGCGGGCAAGCATCCCAAATATGTGGTTCTTTTTGATCCCCTGGATGGATCTTCCAATATAGATGTCAATGTCTCTGTCGGCACCATCTTCTCTATTTTCAGAAGAAAAAGTGACGAAACAGGTCCTTGCAATCTAAATGACTTTCTCCAGAAAGGAACCGAACAGGTGGCAGCCGGGTATGTCCTTTATGGCACTTCCACCATTCTGGTCTACACCACGGGCGAAGGGGTCAATGGATTCACCCTCGATCCTTCTATCGGTGAATTCTGTCTCTCGCACCGGGATATCAAGATCCCAGACCGTGGCATTTATTACTCTGTCAATCAGGGATACTACCTCAAGTTCGATCTGGAGATGCGTCGTTTTATCGACCAGTGTTCAGATATGAACCTTGGCCTGCGCTATATCGGCACCATGGTCTCGGATATTCACCGCACCCTGTTTTCCGGGGGCATCTTCCTCTACCCAAACACCCGGAAATACCCGAATGGCAAATTGCGCTTGCTCTATGAATGCAACCCAATGTCATTTATTGTGGAACAGGCAGGTGGAAAAGCCATCAATACCGGGTTGGACAGGATCATGGAGATCGATCCAGAAGAACTCCACCAACGGGCCACTATTGTCGCGGGTTCGCCGGATATGGTCGGTGAAATGATCGATTTTGTGCGAAAATACAGTGCCGTCAGTTCCGCCTGACCATTCTCAGAATCGCCAATACGGCAATAGCTGACGCATTCTCTGGGTGTCGGCGATCGCCTTCGATATGCGAATACCTTCTACATCCCGGTACGGGCCATGTTGCCTCCGGTAGTTGACCAGGATTCGGGCCTCTTTTGCCCGAATATAGGGATGGCCTGCGAGCGCCTCTGCCGTCCATTGATTGATCTCAATACCATCCACCGGCGTATTCAGGGTCAGCATCGGCCGGATTCGATGAAACACCGTATCCGGGAGGCCAAAGGTCTCTCCGACCTGATCCACAGAGACGAATCCTCCCAAAGCACTTCGAAACCGACAGATCCGCCCTGCGTACCCTTTTCCGATGCCGGGCAACCAGGTCCATTCTTCGATATCTGCAGCATTGATGTCGATCAGGTCGCGAGGTCTGCTCCGTTCAGGCGCTTTTGGAGGTGGCGGAATATCGACCCATGGTTCGACCAGCCTGTAGACCGAATCCGTCATGACATAGATCTTCAAAAGGTCTTCCTTTTTGTAAAATCGACCTCCTTTCTCCCGATAATTGAGGATGGTATGGGCAACCCTGCGCGGCAAGCCTGAGGCGATCATAACCTCCAGAGATGCGAGGTTTGGATCAAACATTTCGGGAGCCTCTGCCGTACCGGTGCCGACGCCATCCTCTATTGACGTTGCTTGTTCAGGTAGGAAATTACCTCGGCCGGACGGAGGGTCATTTGTATACGTTGACCGTGGCACTCTTTCATTGGAGGAAAAAGGTGCCCTTTTCTCAACAGATTCGACAGATGAGGGTGGAGAGAGAATGGTCAACGGCAGCTGCTGATGGCTCAGCCAATAGCGGATGACCAGCAGGCCGATGATCGTCCAGGCGAATATCAGCAGTGATCTCCTTTCTTTTTTCGTGAATTTCAGCACTGAACGGGGGCTTTCGATTCAGTAAGAAAGATATGGACTTTCAATGAGTGACGATAACCACCAAAGGTGGTACGATCCTTTTTTACTCCAGATACTGGATCCAGGCCCCGTGGTCGCGCAGGTTGATCAACTCCGTCGGCTCCAGATCCTGCCAGGCCCGACGCTCCCAGGGTGGCATCTTCCAGGGCAAGAGGATGGTCGGCGTCTCGGGATTCATTTTTTCAACAGCAGGACGACCCAAACCCAAATGGGTTTGGCCATAAGGCTGCTGCCCCCAGGAGAGCGACTTTTCAGAAAACGTCAGGGTAGCATCCTGTTTGACAAGATCGCCAAATCGGAGATCCAAATTTCCCGGCACCAGCCAAACAGTCCCATATCCAGGCAGGAAAACCCGCTCCAGGGCATCTCGCTGTCCGTACAGATCGAGCAGGAGTCCATCTCCTCCGTTCCTGAACCACACTTCCATCCCTGCTCCCTGGCGCTGAACGACGCCCCACTCCACCTGGCCTTGCAGCTTCACCTGATGGCCAATATCCAGGATCAAGCCGAAGATCAGCGCTATCGCACCGAGAATGAACGCCCGGGAATGAGCCATCCTCCAAGCATATAGAATGGTCCCGACGATAAACGGCAGCAGCAGCGCCCACCAGACAGCAGGTGACCACCCTAAGGTCAAGGCCCCTGGCATGTTGGCAATGCCAAAAACCAGAGCATTCATGATCTGTGCAGTGGTTTCGGGGATCCAGGCTATCCATACGGCCACCTCCCCTGGCAGAAGGTGAAGTAAAATCATGATCCATCCACTGCCCAGAAGCAGCCCGGACAAAGGGACGACAAAAAGCCCAGACAGCAGGAAATAGGTGGGGAATTGGTGAAAATAGAACAGGCTGATCATCACAGTGGCCACCTGAGCAGACAGTGTGATCGAGGCCAGATTCCAGAAAAACCGACTGATCCGATCGGGGGGTGTCCATGCCCGGAAGATCAGGGGATGAAGGACGACAATGCCGGCGACGGCCATCACAGAGAGTTGAAAGCCGACATGGAAGATCATCCAGGGGTCGATCAAGATCAGCAGGAGAGCCGCACCTGCCAGAAGATTCAGGGGTTCTGCATATCGGGAAAGTGCCCGGCCCAGCAACAGAAATGAAAAAAGTACTCCTGCACGCATCGCCGAATCAGCGGCCCCTGTCAGACCGATATACAGCCATACCAGCAGGACAGTAGGCAGGGCCACCATCCAACTATTCCGGCGAGATGGCCAGAAGAATCCAAACAGGATCAATGCAAATCCGGCAACCAGACCTACATGCAATCCGGAAACGGCGAGGATGTGGACAGCTCCAGAGGCTTGATAGGCCTGGTTGACGCCATCTCCTAATTCATCCCGGGCACCCAGCATCAGCGCTGATAACAGCTGCCGAGCTGTCGTGTCCTGGATCAATTCTGTCAGAGATGACTGAATATGCTGGCGCGTATCGTTCAGGACAGACCGCCACGAATCTTGGATTTCGTCAAAGTGTGCCGGGCCTCTGACAAACACCTGGTGGGTCACTCCCCGGACATATTGATATCGTCGCCAGTCAAATCCGAATGGATCCGAAGGCGGTGGTAACGGAGCAGGCCGACCCGTAAAATGAATGGTTTGGCCTACTTGAAATCCTTGGTTTTGCGCTGCATCCAGGTAGGCTAACAACCGTCCGGAAACGGCGTATGGACGATCGTCCAATGTGAGTGAGTCCACGTCCAGGGTGACCCGTTGCCAACGGTCGGTGGTGGCCAGATCACGAATCTTGCCTGACCATTGCGGTGGGGACTCTGCGACCGCAACAGGGGTGAACACCCAATGGTCAGCAGCTTGATACGGGTGATGACAGGCAAGAAAGGTGGTGCCTGCAAGGCTAACCCAAACCAACCAGGCGAACCCATAGGCTCGGTTTTGGCGAGGCGACAGGGAGAGCTGAGACCAGAGTGTCAAGGACAGGAGGAAGCATATCAGAAGGGTGATCGGACATGACCATTGCAGGTTGTCAGCGATCAGGATGCCTGCTACAAATGGCAGGAGCAGACGGACCAGTGGATAAGGGTGCCAGCTTTCAAACATTGGCCATGTCCTTGCTGGTGATCAATGATTACCCGCCCATCACATGTTTCATCTTCTTGATCTGGCTTTCCCAGAACAATTTCTGATCCTGGACCTCATCATCATCACAATAGTCGGTGATGGTCAGGATGGTCTCATCTGTGATAGGCGAAGTGGTGATCGTAAATTCGAAATATTCTGCGGGATCATCTGCCTCTAGCCAGGCGAAGCGAAGACAATCGTCCTCAATATCCTCGATCAGTTCGGCCTCTTCACCGAATCCATTCCATATGAACTTGTAAACCGGCTCATCGATTTCCACGTGATCACAGAACCATCGGATCAGGCAAGCCGGATCACTGAGGAACTGATAGACGATGGTTGGCGAGGCCTTGAGCAGGAATTCGCATTTTATCTTTGTTCTTCCCATAGCCGGCAAAAGAGATTCGTTGATCAGAAAGGGCGTAATAAACCACAAATCGGGGAATATTCCAAGGCTTACCCAACATTTCCTCATTGCATGGGAACTTTTCATTATCTGACCCGGTTAAGGACGAGTAAGGTTGACTACTACTTCAAAATGGCCTACTTTTGTGTGGCTGTTTATCCAGCGCATTTTCACCATCCCTGAACATGTATCCCCGGCCGATTTGAAAGGTTGTCAACTTTCAAGCAGACGTTCTATAAAATATACGGTACATGAGACAATTAAAGATCACGAAATCGATCACGAACAGGGAGAGCCAGTCTCTGGAGAAATATTTACAGGAGATCGGAAAGGTCGACCTCCTGACTCCGGAAGAAGAAGTGGATCTCGCCAAACGGATCAAACAGGGGGATGAACGGGCTTTAGAAAAGCTCACCAAAGCGAACCTCCGTTTTGTCGTGTCTGTTGCCAAGCAATACCAAAATCAAGGTCTATCACTCAGTGACCTCATCAATGAGGGCAATCTGGGTCTGATCAAAGCGGCACAGCGTTTCGACGAAACCAGAGGTTTCAAATTCATCTCCTATGCAGTTTGGTGGATTCGTCAATCCATCCTTCAAGCTCTGGCAGAACAATCCCGGATCGTTCGATTGCCATTGAACAAGGTGGGCTCCCTCAACAAGATCAACAAGGCCTTTTCCGAACTGGAACAGGAATATGAGCGTGAACCTTCGGCCGATGAATTGGCTGACATGCTGGAGATCCCTACTGAGGAAGTGGAAACGACACTGGGTGTTGCTGCCCGGCACGTTTCCATGGATGCTCCCTTTGTAGAAGGTGAGGATAACTCATTGCTCGATGTCCTGGAGAACAGCAGTACTCCCGGCACAGATGACTTCCTGAGTTATTCCGAATCTCTTCGTCGCGAGATCGAACGTTCCCTGAGCACCTTGACCGATCGTCAGTGTGATGTCATCAAGCTCTATTTTGGGATCGGAGTCGAACACCCCATGTCCCTGGAGGATATCGGTGATAAGTTTGGACTCACCCGGGAGCGCGTGCGTCAGATCAAGGACAAGGCGATCAACAAGTTGCGTTCTGCCTCACGGAGCAAACTCCTGAAGCATTACCTCGGAGTGGCCTAACCTCTTCCTTACATAGAAAATTCATGCTGCGCCTCCTCAAAAGGGAGGCGCTTTTTTTATTGGTTCTGCAGGGTTTTTCCGACTTTTGCACTCTCTCACACGACTAAATATCCCCTTTATGATTCCGCATTCCACCTTGATCCAAGAGAAACGAGAAAATACGCTCATCGATTGGCGCGAAAAAGAAAAAAAAGCTCTGGAGTTATTGCAAATCACAGGGGCTTTACGTTTTGACCGTTCCATTGAACTGGTCTTCTTTCGAGAAGATATTTATGATGCCCGCCCTAGCGAAGTACTTCATTTGCACCGGGTGGCCCGCAATTATATGGATATGCCCATCCCGGTAGAGATCACCCTCGAGGTGGCCAGGGGCATTCAGAAGATGAAAGAGATCCCGGCAGCGATGCTGGATATCGGCAAACTGGCTTCCGAATGGATGCAGTTTGAAACTTCTTATCCGGACATGCAGTCCTTCATTGGTTCCCAACTGGGCCAGGTGGTACAATCCCCCAATCCACATTTGACAGCAAAAGATGTGATCCTGTACGGATTGGGCCGTATCGGACGGATCGCCGCCCGCCGGATCATCAGCACCACCGGTCGTGGAGATCAGCTGCGTCTGCGGGCCATTGTGATTCGTCCTTCACTGGAAGATCGGTATCTGGACGCGTCCAAACGGGCTGCCCTCCTGTTGAAGGACTCCGTCCACGGTGACTTTCATGGTACAGTGGAAGTGGCTGCTGACGGCTCCGAACTCATCATCAATGGCAACAGCGTCCATCTGATCCACGCGAAGAATCCGGAAGACATTGACTATACCGAATATGGTATCTCGGATGCCATGGTCATTGACAATACTGGAGTCTGGCGAGACAAGGCCGGCCTGAGTCGACATATGCGCCCCGGCGTGAGCCAGGTCCTGTTCACTGCACCTGGAAAAGACATTCCGAATGTCGTCTATGGGGTCAACCACGCCCATGTAGATTTCGAAAAAGAACAGGTATTCTGTGCCGCCTCCTGCACCACCAACGCCATTGTGCCCATCCTCAAGGTCATGGATGACGCCTTTACCATCCAACGAGGTCATATCGAATCTGTCCATGCCTACACCAGTGATCAAAACCTGCTGGACAACTTCCATAAAAAACCTCGCCGGGGTCGCGCAGCTGCCATGAACATGGTCCTGACTTCTACCGGTGCCGCTACAGCCGTGGCCAAAGTATTGCCTCATTTGTCCGGCAAATTGACCGGCAATGCTGTTCGGGTACCGACCCCGAACGTGTCACTGGCAATTATGGTGTTGACGTTGGAAAAGCCAACCACTGTAGACGCGGTCAATGATATGATCCGCAAGGCCAGCCTGACGGGCGATCTGGTGGAACAGATCCATTATTCAGCCGATGAGGAATATGTCTCTACACATGCGGTCGGCATGACCAGCACCTCTGTCCTGGATGCGCCTTCCACCATTGTGTCAGCGGATGGCCATACCGTCACCATCTATGCGTGGTACGACAATGAATTCGGGTATACGTGTCAGGTACTGCGACTGGCCAAGCATGCTGCGAAGGTCAGACGTCCTTCATATTATTGATGTAGACAACCGGCTCCTAGCGCAAATAGTGAACGAATTCATTATTGCTCTCGTCGCATTCGTGAACCCGCTGGAATGTATCTACGCGGCACTGTAAAGCCGTAAGGAATCGGGTGTGCTTCCGTGTATCTATTTTGACCTCCTTCACCAATGAAGCGCCGGGAAGCAATCGCCCTTCACTGGCAGCCAGGCCACCATCAATATGCACACCCTGGATAAACTGGGAGCCTCTGCTAATACGATCCGTTGTGCCAAAATAAAAGCTGACACCCATACCCTGGTCTGCCCGATCCGCCGTGTAGAGTGGAGCCGATCCATCTCCTTGATTGCGCAATCGAATCGCGACATGCATAGAATTCCTCTTCTCTTGTACGATCCACAGCGAATCGATGATCAGATCTGGACAGCCCTCTCTGGCCGGGTCGATCAACGGGATAAAATCATCTTTTGCCTCGCCCGTCAGGCCTTTCGGGACCGTTGCCGTCTCGGATACATCTTTTACAGGCTCTTCCGCTGGCGTGAGAGCAGTCACCGGAGGCTGCGTGCTCATCGATCTTGAAAATTCAAATTTTTTCGCCCCCATCATTTCTCCGGGTTTCAGCGAAATACCACAGGTCATCAAACCCTGAGCGATCAGCTCCATTTCGTCGTGCAGACCCGCTGATCCCAAACTCTTATCCGCTGTAAACACGATGATCGCCCTGGAAGCCTTCTGTTCAAAATGAAGCGATTCACGACCTGTATTCGCCAGCGAACATGTAAACTGGATCCGCTGGTCATCTACATGGACATCTTTGAATTGCAGGATCGCACAGCGATATCCTGCATAATCCGATTTATCCCATGATTGCGCATTGGCCACGAACGGGACAATGCAGAATGAAATCAGAAAGAGGAATGAGGTAAGCTTGACCAGGGTCATATTCAGATTTTGATGGGAAGGCAAGAACACCTCAAGTTGGAGATTTTCTTGCTCGCTGTCAAGAGGAACACAGCTAAAAGAACAATCAAATGCCGGAAAACATTCCCAAATATCCGATCCACTTTCGGAATGATTGTCCGACCACTTCTTGTTCGTCGGAAGAATGTGCGGATAGGATGTACTTTTGCGGACGCGAAATGAAATGGACATGGAAGGCCAGGAAAATACGACCCGTGAGATCTGGATGCCGTTGCTGTTATGCAGTATGGTTGCCTTGGGTATGATCTTCGGAGGCAAAATGAAAGGCTCCGGTCCTGTGGTCGAGGTGGTTCGCTATCATGATACCCTGGGGACGGCATCCATGGAGGGAAAGCTGGAAGAGTTGATCCGGTATATTGATGCCCGCTATGTCGATCAGATCGGCCGGGACAGCCTGTTGGAGGATGCGATCAACAGCCTGATGGCGCATCTGGACCCGCATTCCGAATATCTGTCACCCGCAGAGGTGATCCGCTTACGCGAGTCCCGTGAGGGTGTATTTACAGGGATCGGGGTTGAATTTCTGATCTACCAGGATACCCTGCACATCCTGAGAGTCCTCCCGGGTAGTCCGGCAGAAGAGAAGGGACTCTTGCCCGGCGATCGTATCCTGATGGCCAATGACAGCCTGCTCGCCGGACCATCCCTGAACCATCAAACCGCCACCGAACAGCTGAAAGGAGAACAAGGCTCCAGAGTACGACTGAAGATCCAGCGAGACGGTGTCGGCCTCCTGGATATCCAGCTGAGACGAACCTCTATTCGCGTATCCAGCGTCAGTGAAGGTGTCATGCTCGATACGACGACCGGATATGTCCGGATCCATCGATTTGGTGCGAACACGTATCGGGAGTTTATGGAATCGATCGAATCCCTGCACAAGGAGTTCGGTATGAAAGATCTGTTGATCGATCTGAGAGGAAATCCGGGCGGATATTTGCACGAAACCGTCAATATCCTCAGTCAGTTATTCCCTGAAAAGGACAGATTATTGGTGTATACGGTAGGGCGAGAAGCGGATCGCCGGGAATACAGAACCTCCGGGCGGCGTTTTTTTGCTGTGGAGCGGCTGGTGCTTCTGGTCGATGAACACAGTGCTTCCGCAAGCGAGATCATGGCAGGTGCGATCCAGGATTGGGATCGCGGTTTGATTGCGGGCCGTCGCACATATGGTAAGGGACTTGTACAGGAGCAATACGGTCTGCGTGATGGTTCTGCCATCGTCCTCACCATCGCTCGATATTATACTCCTTCCGGCAGGTCTATTCAACGGGACTACTCGGACATTCAAGCCTATGCCAAGGATGAACAGGCTCGGAAAGAAAGAGGAGAACTGACCTGGAAAACGGCATTGAATAATGCCGGAAAAAAGACCTACTCTACCTATAATGGCAGGAGCGTGTACGGTGGTGGCGGGGTCGAACCAGATGTGTTCATCCCGTTGGATACCACTCGTTCCAGTACTGTTCTGGTGCGTGCACTCAACCAGATTCCTGTCTTCCAGCTCCATGAAATCAAAACCGGGTTTGCCGGACCCGGTCAACTGAAGGACAAAGAGGCCCTCTGGTCCCGATTTAAACAATGGGCAGCTCATCAGGATGAAAAGGTGCAAACCATCTTGAAAGGACCCATGAAAAACCCGGTCTTCCGGCAGGAACTGATCAGGCAGATAGCCCTGTATGTCGGGGGTGAATCTGAAGAAACCAGGGTCAATGTCTTCCAGGACCCGGAGATCAGAACCGCATTACAGCTTTTTCACGTGAAGGGCGTATTCGAGCGGTTGTTGTAAGCTAGCTGCGTAGAAATACCAACTCATGGCGTTCGTCCAGTCGAACCATGGAGGAAGGTGTCCGCTGTTCTTTTTCGTTTCGCCGCCACTTGGCGATATAGTCGACATTTTCCAGGATATCCGATCGGATCTCTCCGAAATGACGTGGTATTTCCTCGTCATATTTACAGGCAGCTGTACCGATCAGGGGACGGCCATAGGCTTTGATGAGCGGGCTTAGCACCGGGTCGAGGGTCATGCGTACCGCCCATTCGCCATCGGGTCCACGCAATTCATCCGGCAAATGAATCGTTCGGGGAAAAAGAATGGTCAACGGCCGACGATGCAAGGTGAGCAGGGTTTCAAGGCGGGGATACAATTCCGGGGCATAGCTTTTAAGCATGTCCAGGTCTGCTACCAGGGTGACCAGTCCCCGATGGGCACCCCCACCTTTCAGGGATATGACTCGTTGAATACTGACGAGGCTGGTGGCATCCGCACACAGGCCCCAAACCGTATCGGTCGGAAAAAGCAACAGGTTATCTTCTGCGAGGAGATCGCATAAAAAGTCTTTATCCTCAGGCCAAACCATTCTATGGTGTAAATTTGTTTCAGTACGCAGTTCAGATTCAATAGATTCGATGCCAATCAGGTTACGCATTTCAACTTCATTCCGGGCACCGTTGCACAAACGTTGGGGATTGCTCGTCTATTTTCTCCTGGCCGTTTTTTTGACACCTATTTCTGCCCGGCATATCATAGGGGGTGTCATTACCTATACATGCCAGGGAAATGGCGTGTATAATTTCACCATGAAAGTCTATCGGGATGCCTATGGTGGCGGGGCCTATTTCGATGATCCGGCCCAGGTGGCTGTGTATCAATGTGGTCAAAATACACCGTGCAATGTTTTAAATACAAATAATGCTCTCTTCATCCTGGGTGTCCCCTTGAGTTTCCCCGTGTTCAAGATCGCTAACCCGGTCTATCCCTGCTTGCTGGTGCCACCAGATATTCAAGTGGAAGAAGGCGTGTATTATTTCACCCTGACTCTTCCCGTCAGCCCGGAAAGTTATCATATCGTCTATCAGCGTTGTTGTCGAAATAACACCATTTCGAATATCTACAACCCGGAAGACACCGGGGCAACATTTTCGGTGGAGATCACTCCGGAGGCCCAACTCGTCTGTAACAACAGTCCGATTTTTGATGCCTTTCCACCGACGGTTATCTGTGCGGGCGAGCCTCTGTCCTATATGCACAATGCCATCGATCCGGATGGGGATCAACTGGTCTATGAATTCTGTGCCCCGATCAAAGGCGGCGGCCCCTATGGCACCGCCAACAATCCTGGGAATGCAGGGGGATGCAATGGCGTCGCTCCTTCTCCACCCTGCCCCCCACCCTATCCTCCTGTCGACTATATCCTGCCGGCCTATTCGCCCACTGCCCCGCTGGCGGGCAATCCGATCATCACGATAGATCCCAACACGGGATTGATCACCGGTACACCGGTCAATTTGGGCCAGTTTGTCGTGGGCGTCTGCGTTCGCGAATATCGAAACGGGCAATTACTCAGCGTCATTCGCAGAGATTTCCAGTTTAACGTAGAGAGCTGCGAACAAACAGTGGTCGCGGATATTCTGGAAGATGAAGTGATCGGTGATAAGGAATTTCTCATCAACAGCTGCGGAAACAATGTCGTCACATTCCAGAATCAGAGTTATCAGGAACAATTGATCACCTCCTACCTGTGGGAATTTGACATCAACGGTACCAAGGAGGTCGTCACCACGAAGAATGCGACCATCACCTTTCCGGGTATCGGACAGTATCAGGGCATCATGGCCATCAATCCCGGTTCGAATTGTGGAGACACCGCCACTATTTTTGTCAATGTCTTTCCGGAGATCAACGCTGATTTCAGCTTTGACTACGATACCTGTATCGCCGGTGATGTTGCCTTTACCGACCTCTCAGTCACTGGAAGCAATCAATTTGTGTCCTGGGACTGGAGGCTTGAGCCAGGGACCAACTCACCTGATCAAAACCCCACTCACCTGTTCTCCTCCCCTGGCGTTAAACCGGTGACTCTGACAGTTGTGGATATCAATGATTGTGAGGCAAAGATCACCAAGGAGGTGAACTGGTTTCCTGTTCCTCCCTTACTGATCATCGAACCCAGTTCATTCGTCGGGTGCCAGCCGGCAGATATCTTTTTCAATAACCTGTCTTCACCCATCGACAATACATACCTGGTCGAATGGAACTTTGGTGACGGTTCCTCCGGTTCAGCGATCTCACCGACACATACCTATAATGATGCCGGTCTGTTCTCTGTATCTGTGACTATTACCTCGCCAATTGGCTGTTCTACATCCGCCTCCTTTCAGGACTGGATCACGATAGATGCTTCGCCGATCGCCAATTTCTCCTATTCACCTCAGCCGATCAGTAGCCTGAACCCCGAGGTCTCCTTTACCGATCTTTCCATCGGTGGCGATCGCTGGTTATGGCAATTTGATACGGATGGAACCTCCAAACTCCAGAACCCCTCCTTTACATTTCCGGATACCGGATTGCAACGTGTCCTGCTGACGGTGACCCACCCCAGTGGCTGTCAGGATACGATCATTCAATATCTGGATATTGTCCCGGAGGTCCGCTATTTCCTGCCGAATGCATTCAGCCCCAATCGGGATGGCCTGAATGATTATTTCATCGGTCGTGGCTTGACAGATGGTATGAAATTCTTTCAAATGCGGATCTATAATCGGTGGGGAGAGCTGTTGTTTGAAGGCAATGATCCCGAATCCGGATGGGATGGCACGCTAAAAGGGCGCAACGATCCAGCCCAACCGGGTGTTTACCTCTATCAGGTAGATTATGAGGATAGCCGCGGAAATGAATACACCTTAAGCGGCTTTGCAACTTTAGTGTTGTAATAATTTATCCAGTTATAGGATTTTCTAGAGGAAGAGACTATCTTTGCGTGCCAATTTGCAAAAGGAACATCGTCATGGATTTGATCAAGTACGTACAGGAACAGACCGCTCTCGGTAAAACCTTCCCCACCTTCCGTCCGGGTGACAACATCGTTGTCAGCTACCGGATCGTTGAAGGCGACAAGGTGCGTATTCAGGATTATCGCGGTGACGTGATCCAGATCAAAGGAACAGGTGCGACACGTACATTCACTGTTCGCAAGATGTCGAACGGCGTTGGTGTCGAACGGATCATTCCTTTTTCTTCACCTAACATTGAGGATATCAAGGTCCTCAAGCGTGGTAAAGTACGTCGTGCTCGACTGTACTACCTCCGCGATCTGGTTGGTAAGAAAGCACGGATCAAAGAGCGCAAGTTCATCAAGGCATAATTCGCCTTTTCCCTAAAATTTTTCTGCCTTTTTCAGTCTGGACATGATCAGTCTGTCTCTCAGTGCATCTGGGAAACAAGCTGCCAATCGGACGAGGAATGGCTTTCTGACCAGCAGGTATCGTCGCCGGGGTCGTGGATGAGTCGCTGCCGTATAGATCGTTTCAGCCACCAACGCAACAGGAAATGCATTGGCTTCTGCTTTCCCGATAAATTCCTCCTGCTTTGCCAGGATCTCCCCATAGGGTGAATCCAGATATTTATCTTTGATCGTACGTGCTTTTTCCCAGATCGGCGTAACTACCGGACCCGGCTGAATGCCGATCACCCGAATACCCAACATCCCCAGTTCATTGCGATAGGCATCTATAAAAGCTTCCAGCGCAAATTTGGAGGCGGCATAAGCACCCAGGAACGGGGTGACCAATCGACCGGAAACCGAGCTGATTAACAGCATGCGACTGGCCGGCGCTGTGCGCAGGATCGGAATAGCCGCTTTGGTCAGTTTGTACACGCCCAGCACATTGGTTTCGAAGATCGCACGTACATCCTCTTCTGATTGCCAACCCAATGGCCCTCCCTGGGCAACACCCGCATTCTGAACCAGGACATCCAGCCCTCGATCTCCCAGAAGAATGGACAGCTCACGGATCATTTTTTCGTGTGATTCGAAGGGGGCCGTCACATCAAACAGGATGGGATGAAACCGTTCCGGATACAGCTGCTGCAGACGGATCGCATCTTCTTCTTTCCGAACCGTGCCAAACACCTGCCAACCGGCTGCATGAAAACGATCGACAGCAGCCAGGCCGATGCCGGTGCTGACACCGGTGATCATGATGGTTGAAAGGGATGTTTGCATGGTGAAACCTGATTTTTGTCGAATTTTAACGGTGCCTCACAACAATTTAGCGCGCTAGACGCTTCATAGTCGGAAAAGGTAGGCGTTCCTGCACTTTTTGGCCAGGATTATTCTCCTATTCCTATAGCAATGCTACGTATTCTTGTCCTCGCGGTGGTCCTTTTGGTCATCGATCTTTATGTCTTCCAACCATTCCAAACGGTGACCTCACCCTTGGAGCGTCCGGTGCGATTGGCCTTATACACCCTCTTCTGGTTGATCCCAGTCGTCGCCATTTTCTGGTTGGTGGCAAATGAATGGGGCTGGATCGAACATGTTCAGATCCATCGATATCGCAGTATATTTCAATCCGCTCTCTTCCTGATCTATATCTGCAAAGTGATCGTACTGCCCTTCATCCTGATCGACGATCTGCGTCGTTCAGCCGCTTGGGTGATGGGGCTGTTCTCCTCTGAACCATCCTACCTCCCCGGCAGGTCCAAATTCATATCGACCCTCGGCATGGCTGCCGGCCTGCTCCCCTTCTCTATGTTGATGTACGGGATGTGGCGCAACCCATATCGATACAAGATCCACCATGCCCTTCTACCCGTATCCGGTTTGCCAAAGGCATGGGAAGGCTTGCGGATCGTCCAGATCTCAGATATCCACTCGGGGAGCTTTACCCTGATCGAACCTGTGGAGCACGCCATCCAGATGATCCAGGACCTCAAGCCGGATCTGGTCCTGTTCACCGGCGACCTGGTCAACACGCAGGCACAAGAGATGAAGCCATTCATGTCGATGTTTTCGAAAATCCGGGCGCCCGAGGGTGTTTACTCCATCCTGGGCAACCACGATTACGGAGATTACCATCGCTGGCCTACCGAAGCTGCCAAACGGAAGAATTTTCAAGACCTGGTGGACACGCATGCACAGCTGGGTTGGGACCTGCTTCGAAATGAACATCGAATCCTGAATATTCGGGGAGAAGAGCTGGCTTTGATCGGTGTGGAAAATTTCAGTACTCATGCCCGATTCCCCAAATACGGAGACCTTCAGAAATCCCTGACCGGATGCGAGCATATCCCCATGAAGCTCTTGATGTCGCATGATCCCAGCCATTGGGATGATCAGGTGAAGGGGCAACACAAGGATATTTTCCTGACCCTTTCCGGACACACCCATGGGATGCAATTCGGAGTGGAAATACCCGGGTGGATCAAATGGAGTCCGATCCAGTACGTGTACAAACAATGGGCCGGGCTCTACGAGGCGGGGAATCAATACCTTTATGTCAACCGCGGCTTGGGCTTCCTTGGTTATCCGGGTCGGGTGGGCATATTGCCTGAGATCACCCTGATCGAATTGACAGGTGAGAAACATATAGACGACATATCCTAAATAGACCGACTTCGTTCTATCTTCGTTCTATCATGATGATGCGTACGCCCCTCGCCTTCTGTCTGTTGTCTCTGGGATTCACCCTATTCACTCCGGGTTGTCAGTCCACGGTAGAAGCCCCTGTCTGGAGCACCTATCCCGAATTGATCTCCGGTCGATGGGAATTGGTCACCGCCTTTCGAAATGAGCGTGAGACACAAACACTGGATGGTACATTCTTCAGTTTCTCCAAGGAGCAGTCGATGTCGACAAATCTGCCGGTTCCTGTGAGCGAGCATTCGGGTAGTCCCATGTTCGTTGCCAAATACTCCTTCTCCCAGGACACTATCCGCGTTTTGGGCCAGGTACCTTTACAGTTCATCATCCAACGACTCGACAGTCAATATCTGGTCCTGGCTACGACCATCAATCAACAGAATTTCCGCTTTGATCTGTCGCGTAACTGACAGAATTTCCCAGGATTTCTGCACGTGGGTTCAGCCGAACTCACTTATCTTACACGATGTACGTCCCTCAAATACGCATGGCCGCCCTACTCGCCCTGATCTTCTTGTTCGTTCTGCCGACAAGTGTAATCAGTCAAGTACAAGTGCAGGTTGATCTGGCTCGTTTTCGCAGCCATGAACAGGCAGTGGTGGAGGTCCAGATGTATTATAGTGGCAGCAGCCTGACCAGTATTCCAACGCCGGATGGTCAGTGGCGATCCTCTGTGGATGTCCTCATCCTGTTTCAGCAGGACAGCCAGATCGTTCAGTATGATCATTTCATCCTTCACAGTCCCAGTACTGTAGAACCCGCACAGGATTTTGTGGATGTTCGACGATTTGCCATGCCCGAGGGGGCCTATCACGTTCAGATGGAGGTTTTTGATCTGCACAAAACGGGAGATACTCTTTCCCTGAATCGAGATGTAACTATCGGCGGAGATCAGAAAGATCTTGCTTTTGCGCTGTCCGACCCTGTCCTGCTGGCCAAAGCATATGCCAGCAAAGAAACGAATGCCCTCACCCGAAACGGGTACTATATGGAGCCGATCCCGCATCGGTACTACCCTCATACAGCTGAGCTGCTCTATTTTTATCAGGAGGTCTACGCACAGGTTCCTTCCGAGATGATGGACACCTATCAGTATGCTTATTACCTGGAAGGTATTCAGGGTGATGGCAAACCGAGGCGCATTCAGCAAGCCATCACTAAAACACGGAAGGCACGCCCTCTGGATCCCATCCTGATGCAGATGGACATCCGTAAACTACCCTCGGGCAACTACCGGCTGGTTACAGAAGTACGGGACAAGGACCTGAACCTGATCAACACCAGTGCCATCTCCTTTCAACGGTCGAATCCAAACCTGGAAGTAGTGGAGAACGATCTGAAGGTGACCGGTGCACCCGGTATGCTGGACAGCTTTCTGGTGGATATGCCAATCGAAGAACTGAACTATTCCCTGCGGGCTGTTGCCGCTCGGATCCTGGAAAAAGATGTCACGATACTGAATGCTACCATCCAAAATCCGCGGGCGGAAGCCAAGCGTCAGCTGCTCTTCTCCTACTTTATCCAGGAAAATGCCAACCGACCGGATAAGGCTTATGCTGCCTTTATGGCCAGCGCCAGGGAAGTAGATGCCAAGTTTCGATCCGGTTTTGGCTATGGATTCGAAACCGACCGTGGTTATGCCTGGATGAAATACGGGCAACCCAACGATATCGTCCAGGTTGAAGATGAACCACATGCCCCGCCCTACGAGATCTGGATCTATGATGAATTTCCCTTCACAGGTCAACGGAATGTCAAATTCCTTTTTTACAATCCCAATCTGGCACCGGGTGACTTTCAGCTCCTCCATTCCACTGCTCGCAACGAACGGCAGAATCCGAGATGGGAGATCGAACTGTACGAAAAAGCAGGTGCCACCGAGATCCAGGGCACCAATATCCAGGATGCAACGGGTGTCCGGGACCAGTACTACCGAAACGCCAAACGATATTTTAACGACTTCTAAACAGTTATTCACCTCCAGGCAGGGTATCTTGTGAGCCTGTGACCACCGGCTGAGACTTCCAAATAAAGGGATCAGCGCTGGTGATAAGCCCTGCGGCTTCCATGAAATAAGTAAAGCAATAATCTATCTCCGGCTTCGGTTAAAGGAATATGATGTTTCGAATTCTGAATACCCTTTCTTTTATATTGATTCTGACCGCCGTTTCCACCGGGCAGACCAAGGAAACATCATCAGATGGGCCCCCTTCTTCTGCGGAGGACTTTGAGAACCGTTACAAGGAACGGATCAAGCTGTCAGAGATCGCCGGGATCTATATTCCGACTGATCTGGAGGACGCCTTCGTTCAGTTGGAAAAACTGGCTCCTGCCGAATCCTTGCAGTTTTACCGGGATCAGAAGGAGGATGAAGTCGTCCGCAACCTGTTCCCCAAACTGGGCAGATGGATCATTCTCAATTGGGGTTTTGAAGGCGGCAGCCGTATGTCGCACTACCTCAGAAATCAGGGAATCTATCTGCCGGATGATATGAGCACTGTGATCATGCGCAGTTGGCACCGGCATCTGAATCATCTACCGATTGACCTCGAAGGTCAGGTTCAAGTCATTCAGGAGCGCATTGCCATTGAACAGGCAGAGCGACTTCAACAGGCGAAGGTCCTTCAAGAGACCCGGCGTAAGGTCGATCCGGCCAGCAGAAAGCAATGATCTGGTGATTTCCAGGGGATGCACACCCTGCAAAGTCATTTTCTTTACCTTTGCCCCCCATCGGAATCACATTCCGGCAAAATCCTCACGTGAGCATGGGTAAACATCTCCTGATAGTTGAGTCTCCGGCCAAGGCCAAAACCATCGAAAAGTATTTAGGGAAAGACTTTACTGTCAAATCCAGTTACGGACACATTCGTGATCTGGATAAAGGCGATAAGGGTGTCGATGTGGACAATGCCTTCACACCGACTTACATTATCACTCCTGACAAGCAGAAGGTGGTCAAAGAATTGAAGGCTTTGGTCAAGAAGTCTGAAGAGGTTTGGCTCGCAACGGATGAAGACCGCGAAGGAGAAGCCATTTCATGGCACCTTTGCGAGGTACTGGGCCTGGATCCGCATACCACCAAGCGGATCGTCTTTCATGAGATCACCAAGCCCGCCATCCAGAATGCGATCCTGTCGCCTCGAACAGTCGACCTCCATCTGGTTGACGCCCAACAAGCTCGTCGCATCCTGGACAGGTTGGTTGGTTTTGAATTATCCGAACTATTGTGGAAAAAGGTCCGAGGCAAATTGTCTGCCGGACGTGTACAATCAGTTGCTGTCAAACTAATCGTCGATCGAGACCGGGATATTCAAAAATTCGAAACATCTGCCTTCTGGCGCGTGCTGGCAGAATTCACAGTTCTGGATGCCGACGGACGTGCCGCTGTCCTCAAAGCCGAACTCCCAGGTCGTCTCAAAGACGCGAAAGAAGCTCGGACATACCTGGAAGGGGCGTTGACATCCACGTTCACTATTTCGGATATTGATGTTTCCCCTCTGAAGAAAAAACCGGCACCACCCTTCAATACCTCCACTTTGCAGCAAGAGGCCAGCCGTAAACTGGGCTTCTCCGTTCAACGCACCATGAGTGCTGCCCAGAAACTGTATGAATCGGGGCATATCACCTATATGCGAACGGATTCGCTGAACCTGAGCAGCATGGCCATTGCCGCCATGGCCCAGGAAATTGAGACATCTTATGGTGCGGAATATGTCCACACGCGCAAGTTCAAAAGCAAAGGCGCGAATACCCAAGAGGCCCACGAAGCCATACGCCCGACTTATATGGAACGCAGGACGGTCACTGGAGACCGGGACCTCCAGCGTCTCTATGAACTGATCTGGAAGCGTTCGCTTGCTTCTCAAATGGCGGAAGCCCGCCTGGAAAAAACCACCGTCACCATTGATGTATCCGGTAATCCCGGTCAGCCACTGCAAGCTGTTGGTGAAGTGCTGAAGTTTGATGGCTTTCTCAAAGTGTACCTGGAAGGCCGAGATGAGGAGGACGAAGACGAGGCAAAGGGCATCCTTCCTCCGCTTTCGGCCGGACAGAAACTGAACATGGATAACATGTTGGCCCAGGAGCGATTCACCCGTCCTCCGGCGCGATATACAGAAGCCAGTCTGGTGAAGAAAATGGAAGAACTCGGCATTGGCCGGCCGTCTACCTACGCACCGACCATTTCCAAGATCACAGAACCCGGCAGAGGTTATGTGGTCAAGGAATCAAGGGATGGTACACCCAGAGATTATCAGGTGCTGGAGTTGGCCAATGGGGCCATCACCGGAAAAACCCTTACGGAGAATACCGGTGCGGCAAAGAACCACCTGTTTCCGACAGATATGGGTATCCTGGTCACAGACTTCCTCGACGAGCATTTCGAGGGCATCATGGATTATCAGTTCACTGCGGATATTGAAAAGCAGTTTGATGATATTGCAGAAGGGACGAAGGCCTGGCAAAAGATGCTCGCTTCGTTCTACTCACCGTTTCATCAACAGGTAGAGCTTACTCAAAATGAGGCAGACCGTGCATCTGGTGAACGAATTCTCGGCATCGACCCGGTTTCCGGGCGGTCGGTCCTGACTAGAATGTCGCGATTCGGACCAGTCGTACAGATTGGCAAACCGGAAGAGTTGGGAGAAGATGAAAAACCGGTCTATGCCAACCTGAATGCCGGTCAATCGATGACATCCATCGAACTGGCCGAGGCCATGGAGCTCTTCAAGTTGCCTCGAGATCTGGGAGAACACGCCGGCAAACCGGTGATCATTGGTGCGGGCCGCTATGGGCCTTATGTCAAATTCGGGGACCAATTCATTTCACTGGCCAAAGGCGAAGATCCCATGGCAGTTGATATGGATCGGGCTGTTGAATTGATCAAGGAAAAAGAAAAGGCGGACGCCCCGATGACCACCTGGAAGGGTGAACCAGTCACGCGTGGGAAAGGCCGGTTTGGCCCCTTTATCAAATGGAAGTCTACCTATGCAAACGTCCCTGCACGCTTTGATTTTGACACGCTGACTCCAGAACAGGCGATCGAATTGCTCGAAGCAAAGGTGGCAAAAGAGGCAAACCGCTATATCCATAACTGGGACAAGGAAAAGATCTCCGTCGAGAATGGCCGATGGGGACCCTTCATCAAATACAAGAAGAAGAACTTCAAACTACCTAAGGGTGAAGATGGGAAAATGACGCCTGAAGAAGCGGCCAACCTGACTCTGGAGGATGTGAAGAAGATCATCAACGAACAGGAACCCGGCTCCTTCAAATAGGCAGGTGACTACTCTTTTCGGACAGGGACTACCTCCAGGATATGCCTGGCAGCTGTTTGGGATGCCGGTTTCTGACCTAACCGAGACTGAAGTTCTTCATATCCAGCGAGCATCTCAGCACGTGGGCCCTCCTCCAGCAGGTTGTTGAAGGCCGCCTCCAATTTGGGGAGGTTCAGGTCGTTCTGGATCAATTCCGTGACCAGTTTCCGATCCAGCAGGAGGTTGACCAGTGAGATAAACGAAAGTTTGACCAGGCGCTTGGCGATCCAGAAGGAAATAGCACTCCCTTTATAGGCTACCACTTGAGGCACATTAAACAGGGCCGTCTCCAGGGTCGCTGTACCCGATGTAACAATGGCCGCATGAGCTGCTGCAAGCAGATCATAAGTCTTCCCCCGCACACTTTTCAAGGAAGGATATTGTTGGAGGATCCGGGAGTAGGTATCTGAAGACAACCCGGGCGCTTCGGCGATCACCCAGGCGAATGCCGGATATTTCCTGGCCATGGCGGCCATGATCGGCAGCATATTCTCCACCTCCTGTCGGCGACTTCCCGGCAAAAGAGCCACCAGCGGTTGATCTGATGGAAGATCCAGGTGGTCCCGAATATCCAGTGTAGGTCTGAATTGTTGGACGACCTCCACCAGAGGATGCCCGACAAAATGAGCTGTCACCCCTTCCTTTGCAAAGAACTCTTCTTCAAAGGGGAGGATCACCAGAAGGTCGTCAACTTCTTTGCGGATGATCTTGATCCGGCTTTTATGCCAGGCCCATAATTGGGGACTGATATAATAGATGGTACGAAATCCTCGGGACTTGACCCAGGGTACCAATCGGAGATTGAATCCCGGATAATCGACAAAGATCACAGCATCTGGTTGAAAGGCTTCCATATCCCGCTTGGCAAATCTCAGGTTGCCAAAAATGGTGGGCAGATTCCGGATCACCTCAACGAAACCCATGAAAGCTAGGTCCCGGTAGTGTTTTACTACCTGACATCCCGCTTCTTCCATCAGATCACCACCCCATCCCCTGATGGTGAGGGTTGGATCCTGGAGGAGAAGTGCACGGATCAGATTGGATGCATGCAGATCACCGGATGCTTCACCGGCCAGTATATAAATCCTCCGAGGCACGTATCAATCGATCAGAGTGGCATAATACCGGACGATCCAGATGACCGCCAGGATCACCGTCGCTGTGACCACCCCTCGCAGGCTGGCTACTTTCCGATAGTGATTAAAACGGCGGAAGGGGATCAGGTTCAAGCAGATCACCAACAGGAGTAGTGTCCGCTCCCGAACAGGGAGGTTCATCCCCACCGGATCAATATTGACCCAGATCTCATTGACGACCCACAGAAAAACCAGACCGGTGATCGGAAAAGCAATGCCCATCAACAGGCCCCATCCAATAGAATTGCGTGTAAACATAAGACTAGCGTTGTAAGGTTGACAATTCTGGAATAGCCTTGCGGATCGTCAGATCATGACCGGAGGGCACAACAGAAATATAGCCGTTTTCAAGGGCATGAACATCCGTATCAGTGGCATGGTCATGATTGACAAATTCACCAGTCAACCAATAGTAGGTCTGCCCACGCGGATCTTTAGCTTCCTGAAATTCCTCGATCCATCGGGCGTCGGCCTGTCGACACACCCGCACTCCTTTGATCTCTTTTCCGCTGGGAATATTCACATTCAGGAGCAAAGTGTGCTCAGGACGTTTTGCGAGTACATCCATAATCAACTCGCGAATGAACGGTTTGGAAGGTTCAAAATCTGCATCAAATCCATATTCCAGCAAACTGAACCCAAAGGAAAAAATGCCTTCCAGCGATGCTTCCATCGCTGCTGACAAGGTGCCTGAATAAATGATATTGATGGAGGCATTGGAGCCGTGGTTGATACCGGAAACGCAGAGATCGATCTCTTCATTCTTGAGGACGACGTGTTTGGCCAATTTGACACAATCCACAGGGGTGCCTGTGCATTCCCAGGCTTCAATACCCGGGAAGACATCTACTTTATGAATGCGTAACGGATCATTCATGGTAATCGCGTGTCCCATTCCGGATTGCGGGGAATCCGGAGCGACGACGACCACGCGGCCGATGTCCGACATGACCTCTACCAGAGCGCGAATACCCGGCGCAGTGATCCCGTCGTCATTGGTTACCAATATCAGTGGCTTCTTCATTGGCATAAAGGTACACACTCATGCGAAGTCCCTTTGGTGATTCTACTTCGATCCGTGGAGAATCACGAGGAGGATGTACTTTTGCGTTATGGCCGCGAAAAACGCCTTTCTGGATATTCTCAAAGACCTCAAAAAAGGTCAGTTTGCTCCCCTCTACCTGTTTCATGGAGAGGAATCCTACTTTATTGACGAGTTGGCGCAGTATATCGAGCAGCATGCCCTGGCAGAATCCGAACGGGCGTTCAATCAAATGGTAGTGTACGGGAGGGATGTGGATGCCGGCGCTCTGCGGGATATGGCCTCCAGAGTCCCTATGATGGCGCCCCGGCAGGTGATCATTGTGCGGGAGGCCCAGGAAATGCGCTCTCTGCCCGACCTCGAAATGTATGTCCAGCGACCTGTGCCAACCACCGTTCTGGTGTTGTGTCACAAAAAGAAGAAGATCGATGGCCGGTCGAAAATGGCCAAGGCCCTCTTGCAACTAGGTGTGGTGTTCGAGTCCAAGCCGCTGTATGACAATCAGGTGCCTGGATGGATCACAGACTGGTGCCGTCATCAAAAGTACTCGATCACACCAGAAGCCGTCACCTTGCTGACCGAATACCTGGGCAACCAATTGGGGACCTTGATCAACGAGATCAGCAAGATCGTGATCAATCTGGAAGAAGGGAGTGCCATCGAGCCACAACATATCCAGGATGCCATCGGGGTGTCCCGGGAATACAATGTCTTTGAATTACAAAAGGCCCTCGGTTTTCGACAGGTCCAGGAGGTGTATAAGATCCTGCATTTCATGGGCCAGGATCCGCGTTCGAATCCGGCGGTTATGGTGATCGGCAGCCTGTCCAGCTATTTCATGAAGGTCTATCAGGTCAGTCGGATGAGGGGCACGACAGACAAGGAGTTAATGGCAGCGATCGGGGTGGGCTTTCCCAAATTCCTCCAGGACTATAAAATGGCGGCGAGCAAATATCAATCGGTCCAGATCGAACGAATCTTTGGCTTGCTCCATCAATTTGATATGCGCAGCAAAGGGGTCGATAACAGATCCCAAGGCGATGCCGCCCTGCTCAACGAGCTGACCTATCAGATCCTGCATGCGTAACCTCTCTTAATATCCGGCGGCGTGATCATCCCCTCGTGGATCTGCTGCCCCGGTTCGATCTCCATTTGCTTCGATCCAGATCGCATCGACACGACCGATAGGGCTCCGTTCGATCACGTGATGGCCAAGTGCTCGTAGTCTCATCAAGGTGTCGGGGTGGAACCGATCCGCTTCAACAAACAACGTATCCGGCCTCCATTGATGATGCATGCGTGGCAAGGCCACGGCATCCGTCAGGGGAATACCAAGCTCCATGGAATGAAAAATGATCTGAAAGACTGTAGTGATGATCTTGGAGCCTCCGGGTGAGCCAACGACCAACCGGGTCTGACCATGATCAACCACCATGGTCGGGGTCATACTGCTGAGCATTCGCTTACCCGGTGCAATGGCATTGGCGGTGGATCCGATCAATCCAAAAGAGTTGGGCACACCCGGTTTGGCACTGAAGTCATCCATCTCGTTGTTCATGATGAATCCGGCCCCCTGAACAATAACCTTCGAACCAAATTCCAGATTGAGAGTAGTGGTTACGGAGACCGCCATACCCTGTTTGTCGACAATACTGAAATGGGTGGTCTGGTCTGACTCGTGCATATCCCAATTGCCTTCCTGGACCTGACCCGATGGCGTCACGCTGTCTGTGCGGATCGTTTGCATACGGCTGCGGATATACAAGGAGTCCAGAAGATGATCGACAGGGACTTCCACATGGTCCGGATCTCCGAGGTAGGCTGCACGGTCGGCATAAACACGACGCATGATCTCGGCCATCCGGTGAATAGTAGAAACAGAAAGCACGTCAGTAGAATCAAGCGGTTGGTCCTCAATACCTTCCAAAAGTTGCATAAGAGCTATTCCTCCACTGGATGGCGGGGGCATGGAGAGGACTTCATGATCCCGGAACCACCCCCTTAAGGGGTTGCGCCAGACAGCATGATAATCATCCAGATCCTGCTGGGTGATGATTCCGCCACCTGATTGCTGATCTTCGATGAGCAAGCGGGCAGTCTCGCCACGATAGAAACCATCACGGCACGCATTCGCGATTCGTTCGAGCGTATGGGCCAGATCGCTTTGCACCAGCAGGTCGTCGGTCTGCCAGGCTTCCGATTGTACAAATGGAGCAGCCGATTGATTGACTGATACCAGTGCTGAACGAGCAAGGTTTAACTCCTCTGCCTCATTGGATGTCAGCAGGATCCCGTTCCGAGCTAACGCAATGGAGGGCTCTACCAGATCACGAAAGGCCATCGAGCCATACCGTTCGTGAGCAGTGATCATGCCGTCGACAGTTCCGGGTACGCCATTGGACCGGTGGCCCAGGGTACTCAGCCCGTCGATGATCTGGCCGGCGGAATCGAGATACATATCCCGGGAGGCTGCTACGGGTGCTTTCTCACGGTAGTCCAGGGCCATGGCTTCGCCATTCGATTGACGGATGAGCATAAACCCGCCCCCACCGATATTACCGGCGACGGGATAGACCACAGCCAGGGCGAATTGGACGGCAATGGCTGCGTCGACCGCATTCCCACCCGCTTCCAGGATCTGGACGCCGATCTTCGTTGCCAGTGGATGGGCGGTTACGACCATGGCGGATGGTGCAGTTGCCGTTTTTTCAATGGCATAGGGCTCCTGGGATGTGTGGATGCACCCTGTCGCAATAAAGAGTAATATTATTAATACATTATATTTTGATATCAATATATTTATCATATATTTGTTATGAAGGGGGTGACTAAAGATACTGGATTCCGAGGTGCAGGCGCACCCCATTTCCAGCCAAGTCATCCTTCACTACTGGTTTACCCCTCAACCAACAACATGCCTTCATTCACATTTGCATTCCGGATAGCCATTCCGTTCCTGCTGACCAGCCTCCTACCCCTGGTCAGTATCCAGGCCAGCATTGAATTTCGGCAGACCCTCCAACTGGAAGAAGTGGAGATCGGCAACCTACTCACCTGGAGTACAGGTACACAGGGCTCTGTGACGCACTTTACTGTTGAAAAATCTGTGGATGGGAAATCCTATTCATCGATCGGCGAGGTGCCTGTTCACTTTGCCGGCGAAAACGAAATCGCCTATAGTTTCCTGGACCTCCGTCTGGGTGAGTCAGCCGCCTACTATCGTCTGGTCTGTCGTCAAGGCGATGGGGAGCAAACGATCACACCGTCGATATACTCCCAACGGACGACTGGAAACAACCTGCGGATCAGTGGGATGACGTGTACGGTCACCCAAAGTCCATTCATCTGTCAAATCGAGAGTATCCGGCAGATGGAAATCTCTGTCACCCTGTATACCTTGGATGGGGCAGAAGTCCTTCACTATCCGGCCACGGTCCAGGGGGGCGACAATCAGATGGTCCTGGACATGGATAAATTGTCAGCCGGTTACTACTTGCTCGAATTGAATGCACATCAGGAAACAGAACGACTGATCCTCCAGAAGATCGATCCCGAAAAAATACTCCAGGACGGATATGTCATTAAAGAATGATTCGCCCTCATTCATCCAAAAAGAAATGCCATCCGCCTGAAGACGGATGGCATTTCTTTTTGGTTTAACTTTTAATGGCAACGATGCTTCCTACTTCTTAGGAACAAAGGCCGGATCTTCGGCAGGAAAGTCATATCCTTTATCTTTTTTTCCAAAGACAGATACATTGATGTATCGTTTTGGATTGAGGCGAACATCCTGGAGGAGCAGCTCCATATTTTTAGTAGTGGTCTTCAGTTGATCGTAGAGTTCCGGTTCATTGATCAATTTACCGAGCGTACCATCTCCTTTCTCGATCCGCGAAAGGACGGTCTTCAGCTCAGCGGTCGCTTTCCCCAGCTCAGCAGTGGTCTTCTCCACCACTTTCAATGTCTCTCTGGAATTCTCAATGGTTTTCCCCAGGTCGGCATCTACGACTTGCTTGCTGACTGTATTGGCATTGGCGAGTAAGCCGGCGATATCCTGATTACTGGACTTGAGTGTTCCAGTCACCGTCTGCAGATCATTCATGATGGCTTGCATCTGGGTACCCAGCCGTTCAACCATGATCGCCAGTTCAGCCGTAGTGACCCGGGTATTAGACAGGATCTGTCGGGTATCATAGAGGCTTTGTCCGACCAGATTGTTACTGGATCCATCCTCGCTCATTTCGGTCAGTGTATCCACCAATTCACTCACGCCATCCCGTAATTTCCCCAGGTAATCATCGATTTCACCGCCGCCCATCATGTGTTGGATGAGGCCTACTTGGCGACCGGCCAGGATTGCTCCGCTTTGTGCACAATCAGCTCCTGCACATGTCCCTTTGAATTCGAGATCGATGGCCGCTCCGCCCATGACCCCCCCGGGTACGATGACCGCGGTGGTTTTGGTGGGAATACTGATATCCTGCCGGACAGTAAAATCAGCCACAACGGTTCGCATGTCGTTTTCATCCAGGTAAACCCGTGTTACACTACCTACTTGAAACCCGTTGATCTTCACCGGTGAAGAAACCATCAGATCACCAATGTTCTCGTAATGTGCCGAAAAGACCTGCGTCCTCGACAGCAGATTATTCCCCTTCAGGTAATTATATCCCCAGATCGCTCCTGCGATCACCAAAAAGGCAAAAATGCCCAGTTTCGTTTCTCTTGACATATAGGCTCTTTCTGTTTGTTATGGCGTTGGCCACATCACAGATCATCGAATTCGGTCTACTCCACGATAAGTGACCGTAAAAATACCCTTATAGCCCGATTGAACCAGAGAATTCTTGACTTTCTCTGCCGCATCATATGTTGTGAAGGGCCCAGCCAGATATTTGAACAGTCCTTTTTCCTTTCGTTCCATCAGGGGATGGACATCCTTCCGCATTTGATGGTCTTTTGGGAGCGCCTGGCTGAAGGCCCCCATTTGCACTCCGTACCATTCTGCTGTCGGCTCGGGGGGAGTTGTTTTCGTAGGCACAGTCTCCGGTTTCTTCTTTGTCTCATCCACCACCTTGACCGGGATGATCTGATGGGCTTCCTTTGGTTCCGGTTTCGTCACTTTTTGTGTGGGGGCCGAAGGAGTAGCCTTTGACTCCACGACTGCGGCTTCAGGAGGAGGCACCTGTCCACTCTCCATGATACTCTTGTATTCGGAAAAGGCTTTCACCAGGCATTCTGCCATTTTCATTTGCCCTTCTTCCGATGAGAGAAATGACTGATCAGACGCATTGGTTAAAAAACCGGTCTCGATCAGGACACTCGGCATGGCATTCTCGCGCAACACCAGAAATCCCGCCTGCTTCACCCCTTTGCTCGGGCGCTTCGCATGCTGTTGAAACGCCTTCTCCACCAGATCGGCAAACACGATACTTTTATCCAGATAGGCATTCTGGTACATCGTCATCAGGATATATGCTTCTGCTGAATTGGGATCGAAATCGCCATAATTCAATTGGTGGTTATCCTCCAGGAGGATGGCTCCATTCTCACGTTGGGCTACTTCGAAGTTATCCTGCGCCCGATGCAACCCCAGCACATAGGTCTCAGAGCCGGAAATTGCCTTAGCGGAGGGGTGCAGTGCATTGCAATGCAAGGAAATGAAGAGGTCTGCTTTGGCTTCATTGGCGATCGCCGAACGGGTATGCAGGGGGACGAACGTGTCCTTATCGCGGGTGAGCACCACCTTTACCTTCGGATATTTTAACTTGAGCTCATCGCGCAGCAGCAAGGCCAGCTTCAGGGTGATCTTCTTTTCCTGGGCATCAGACCCCAGGCAGCCGGGATCGTGACCACCATGTCCGGCATCAATGACCACCGTGCGGATGGGATCACGACTGCTTTCTGGACAGTGTCCGGCATGGCTGGGTACAGATGTGGGGAGGGCCAAACACAAAATGGCCAGGATTGACGTTAATAGGGGGAACATACGATACCTTCGCGCAGGATTTGGTGTTTGGTGATTAAAGGTAGCGGACTCTACATAAACTCCGGTGCCGCCATACCATTGCACTGAATAACGCCCCTGAACCCGGGTTTACTATGCTACAAACTGTCTTTCGTCAAATTTGGTTCAGCTTATGGCTTCTGCTATGTGCGAATGCCCTGTCTGGACAGATCGACAGTACCGCGACTCTTCCCGGAGAACCGGATGTCCTGACCCTGGACACGACCCGTACCGATGGCAGTGATGCGCTTCAGATCCGTATTTCCAAAAATGCCATCGCTTCACCGGTCAGCTACAGTGCGGTGGACACCCAGTGGATCGACATGCGCCGGAAGGAGGTGCATCTGATCGGGCAGGCACATGTGACCTATCAGGATATCGAACTGGATGCCGGCTATATTATTTTTTCGTTTGAGACCAATGTCGTCACGGCACGAGGCATCCTGGACAGTGCCGGCCAACTAACACAAAAACCGCATTTCAAACAGGGCAGTCAGCAGTTTACCGCCACAGAAATGCGTTACAACTTCCGGACAAAAAAAGGATTCAGTCTGGAGAACACCACCATTGAAGGGGACCTCCATGTATTGACAGAGCGGACAAAATTTGTGGGGGCAGCAGTCGATTCGCTGGATAATCAGATCTACGGGAAAGGGGCGATTATCACCACTTGTGACGCAGAAGTGCCGCATTATGGCATCCGCAGTACCAAACAAAAGATCATTCCTGACAAATCGGTGATCATCGGTCCCTCCAATCTGGAGATCGCGGGTGTGCCGACGCCACTCTGGCTCCCCTTCGGTTTTTTTCCGATCACCAAATCCAGAAAGGCCGGCCTGGTCTTTTCCCTGGACTACGACTATCGGGACGATCTTGGGTATGGCTTGCGGGGGATCGGTTACTTCACCCCACTCGGCCCGTATGCCAATCTGAGTATCCTCACGGATATATACACAAGAGGGAGTTATCGGGTCAGCATTCGGTCGGATTACAACCGGCGTTATCGGTTCAGTGGCGGCGGCGAGATCACCTGGACAGACCTCGGGCGAGAAGTGCCCGAAACCGGAAAGATCGAACGGGATCGATTGTTCAAAGTGATCTACACACATCGGCAGGACCCCAAGGCCAATCCATACCACAACATCTCCGGTCGGATCCAATTCGAATCCAGTGCCTTCTCCCGGCTGAACTACTACGATGCCAACAATGTACTGGCCAATACGATCTCGTCATCCATGAACTACCGGCGCACCTGGTTGGGGAAGCCCTACCAGTTTACCGCTGCCCTGACCCAGTCACAGAACCTGCGTTCCGGCCAGATCGATATGACCCTCCCGGAAGCTTCTTTTGTGGTGCAACGATTGCAGCCGTTCAAGCGCAAGGGCGGAGGCGGCCAGGAGAAATGGTACGAACGTATAGGCATGACTTATTCTGCCAATCTCATCAGCAGACTGAGCGGGCCCGACTCTACTTTCTTCACCCAGGAAACGTTTAAAAAAGCACGGCCTGGTATCCGGCAGAATGCGTCCATTAATTCCAATTTCAATATCCTCCGTTATGTGAATGTCGTCCCAAGTATCACCTATACAGAGGTCTGGAATTACAATACATTCCGCAAGGAAAATGACCGGATACCTGTGGTGAACCGGGATACCCTGTATAATTCGGACGGCAGTATTTTCTCGATCACCAATGATACCACGTCGTACGGGACCCTGCAGACTCGCTATGTCCAGGATTTTCAAACCTACCGAACGGTCAATATGGGTGTCAACATGAACACGGCCATCTTCGGGACGATGCGGTTTCAGAAAGGATGGCTGCGTGGGTTACGCCACACAATCAAGCCCAATGTCAGTCTCAACTACACGCCTGGGAACGACCATACTTCCTGGTTTGATGAGTATGCCCGAGGCACCACTTCAGATTATTCTGATCTTCAGCGATATTCCCTTTTCGAAGGCGGACCGTTCGGTGCCCCTTCCTACACCACGGGAGCAATGTCCCTCAACTATTCTCTGAACAATATCTTCGAAGCGAAGTACTTCAGTGCGAAGGATAGCACCAGCAAAAAGGTGAATCTCTTCGACAATATTGTCGTGTCCGGATCCTATAATTTCATGGCCGACAGTTTGAAATGGAGCGGCGTCCGCATTGGTGGTGGCACCAATCTGTTCAAGCGCATCTCCAGGCTGGATGTCAACCTGATGTATGATCCCTACACTCAGAATGCAGATGGCAAGACCATCAATACATTCTACTGGGATACCCATCGAAAGCCGTTGCGATTTGTCAGCGCCAGTTTTCGGATCACCACCAATCTGACGATCGGCAAGATCCGGGAGCTCTTTGGCGGGGCACCCAGTCGTGAACCCAAGGATGACGTCCTCGGATTGTTTGAAGGCTTTGGCATCCAGCACAATATCAACACCTCGCTGATGCCTGTCAATGGAAAGGACACCTTTCTGATCACCACCCATACGTTGAACACCTCCGGAAATATCCGCATCACGGACAAATGGATGATCAATGTGGGGAATATCGGGTACGACTTCCGGTCAGAGCGGATCACCTACCCGTCTTTCACTTTCATCAGAGACTTGCATTGCTGGGAGATGAATCTGGGTTGGTACCCGGAGATCGGTGCATATACCTTTATGGTAAAGGTCAAACCCTCTACCCTGGATTTCATCAAGATCCCCTACCGGCGAAATGCCACTGGAAATTTTGTCGGCTTTGGATTCTAATCCCGCTGATCCAATTCCTTGTTGAAACTGGCCAGGACCACCCGGTCGTCTTCCAGCACCCGCTTGAGCAGCACATCCGGATCCACGACATTCTGATCGTAACCGACCAGAATGTACTCCCCGCCCTTGACGATCTCCCGGATGACAAACAAGCCGACATCCATATAGGTGTCCAGCCAGATGGCCATATCCGTATCTGGCTTCAACTGGATAATCAATTCTTTCTCGATCAAATAGTCTGCTTTGGCTGTGAACGCTCGTTCTGCTTCCAGCCATCCCTCGGCCACCGTATATCGGTCGAGCAGGGCAACGAGGTTTTGGAGGACTGCGGGCTGTTTGCCATTCCAGCGGATCTCCTTGTCCAGATATTTCAACCGAAAGGAGGGGATATCCGCAATGGGCGCCATGTATTCATCTTCCAATATCTCTAATCCAGCGCTGTCAAATTGTCTGATAATCTCTTCCACAGGCCAGGTGGCAACCATCGTGGTATCGACCGGGACAAACCGACGTGGGGTCATCACCACCCGACCATTCCGAAACAACTCCAGGGTATATGCCGGACATTGGCCGTAACATGAACCTTTGTACAGACGGATCACCGGAGGTTGGTCCGGATTCTCCGGTATGTCCGGTGTCGCCTCTGCACCGGTCGTTTTCGGGGCACAACAGGCGCAGCAGAGGATGGGGAATAGAAAAATCAGGTGAAAGGGTCTCATTTGTTCTTTTTTTTGAATAGTCCAGTCAACGGCATTCGAACAGGATCATTATCATGGTCGGGCAAGCTATCGCCCCCTCCATACTATCTGCTTTCCAAAATCAGATCTTGCCACCGTTGGGGCTCTCTTGCCCGTTGGACAACGTTTATTTGCCAGCACCGATCATCTGCAAGATCTTTTCCAGCTTCGGCGCCAGAATGATCTCTACCCGTCGATTGCGTGCCTTGCCTTCAGCGGTGTCATTGCTGGTCAACGGCAGGTAGAATGCCCGGCCTGCTGCGGTCACTTTCTCTGCCGGCACCCCTTCTTTCGTCAAGATCTTTACTACAGAAGATGCCCTGCCAACGCTGAGGTCCCAATTGAGATCTGCACTGCCATCCGTATCTGTGTGGCCTTCTACCAGTATCTCAATATCTTCTTGCACCTTGAGGACCCCGGCCAATTGGCGTAGCGCTTTGACCCCTTTGGGATCCACGACATCGCTTCCCGAAGGGAAGAGCAGATTTTGGCTCATGGACACATATACCCGTCCATTTTCTTCATGAACAGAAAGATCCGCCGAAGAATATCCCCGCAAGGCGTCCAGCAGTCCGTTACGAAGACTGGACAACGCCTTTTCACGTTCATCCAGGAGGCCATTGAGCTCAGCGATCCGCTTTTCTTTGACGGCCAGTTCGGATGCCAACTGATCAGCCCGTTTCTGGCGTTGATCCATCATTTTAGCCAGGCTGTCCTGAGCAATGGCACGTCGATTGATCTCGGATTCTTTTGCGAGGATTTCGTTGACCAGAGCCTGTTTTTCGTCTGAGGACGCATTGAGAAGTGCCTGGTTTTGGGCAATCAGGTCTTCCAGGCGCCTGCTGAGATCATCACGGGCGACTTCCAGCCCCTGGATGACCCCTTGCTGGTGTTTCATTTCTTCCTTGCAGACCACCAGGTCCTGCTGGAGGTTGCGCCGGGCTGCCTCCAGTTCGTTCTTTTGATCACGGACACCCAGCAATGCCTGGTATTCACGATCGAGCAAGTCCCTGGACTGGGCAAGAGCGTCATATTTGCGCTGGGTCACACAGGATGACATCAGGGCGATCAGTAGAAAAATAGAAAGAGAAGATTGGATAGACATGGGATGAATGCTTTGCTACAAAAATACATGGATAATAGAGATGGACATATTTTGTCTTGAATTCCACTTCTTCTTTGAACAATCACCCCCGTATTCAGCGTTTGACTACCATGCACCCGGAAGCCATCAACGTGATCTCCTCGACCCAATCTGTCACCATTGACATCTTGCGGTCGGTCAATGACGACCCTATCGCTTGGGACCAGGGTGTCTCAGCTGACAATCTGTTTCTTCAGCGCCCCTATCTCTCCGTATTGGAACAGCACCCGCCCAAGGGTCTCCAATTTCGCTATGCTATTATCCGCAGAGGTGGTGAGCCGATCGGCGTGGTGTATGGCCAGGTGCTCTATTTCAATGGAGCGGAAAGTATTCGCTATCAGCAGGCATCCGGACCGACAGCCTGCTTCTTCAGTACGTTTGGACAATTCCTGCGCGGCCTGGTAGCCAGGCAGGTCGGATTCTACTCGCTGGTGTGCGGCAACCTGATGTTGTCAGGGCATCATGGGTTCTCCTTTCATGAACAGACCCCAGATATGACCGGTCTGGTGGATCAGGCCATACGGTTGATGCGAAAGGAACTGGAGGAAGAGGGATTTCCGGTGTCCATCCTGTTGCTGAAAGATTTCAATCCCGAAGAAACGAAGGTCATGGACGGCTTTCGACAACACCAGTTTCACTCGTTCTATATCCTGCCGAGTATGGTGATGTCGCTTCATCCGGAATGGCATAACTATAACGACTATCTGGCTGACCTGAGCAGCAAATACCGGGTGCGGGCAAAAAAAGCCCGCAAGATCCTGGCCAAGGACGTCCTCCGCAAGACCTTGAGTCTGGAAGATATCCATGCTCAACAAACAGAGATCCATGCTTTGTACCGGGAAATCGCCGATGATTCCGGATTCAATGTGATCACCCTGGAAGAAAACTATTTTGAAGGCATGAAGGCTGCATTAGGCGAAGACTTTATCGTCCAGGGCTACTACAGGGAAGATAAACTGATCGGCTTTTTAAGTGGTGTCATCAATCACGATGGCGAATTTGAAGCCCATTTCCTGGGGTATGACAATCGTTGGAATCCGGTCTACAAGCTCTATCTCAATATGTTGCTCGATCTGATCGAACTGGGTATTGCTCACCGCGCGAAGCATATCGTATTTGCCCGGACAGCAGAGGAGATCAAGAGTTCTGTCGGGGCCGTCGCTGTCGACCTGACCTGCTATATTCGCCATCGCAGCTCGTTCACGAATCGCTTCATCCGCCCCCTTCTGGATTACCTCAATCCGGTCGATGACTGGACCCCCCGCCACCCGTACAAGCAGGTCGATCAGGACTGATCACAGACTGCCAGCTGAATCGCCACTAGCCGGAAGATTCGGATAACTCTCCTTAAATCCGGCATGTCCCGGACCTTCCACGCTGGTCATCTGATCCTGCAGACTCTGAGCAACATCCAGGTAGGACGCAAAGTAAGCGGGGTTGTCATTGACAAATTCGGTGAACACGGGTGTTGTCCGTGACTGGCCGTCGATCACCCACCAGAATGCTGCGACAATGAGCAGAACGGCGGCGATCCGAACCAAAATCATACTCATCCGATAGATCGGCGAAACGGGATGAGGGACCCGATGGTGATCCAGCTTTTCGGTCAGTTTCTTCCAGCTTACATCCGCTGGTTGTACGGACAGGTCATCACTAGCTGAGTGCATCGCATCTTCCCAGGATCGGGGATGCTCCATGGAGGATCGTGGTGAATCAGGAGATTTCATGTTGCGGTTTGTTTTCGTTGGGACTGATCCAGGTGGCCAGGCGTTTCCGGGCCTGGATCAATTGAGATTTTGAGGTATTCAGACTGATATCCAGCAGTTCGCCGATCTCTTTGTGGGTATATCCTTCCAGAACGTACAGGTTGAAGATCGTCCGATATCCCAGAGGAAGTTTCTTCAAGAGTGAGAGGACTTCCTCTGCTTGCATCTGATCCTGCGGATCCGGATCCGGTGAAGGCATCCGGGCGGGCAGTTCATCCGACCACTCCAGTTTTTTCTTCCTCAGGATCATCAGGCATTCATTGACTGCGATCCGACGGATCCAGCCATGGATGGTTCGTGGGTCACGCAGGGTGTCCAGGCTGGTCAGACTTTTGAACATGGATTGGATCATCGCATCTTCTGCTTCTGCATCCGCCGGAAGGTACCGCCGACAAGCACCGAGGACCACCGGAGCAAACTGCTGGTAGAAAGTGGCCTGTGCCTGGCGATTTCCCTGGCGACATTTGTCGATCAGATCGGGTAGATCCATAGCTACTGAGTAGATGCGCTAAACACCTGATTTGGTGGTCGGTTGCAGGTAAATTGCCCCCTCCGGTACAAAATCACCTATTTTTGCGACTTAAACCAGGACACATGCATCTTCAGGATGGACAGTATCAGTTTACCGGTGGGGAATCTGTAAGGGAAATTGCCGCGAAATACGGCACGCCCCTTTATGTTTATGAGGCAGACATCATGTACCGACAATACCGCCGGTTGTGCGATGCTTTCTCCATTCCCAATGCACGCATCTACTACGCTTGTAAGGCCAATACCAACTTGCAGATCCTCCGTCTGTTGAACAGCTGGGGTGCCGGGTTGGACTGCGTGTCCATCCAGGAGGTCCATCTCGGGATCAAGGCTGGATTCACACCGGAAAATATTCTTTTCACACCCAACTGTGTGTCCCTGGAAGAGTATGAGATGGCTTTCGATATTGGAACATTGATCAATATTGACAATATCTCCATCCTCGAACAATTTGGACAGGCCCATCCAGGTGCCAAGGTGTGTATCCGGATCAACCCGCATATCATGGCCGGGGGGAATTCCAAGATATCGACCGGACATATTGATTCCAAGTTCGGGATCTCCATCCACCAGCTTCCACACGTCTTGCGGGTTGTCGAATCGACGGGCATTCACATCGCTGGTCTGCATATGCACACCGGTTCAGATATTCTGGATGTGGAGGTCTTCCTGAATGCCTGTGACATTTTGTTCGGGGTGGCGGCCAGTTTCCCCGACCTGGAATACATCGATTTTGGCAGTGGATTCAAGGTCCCTTACAAGGAAGATGACGTGTCGACAGATGTTGAAGAATTTGGCCAGGAGATCAGCAAACGATTTGAGAAGTTCTGTCGCAGCTATGGTCGCGACCTGACCCTGATGTTCGAGCCAGGAAAATTTCTGGTCAGTGAATCCGGAACCTTTCTAGTGCGTACAAATGTGATCAAGACCACCGTTTCGACCGTCTTTGCCGGGGTGGATTCCGGACTCAACCACATGATCCGTCCGATGTTCTACAACGCCTGGCATTCCATTGAAAATGTCTCCAATCCAGAAGGCAGGACCCGGATCTATACCATTGTCGGATACATTTGTGAAACCGATACGTTCGCTGTTGATCGGAAGCTGACGGAAGTCCATGAAGGGGATATCCTGGCATTCCATAATGCCGGAGCGTATTGTTACAGTATGGCTTCTAACTACAATTCCAGATTTCGCCCTCCCGAAGTGCTGATCTGGAAGGGCAAGGACTACCTTATTCGCAGACGCGAAACATTGGAGGATCTGCTGGCACTCCAACAGCATGCGAGCTTACCCCTTCCTTCAACAGAGGATGCCCCGGAACAGGAATGAAGAACTACCTGTTTTTCTGGTTGATCATGATCATGCTATCCGGCGGGGCTTGTCGAACAGATCAGAAAGATGTGCTGGTTTCGGTCAATGAAGACCGATTGCAGTTCGAAAAAGGGGAGGATTATCCGTTATCCCTTTCTGATACTTCGACGACCATCGTTTTCCTGGCCAGTTATCTGCCGACCTTTGATCCCGAAGCCCTGACCCGGCAGGCCAGTTCGCTGGAACGTCTGTTTCGGCAGGCACCACTGGACGGGCTTCATGTCCTGAATCGACCCTCTGCCTATGATTTGGTCCAACCCCTGGCAGACCAGCATTCGCTGCAACTGGAATCGTTTTCCTTCCAGGAAGGAGCAGAAGTTCTGGACCGTTTATTGCTTGAAGAGAAAGGTCACCCTCAGCTGATCGTCAGCAGTGTAACTTCCCGCGCGGCGATGATCTCTGCACGCATAGAACCTGACTGGCGGGAAGAGGGCGAGTACATTACGGCACAACTGGTTGTCATCATCCATCATCCCCAAGCGGGCATTCAATTGATGAAATTCCCATATTGAACACCAGATATGCGGAAAAAACCGAATATTTGGCACAATAGCTGAACGCAACTAATAAAGACATCTATGGAGTCCCATTACCAACCCTCTGCCATCGAACAAAAATGGTATCCCCATTGGATGGACCAGGGCTACTTCACCTCCGTTCCGGATGACCGGGAGCCGTATACGATCGTGATGCCGCCACCGAATGTCACGGGTATCCTGCACATGGGCCATATGTTGAATAATACGGTACAGGATATCCTGATCCGTCGTGCACGACTGGAGGGCAAGAATGCCTGCTGGGTGCCAGGCACCGACCATGCTTCCATAGCAACCGAAGCCAAGGTGGTGCAGATGCTGCGGAAGCGTGGCATTAAGAAGAGTGATATCAGTCGGGAAGAGTTTCTGGGCTACGCCTTCGAATGGAAGGACAAATACGGGGGCATCATCCTGGATCAACTGAAACGTCTGGGGGCTTCCTGCGACTGGGATCGCACCCGCTTTACCATGGAGGACTCCCTGTCAGATGCTGTTCTAAAAGTCTTTGTGGATCTGCATGGCAAAGGGAAGCTGTATCGTGCACTCCGCATGACCAACTGGGATCCGGAGGCGAAGACCGTGCTCTCCAATGAAGAGGTCATTCACAGCGAAGAAAAAGACACACTCTACTATTTGACCTATCCCCTGTCGGGTGATCCGAAGAACGGGATCACCATTGCTACTGTACGTCCGGAGACCATCCTGGGGGATACGGCTGTGGCTGTCCATCCGGATGATCCCCGCTATCAGCATCTGATCGGAAAGACGGTTCGTGTCCCACTGATCAACCGGGACATCCCCATCATCGGAGACACCTATGTCGATCAGGAATTTGGTACCGGAGCCTTGAAAATTACACCGGCACATGACCCGAACGACTATGAGATCGGGCAACGTCACAACCTCGAGACGATCAATATCCTCACCGAAGATGGCCGGCTGAATGAAGCTGCTGGCATGCTGGTAGGTGAGGATCGTTTTGCAGCCCGGAAGCAGATCCTGCCACTGCTGGAGGAAGGTGGTTTTTTAACAAAAACAGAGGACTACGTCCATAAGGTGGGACGGTCCGAACGGACCCAAAGCATCGTTGAGCCGCGCCTCACCTTGCAGTGGTTTCTGGATATGAAGGATTTTGCCCGGGATGCTTTGTCGGCAGTCCAGGAAGGGGATGTGGAATTCCACCCACCCCACTTCATCAATATGTATCAGAACTGGCTGAACCCGGATAATATCCGGGATTGGTGTATCAGTCGCCAGCTGTGGTGGGGGCAACGGATCCCAGCATGGTATCTCCAGTCGGAGCGGGAGACGGAAAACCCGCAGTCCTTTGTGGCACTGACCGCTGAGGAGGCTCTGGAGCAAGCTCGACAAAAGACCGGGAAAGCCGGACTGACTGCCGCCGATCTGTATCAGGATGAGGATGTAGTAGACACCTGGTTCTCGTCCTGGCTCTGGCCGATCAGCGTTTTTGACGGTTTCCACGATACCAAGGAACTGGACTACTACTACCCGACTCAGACCCTGGTGACGGGATGGGATATCATCTTTTTCTGGGTAGCCCGCATGATCATGGCCGGATATGAATGGGCGCCTGCCCTCCTGGGAAAGGAGAAGGTGATGCCATTCGAGCATGTGTACTACACCGGTATGGTCCGCGATAACAAGCGGCGAAAAATGAGCAAGTCGCTGGGGAACAGTCCCGACGCCCTGGCTCTCCTGGAGAAGTATGGTGCGGATGGCGTCCGGTTTGGACTTTTGTCCGCGGCAGCTGCGGGTGGCGATATCATTTTTGATGCGCCCTTTGACCAGAAGACCCAGTCGATCGTCAACGAAAGTCAGTTATGCGACCAGGGATTGCGTTTCTGCAATAAAATGTGGAATGCATTGCGGCTGATCAAGCAGTGGGAGTTGGTGGATGAAGCACCGACCCTTGAGGCTGCCCAGATCAATGCATTAGCGACGGACTGGATGCAAGAGAAACTGGCCATCCTCCAACAGGAGTTGACCGAAGATTATGCCCAGTTCCGCCTGTCGGATGGGATCAAACGACTGTACCGGTTCATCTGGGACGATTTCTGTAGTTGGTACCTCGAACTGGTCAAACCGGTGTATGGCTCCCCACTGGATCGCGCCACCTATGAACGTACGGTCGATTTCTATACCGAACTGATGAATCTGCTTCATCCGTTCATGCCGTTCGTGACTGAGGAGATCTGGCACCTGCTGCGCGATCGGGCCCAGGGTGAAGATTGCATCATCACAGCCGTTGCCTGTTCATCATCTGTAAATCCACTGCGGGTGGAGGATATGGCTCTGATGAATGAGATGGTCTCCCGCATTCGGGAGTTGCGAGCGGATAAGCAGATGCCGATGCGGGATGCACCGGCAGCGTGGTATGTCCGCTCCGAAAAAGCAGATTCGCTGTTTGCGCTGCCAGGTACGTTAGCCCTGGTGTGTAAAATGGCCAATCTGGAAAGTCTGAGCCCTGTGACTGAGGAGCCGGATCAAAGTCTGCCGATCATGGCCGGCACAGAAAAGCTCTATATGGCCTACATGGCTGAGGTGAATGTGGAAGAAGAACGTCAAAAGCTGGAAGAGGAGATCCAATACACCAGGGGATTCATCCAGTCGGTCGGGAAGAAACTCTCCAATGAGCGATTTGTGGCTGGTGCTCCGACGGAAGTGGTCGACCGGGAGCGTCAGAAGATGGCGGATGGGGAGACCAAGTTGAAGAGTCTGGAGGAAAGTCTGGCGGCGCTGGGGTGATCAATTCCTTGTTCCTGCGTTCCTGGTTCCTGGTTGCCCGCAACTGAGCACTCAGGTACAACGTCTGGCTGTTCAAGGTTCAAGGCGTGGCCGGACGGCGAGCCTGTTCAATGTTTAACGTGATTTTTGAAGGATGGAACATTCGGTCTTCGGTCCTGATTCCTGCCTGCCAGCCGCAGGCTGGGTTCCTGCGTGCTGTCTCATGAAATAGGTTGACAAGAAAAATGTGAATAACTTTCTCAAACAAGAAGGATATGAGAAAGCTAACGACAGAAGAAAGACGTCGGCGCCGGTTTACCGAGTCGTTCAGGAAAGAACAAGTTGGATTGA
>JAIPBE010000026.1 GCA_021738725.1 Saprospiraceae bacterium | reverse complement strand
GATGAAAGATTCGTCGTCAATCTCATTGCTTATGTTTTTTGATAATTTGTACCGATAATCTCGTAGTTTGATTCTACTTTGGGATAACCCCTTATATCCCTATCAAGATAAGACAATTCGCTTAACTAAACGACATTGCTCCAACTCCTGGTAGAAAATGCCGTCAAACACAATATCATTTCCAAAGACAAACCACTCACCATCCGGATCTCTCTGTATGGGTCAGATTATCTCGCTGTCGAAAACAACCTCCAGAAGAAAGCCGCCACTCCTGGCCACTCCACCGGGTTTGGACTGCACGTCCTGCGCAGTCATTATTCGATCCTCATGGATAAATCTATCCGAGTGGAAGAAAACGGACAAGTATTTCGTGTGTTGATCCCCATTCTCCAAACATATTCCTGATCTATGACACCCCAACACATCTTGCTGATCGAAGACGAGCCCACAGCAGCAGAACGCCTGCAAAAGCTCATTTTAGAACTCCTGCCGTCGGCACAGATCGAGGCTGTATTGGACAGTGTGGAAGATTCTGTCCGTTGGTTGAAAACCCACAAACCAGATCTGATCTTCATGGATGTCCAGTTGGCAGACGGTCTTTGTTTTGAGATCTTTGAAAAAGTGGATGTCGCCACTCCCGTCGTGTTTATCACGGCCTATGATGACTATGCACTGAAAGCTTTTCGTGTCCAGGCCCTGGATTACCTGCTCAAGCCTCTGAAACGAAATGAACTGGAGGAGGCATTGGGCAGGGTCCAGGAATTACCACCACATGTCAACACCGAACAAGTAAAGGCCATCTATGCCGGCGAACCAATTCCGGACTTTCGGCATCGATTTCTGGTCCGTCTCGGAGCATCCATTCGGGTGGTCGAGACACCCGACATCGCCCTGATCTATACAGAATCAAAAAACACCTTCCTGATGAATACCGAAGGACGCCGGTATCCGCTTGATTTCAGTCTTGAAGCGTTGGAGAAACAACTTGATCCAGCAGTGTTTTTTCGGGCCAACCGGCAGTATATCGTTGCCCTCCACGCGATCCGGGAAATGTATGTCTATTCCAAGTCAAGGGTAAAAGTCCATACAGAACCTCCCGCCCCCTCGGAGATCATCGTCAGCACCGAAAAGTCAGCCAGTTTCAAACGTTGGCTGGCCGGTGACGATCACCCTGATTTCTAATCAATCGAACGAATAGAAGCAAAGTTTACCATTTCGGACAGACAATCTTCCGTTTGGATATCGTTCATAGTTCATACAGGTGTAAAGACCCATACTTTTACCGTATGAAAGCATATTCAGTCCATGTTCCCCTCCTGCTGATGGTTGTGATCACAGCTGGACTACTTGCCACCACCTCTTGCAAGCACACTCCATTGATCGTGGTGATCGATCCGGTGGATACGACCGGAATGACGGACCCGACGGATTCGATTGATACGTCGGGATGGCCTTGCAGTCCGGATACCGCCTATTTTACAGACCAGATCCTGCCCATCCTGGTCTCCAACTGCGCCATGTCCGGATGTCATAGCGCCACCAATCCGAAAGAAGGTGTCAACCTGACCACCTACGCCAAGGTGATGAGTACCGGAGAGGTGAAGGCCGGAAAGTTGAGTGGTGATTTCTGGGAGTCGATCAATTCAACGAAACCGGACAAACAAATGCCTCCGCCACCGGCTGCCAAACTCCCTCAGGACCAGATCGACCTGATCAGACTCTGGATCGAGCAAGGGGCCAAAGACCTGACATGCAACCCGGGATATGGCGGATGTGCCACTTCGGGTATGTCGTATGGAAACGATATCCGACCCATACTGACTTCCAGTTGTACAGGCTGTCACAGTGGGTCAGCACCTCAGGGCGGAATCGACCTGAACGCCTATTCCAGTGTTGTCTCCTTGGCGCAGAATGGCAAGCTTCTTGGTGCTGTGAAACATGAACCCGGCTTTGTTGCCATGCCCCCTGCGGGGAATGGCCTGTCGGAGTGTGCCATCAGCAAAGTACAAGCCTGGATCGAACAGGGAATGTTAAACAATTGACACTAGATGAAACTTACTGCTATCCTTTGGAGTCTTCTTTTTATGGCCACCATGATGATCGCTTCGTGTTATTATGATGTTGAGGAGGAATTATATCCTTCAGGGAATTGCGATACCGCAAATATGTCCTTCTCACAGGATGTGATGCCCATCATCAATCAGAATTGCAACATCTGTCATGCAACCGGTGTTGAACAGGGTAATGTGATCCTCGATAACTATGATGCTGTTCTCCCGCATGTCACCAACGGTAAATTGCTGAGTACGATACGTCATGAAAATGGGGTCGAACCCATGCCGCAAGGCCAACCGCAACTCAGCGCATGTACAATTGACAAAATAGCTGCCTGGATTGCCGATGGCGCTTTGAATAATTAACCCCAAAACCATCCGCATGAAAAAATGGATCTTTCTCATATTGGCGATCGGCCTGGTTGCCGGATTGGCGATCGGTTACTATATGTACAACGAGCCCTTGGAAGGCATGGATAGCCAGGAAGCAGAGATCACCATTTCTGCCAAAGATCTGTATGCTTCTTTTGACACGGATGAAGCCAATGCCAATGCTACCTTTCTCGGAAAAGTTGTTGAAGTGAGTGGTGAGATCCAAACTATTTCGGATACCGAAGAGGGACAACCCAGTATCTTGCTTGATGCGGGTGGAATGATGGGCGGCGTGATCTGTCGCCTGGATCAAGGTATAACAGGATCCTTCAGCGTTGGCCAGAACATCACCTTTCGGGGTGAGTGCACGGGCAAATTGATGGATGTCGAACTGGCTCGTTGCGTGCCCGTTGAATAGCTCGAATTCTAACTAGTAAATCCAATCGACCATGAAAAAGATACTGTTTTTAATAGCCCTGGCTACCGTATCGGTGACCAGCCTCAGCGCACAGAAATATTTTACTCGGGATGGCATGATCTCATTCTCTGCAAGCACTCCGTTGGAAACAATCGAACCCACCAATAAAGGAGCCACCGCCGTGATCGATGCGGCTACAGGTGTCGTAGAGTTTGCTGTCCTGATCAAAGGTTTCATTTTTGAAAAGGCCCTGATGCAAGAGCATTTCAATGAGAACTACCTGCAGTCAGGCAAATATCCAAAGGCCACATTTAAAGGTAAGATCGTAGATGCCGAATCCATCAAATGGACAAAGAACGGGACCTATCCCGTCAACGTGAAAGGAATCATGACCCTGCATGGGGTGAGCAAAGAGATCAAGACAACAGCCACGATCCAGGTTAGTGGTGGCCGGATTATAGCGACTTCCAATTTTGAATTGCCGCTTTCCGATTACGAGATCTCCATCCCTTCCGTAGTGGCGGATAAAATCTCCAAAACCGCCAAGGTCAAGGTTGAAGTGGCACTGGCAGAATTGAAACGATAGACGTATGAACAACAGGTTTACGTTCAGGATCGGGTGTTTGTCCCTGCTCCTGCTCTGCACAATGGGATTACAAGCCCAGGATGACCTCCTCTCCCTGCTCGGTGAAGACGAAACGACTGATTATGCCTCGGCCAGCTTCAAAACCAATCGGGTGATCAATCTGCACAGTCTGGAAAACACCCATAGAGGGGTGTTGGACTTTAAGATCAATCACCGGTTCGGTATGCTCAACCAGGGCGCTTATGATCTCTTTGGTCTGGACAATGCCAGCATGCGCCTCGGATTTGATTATGGCATCACCAAAGACCTTCAGATCGGGGTGGGACGATCCACCTATCAAAAGATGATCGATGGATATGCCAAGTATCGCATCCTGCATCAGAGTTCCGGGAAGCGGAATATGCCCATTACCCTCTCTGCCGTGGCGGGGATGTATATCAACACGCTGAAGTGGTCTGATCCCGATCGGGACAATTATTTCAGCAGCCGATTGAGCTACACGTTTCAGGCGCTGATCGGGCGGAAATTCAATGACTGGATCACTGTCCAGCTGGCACCCACCGTGATCCATCGCAATTTAGTGAGTACTGCAGCGGAAGAGAACGATGTCTACGGTATTGGAATCGGTGTCCGCCAGCGCATCACCCGCCGGGTCACCCTCAATGCGGAATATATGTACCTCCTGCCGGATCAGGTCCGGGATGGCATAATCAACTCCTTCAGCATCGGTGCTGATATCGAGACGGGCGGTCATGTCTTTCAACTACACCTGACCAATTCTACCGGTATGGCGGAACCGACAGCGTTTACCGAGACTACAGGAGACTGGCTGGATGGCGGCATTCATTTTGGATTTAATATCAGCCGGGTGTTTACGATTGTGAAACCGAAGATCTAATTGAAAGAAAGAATCATATCCATAACGGAACAAAATGGCCGCCGGATCGGTGGCCATTTTTTGTGTACCTGCGTGAACGAATCATTGCGAAATAAAAAAAGCCAGTGAGCAACCTTTGTCACCCGCTGGCTTACCCCAAAACCATATAACCTAGAGAAGTTACGGCCCGGCCAACCACGCATGGGCTTGCGGGACGGTACGTTGATACCGGACCGATAGATCGATATTCGGTCGAAGAAGGACAGGGGCAGCACCTCGGGGGAAGGGGGAAGATTTCCGCAGCAAGGCGGACCAGGGGGTGCCGAAACATGTCCGCCTGTCTGTGAGACAGGGCGTTCCGGCCTGGCTACGTTCATGGTGATTACAATTCGTTACCGAGGTTAATGGAAAAGGACGTGCAGCACCCACACACTGGGGAAGGGCGCTGCCCGCTGTCCTGGTTCCGCAGAGCCCGCGGGCCTTGGGAACGATCAAAGGGAAACAGGCTTCTAATAGAGAAGATGACCATCTACATGGAATGAGACGGTTGATCGACATGATCCGATCGGATCGATTTATCTGGCTTTCACTGGAAAAGATAAAGACTGTGGTCCATAATATGATGGCCAAAGGAAAGGCTATACCGTGACAGACCTCTGGTCTGCGGCCGCCCCGTAAAGGGTTGTTCATGGAATACTTTTTTAGCCCGATATACCAGGCACGGTTTGATTCGTGTCACGACACATCAAAACAGTCATTTGCATACACAAATGACAATAAAATACGCGAACGAATTCGGGAATTACCGGCAGGGATAATGGCCGGTTTTTGGGCTAAGTCTGTAGATGTTCAGGTCTTCTCATGGTTCAGTTCTTGGGTATTAAAAAATGGTGTTTGTTGGTACATACAAATTTACCGGATTGAAAACCTCCGCGCATACCCTATTGAGAGTAAATTTGATATAGTTTTTTAATGTATTGGATATAAAGTAAATAACATCATCATTTCATATTGATTATCAACACTTTAATGAGTAAAATATGCTTATATTTGTATAATACACATAATTAACATGCAACAATGGCCAATGCCCTGACGCCCACACTTCAATCAATATTTGATACCTGACTTTCAGCTCCCGATCCAATTATTTCATTCCACTGAATGGCGTGATTGAGCTACTTCGTCATTCTGTAAAAATTAAATTCCACTTTCCTGATTCCTGCGTTCCTGATTTCTGATTCCTTATTTTTCATTTTTCATTTTCCATTCCCTCCGTCTCTCATTCACTTCGTCACTTCGTCTTCATTTCCGCGTTCCTCCTTTTCTGGCAGTCCCACTTTTCACTCAGTTCATTCACCCATTCGTCAAGGTGATTTCCAACAGTTTGGCACGGCAGCTAAAGCAGCCGGTACGATCCTTCATTTCCGACTTCCGCTTTCCGACTTTCTGATTCCTCATTCCTCATTCCTTATTTCACATTCCTTCCGTCTCTCCGTCTCTCCGTCACTTCGTCTTTATTTCCGCTTTCCTCCTTTTCTGGCAGTCCCACTTTTCACTCAGTTCATTCACCCATTCGTCAAGGTGATTTCCAACAGTTTGGCACGGCAGCTAAAGCAGCCGGTACGATCCTTTAATTCCGACTTCTTCATTCCTGCGTTCCTGATTCCTGATTGGCTTCAGTTTTCAGAGACGGTTTCAAACATTCAGCCGTTCAACGTTTAAGGACGAGCCTGACGGCTCGTCGGTTTAAGGTTTAACGTGATGTACATTAAACGTTGAACCAATGCCTGTTTCAACTGGCATCTTGAACCTTGAACATCCAAACTTCACCCAACTGTGTAACCCGTGAATACAAGCAAACTTGAATATCCGCCACAGGTGGAATTCCTCATTCCTGCATTCCTGATTCCTCATTCCTCATCCAATCTCAAAGTCCCACGGTCTCTCCGTCTCTCCGTCTCTCTGTCTCTCCGTCTGTCCGTCACTTCGTCTTCATTTCCGCTTTCCGCTTTCCGACTTCCCTTCGTCCCACTTTAACACCCGGTTAACCACGCCAGGCATAACATCCCCGCCCCTTACCCGTTATCTTTGTATGATGAAAATGACCTGGCAGTTCCTCCTTTCCGGCCTTCTGATCATTGGCGGCCACTACCTTCTGATCGCTCAAGAAAGCTCAGACCCCGCCGCGCGCAAGGTGCTGATGGAAATGAAGAAGCACTACAGCTCTTCCACCCCATCGGCATACACCCTGCGCATGACCGTTGCCATCCCCGAACAGGACCCGCAAGTCACCGACGGCAAACTGGTCCAGAATGGCGAGCAATATCAGCTCAAACTCGGGCAGCAAGCCTGGTACTGCAATGGCAAAACCGTCTGGATACACCTCAAAGACCAAAAAGAAGTGCAGATCCATTCAGCTTCGGGTGCCACCGGAAGTGAATCCCTGCTCACCCCGAAATCGATTCTGGATCGCTTTGACAACGGTAGCTATATCTATGCCCTCAGTGGCACCGGTGTAGAGAACAAACATGCCGTTCGCTATATCGACTTCAAACCCAAGGATCGCAACGACGAATTCATCAAACTTCGTCTGAGTGTCGCTTCCAAATCCCCCGAAGTGGTCAAATTCGAGGCATTCAGCCGGGATGGCATCCGCTACACCCTGGATATCCTCGAGGTGCTGTCGCCTGTCAAGACCACCGCGGCCCAGTTTGCATTCGACCCGAAAGCCCACCCGGGCATCCATGTCGAAGACCTGCGCATCGACTGATCCTACTTCTTTATCTTGAATACGGTAGGCTAGTCACTCCCCAAGCCAAACAACGGTCAAAGGATTAGCCAGGCATGAATAAAATCGTACTTCTTCGAGATCCGTCTGCCATTCCGGAGCTGTCTAATCTCCTAAATCCTATATTCGCCACCCCAAAACCTACTTGGAGCACGTGGCGGAACCTGTATACCAACTGATCATCAACCTCATTCCTCAGTCTCACCCCGGACTGGTGGCCCAGATCTGGGCGGCCCCTATGGCGGAAGATGGTGAGATCTCTGTGGTCACCACCAAACTGACCGTTGGCAACGCACCAGACTTCGGGATCCAGAAAGGCGATGACCTGGACACCCTCCTCCGCACAGCGGATGCCCTCGAAACCCTCGCACTGATCCGTGACATCCTACGTCAACCAAAAAAAATGCCCTCGACAGAGGCATTCATCAAGGACGAAAAAAATCTGGCCCTCCTCCGGAAACGCGCCGATCGCCTGATCGCCCAATGGCTGGATCTGGCTGCACAGATGGACCTCCCCATGGCCCTGGGTCTCGATCGGATGGCCCTCGTCTCCAGTCACCAGTTGCACCTGGTCAAAGCTCCCGTGCAACCCGCCCTGACATTTTGCCGGACTCCGGATGGTATGACCTATCGTCTCCGTCTTCAACACCAGGACAAGCAACAGTCCCTGCTCGGGCAGAACCTGCAGGTTTTGTGCAATCAACCTGGCTGGGTGGTCCTGAACAGGTTCCTCATCCGCCTGGACCAGATCCATGGCAATATGCTCAAGCCCTTCACCCAGAAGGATGAAGTGCACATTCCCGAGAAACTGCTCAAAACCTACATCCAGAAGTTTCTGATGAAAGCCAGCCAATTGGCCCAAGTCGAAACAGAGGGATTTGAGATCCGTATTCACAACACCATCTCTCAAGCTGCTCTTCGTACCATTCATCACCTCTTCCAGGAAGAAACCCACCTGGGTCTGGAATTCGATTATAACGGCATCATCCTGGCCGACCATTCGGACACCCGCTTCCGGCAAGGATTTTCTGACCCGGAAAAAGGCCCCTTGGTCATCGATCGTTACGAACGAGACGCGGAACAGGAATCCTTGTGGCACAGGGTCCTGACCGATATGGGCCTGCAACGCGAAGTGAGTGGTACCTGGCTCCATCCAGCGCATCGGACCCTGCCGGAAGTCATCGAATGGCTGATCAAGATGAGACCTGCTCTGGAAACAGCTGGACTGCACCTGCACCTTCCCGTTGCCGATCTAGGTACAGTACTGCTCGAATGGCCCGAATTGGATGTACTCTCAGAAGATCATCAGACTGATTGGTTTGACATCCACGGCATAGTTCGGGTTGGCGACAAAAGCCTTCCATTTGTCCAACTCGCCCAGACCATCCTCGATCAGCAGCGTTTCCATCCTTTAGGAGATGGAATGTGCTTTCTGGTGCCGGAAGCCTGGCTCAGTGAATATCACGATCATTTCATTCTGGGAGAAGTTCATTCGGACCGTCTTCGGATGACCCGGGCACAAGGTCTGGCTCTCCAATCCAATACCGCACAGGACACTACCTCTGCATCCACGCAGATCGAGATCCCTGACCTGCCTGCACCACCAGACCTGAAAGCCACCCTGCGGCCCTACCAGTTGCAAGGCTTCCAATGGCTGGTGGGCGTGCAACAAGCTGGCCTTGGCGCTTGCCTGGCCGATGATATGGGCCTGGGCAAAACCCTGCAAACCATCGCTCTGCTCCTCCATATGCAAGGCCATAGCGATCGTGATCATATGCCCGACCAGAAGCTGCAACTGGACATGTTTGCCCCGCCCGAGCGCCTTCCCTTGCGGGCATTGATCATCCTGCCGGCCACCCTGGTGTTCAACTGGAAGGAAGAGATCCAGCGGTTTGCACCCCATCTGCGGGTATATGTACATACGGGGAAGGACCGCTATCAGGATCCAGGCGCTATCCTTCCCTGGGACATCGTATTGACCACCTACAACCTGGTGGTCCGTGACCTGACTGTCCTGCGTCGCTGTCCTTTCAGCTGCCTGGTCCTGGATGAAAGCCAGCAGATCAAGAATCACCGTTCCCAGACCTTCCAGGCAGTAGAGGAATTGCAAGCTGACTTTCGCCTCGCCCTGACCGGCACACCCATCGAGAACAGCCTCAGTGATTTGTGGTCACAAATGCAGTTTATCAACCCCGGATTATTAGGGGCTTATCCTGACTTTCGAGAGCATTATCAGCGGCCTATCGAAAAGGGGAAGGACCCCGAGCGAGAGGAGTCCCTTCGCCAGCTGGTGCGCCCTTATCTGCTCCGTCGCCGTAAAGATGAGGTGGCCACCGACCTCCCACCCCTCACCGAACAGGTCATCTTTTGTGAAATGGATGAAGCCCAGGCCCGCATCTATGAAGAGGAGAAATCGGCCGTACGGAATATGCTGCTGGACCAATTGCGGTCCGGTGGATCCCATCGGACACCACATGTCCTCAATGCCCTGATACGCCTGAGACAGATCGCCATCAAACCGTCGATCTACCCCGAATACGCGGATATCCCTTCGGGTAAGATGGAGGTCATTTGCGCCGAGCTGGAAAACCTCGCCAAGAGTGGCCAACAGGCACTGATCTATTCCGCGTTTCGCAAACACCTCCAGGCCTATGCCGATTGGTTGAAGGAGGCCGGACTCACCTACACGGAATTGCATGGTGGCATAGCAGCGGACAAGCGAGGGGCGGCAGTCCGACTCTTTCAGGAGCAAAAAGCTCAATTCTTTCTGGCCACCCTGAAGGCGGGTGGTGCGGGCCTCAACCTGACCGCCGCCGAGTACATCCTGCTGGCCGACCCCTGGTGGAACCCTGCAGTTGAAGCGCAGGCAGTCGGTCGCGGCCACCGTATTGGCCAGGATAAACCAGTCTTTGCCCTTCGTTTCATCACCCTGAATACCATTGAGGAAAAGATCCTCAAATTGCAGGAGCGCAAGGACGCACTCAAGGACTCTATCATCGAAAAAGAGGAGGACTACCTGGGCTTGCTCGAATCAGACGAAATCCTCTACCTGGTGGACGGGACTGAAGAAAAACAATTCTCTGCCTGAAACACCTCTCGCCCTTCCTCTCTGAGAGGGTTCCCTGAAAATGTTGTTCTACCTTTGCAGACATGGGATTTCGTTCATGGCTCATCCGCCCATTCGCCCGGTACATCTCCCGGGATATCGCCCGCTGGTCTGCGCATGCAGTCGAATGCCAGGATCACATTTTCAGGGAACTGATCCAAAAGGGAGCACAAACCGCCTTTGGCCGGGATCATGGCTTTGCGGAAATTCACTCACATCAGGATTTCACAAAGGCCGTTCCCATCCGGGACTATGAGGGCTTGCGTGCTTATGTGGATCGGATCAAAGCCGGCGAATCCGACGTTTTATGGCCGGGTAAACCCAAATATTTCGCCAAGACATCGGGGACGACTTCCGGGGTGAAATACATCCCCCTTACCCGGGACAGTATGCCCAACCATTTCAATACGGCCCGGAATGCTCTGTTCCATTATGCCGCGCAAACAGGGAACTATTCTTTCTTCGATGGCAAGTTGATCTTCCTCTCAGGCAGTCCTGAAATGGAGGTCGTAGGAGGCATTGCCACAGGTCGACTGTCCGGGATTGTCAACCATGAGATCCCCGCCTGGCTCCGCACCAACCAGCGGCCATCTTATGAGACCAATTGTATCGAAGACTGGGAAACGAAACTCGACCGGATCGTCGATGAGACCATCGATCAGGATATGCGTTTGATCAGCGGCATTCCTCCTTGGGTGCAGATGTACTATGAACGACTGCTGCAACGCAGCGGAAAGGCAACTGTTCGGGAATTATTTCCCGGGTATTCGGTCTTTGTCTATGGTGGGGTCAACTTTTCACCGTATCAAGCCAAACTGGAAGAGCTGACGGGTGGCCCAATGGATAGTGTGGAGACCTACCCGGCCTCTGAAGGTTTCATTGCATTTCAAGATGTTCCTGGGGATTCCGGTCTGTTATTGAATGCCAACTCAGGGATCTTCTTTGAATTCATTCCCCTTGCTGAGATCCATCAGGACAACCCGATGCGATTGACCCTCGGTCAGGTGAAAACGGGGACCGACTACGTGCTCATCATCAACTCCAATGCCGGATTATGGGGGTATAATATTGGAGACACCATAGAATTCGTTTCCACTAACCCTTTTCGGATCCGGGTCAGCGGTCGGGTCAAACATTACATCTCAGCCTTTGGAGAACATGTGATCGGCAAGGAGGTCGAAGCAGCTATGCAGGAGGTCACCCACCAATTCGGGTTGCAAACAATAGAATTTACGGTAGCCCCTCAGGTAACACCACCGGAGGGCGGATTGCCCTATCACCAGTGGTTTGTCGAATTTGCAGAAATGCCACCGGATTTGGATGCCGTGTCCGCTGCGTTGGATCGTGCCATGATCCGCCAGAATATATATTACGAGGATCTCATTTCCGGTCAGATCCTGCGACCTCTGGTCCTCACGCCGTTAAGGCAGGATGCCTTTCGGGAATACATGAAGTCGCAGGGGAAGCTCGGTGGTCAGAATAAGGTGCCTCGCCTGAGCAATGACCGCAAGCTTGCCGAAGCCCTGATGCCCTTTTGCCTACCTTGAAACATCGTGTGATCTGAAGATGAAAACATAAATCTCAGAAATTGTGATCCTCGACTATCTTTACCTCCCTTATCACAAACTAATAATCACTTTATGAAGATTTTTCAAATTCTAGGCTTGGGCCTTCTGGCGATCTCCCTGACGATGGGTGCTTGTAAAAAAGATGATGATACCCAATCCACCAGCGACATCCTGATCGAAGGGAAGTGGGACCTGACCGCTGCCACCATCAATCCCGGAGTAGAGATATTTCCTGGAATCGTGGTCAACGATCTGTTGATCGATGAGGAGCCTTGCGACGCAGACGACCTGACCATCTTCAATGCAGATGGCTCATCGGCCGGCGACGAGGGAGCTACCAAATGTGATCCAAGCGATCCACAGAACTACAACAATGGAACCTGGAGCCTCTCCTCTGATGAGAAGACATTGACCATTTCTATCGAAGGGACTTTGATTGCCTTTATTGTCAAATCAGCCTCTTCCAGCAAGCTCGTTCTCGAAACAGCTGCTGATAAATTAGACAGCTCCTTCCCTGCGACCTCAACGGTAACCTTTACGTTTACCAAGGCGTAAGTAGGAATTAATCATTGCGTAAAAAATCCCGGGCTGATGCAGATCGATCCGGGATTTTTAATTGATGTAATCTGGTAAAGACCCCACTATTTCAATTTCTTTGCCCGGATCATGTACCAGATCATCAATCCGAATATACCGCCCATAAACAGCCAGATATATACCATATCTGGCGCCGGTCTTTCCAACGCCAGTTGGACCGAGACATAGGAAATGTAGACCATAATACCCATAATCATAACGGCTAGCAACCGGATAAAGAGGATCATCAGTTGACGCTGCCGCTCCCGATTTTCCGTGGTGATGGCTACCGGATAGTTGATGTATTTCGAATTGAATGAGGGTACTGACAGCAGCATCCCGACTGAAAAGACGGCGATCAGAGGAAGGAGCCAGATGGTCATTTTCTTGCCCCATCCATTTGCCTCACCAGCAGCATTAAAATGAATGGGGATCGTCTCCGGCAATAGATCGAACATGCTGAACAGCCAGCCAAACCAGATCACAAAGATGATCCCGAATCCGACGTTGATCCATTTTGATTCCATTGAGACAAGATACATCTTCAGCTGGAAAAGGTAAATGGCATTCAGATCATTGGTTCACGGTCAATCGTGTGTACGAGCGCCCAACCTGTTTTCGCGATCAGCTCGTTCGATAACATGCCGTTCCGAAAGCTGACAAAGTGGATGAATCGCTGGCAATTAGACTGTTTTGTAAAAGTCTTGTAGTGCAGGTTTGTAAAAAGAATTTTGCAAAATCAATGCTGATCGACAGATGGCATGAAGGGTGCACCCCTTATTCCCAGATCACCCGCATCTCTACCTGCCGTTGAGCCAGGTCAGCACGCATGATCTGCACATTGATGGTATCCCCCATTTTGAGGACTGTCCCGGAATGTTTACCTCTTGTTTTCAATCGGCTGTCATCCACTTCAAAGGGCTCTGGAAAGTTGCTGAACGGCGCCATTCCTTCTACCAGTGATCCTTTCAGCTGGACAAAGATCCCTTTGTCCATCATGCCACTGATCTGACCTTCAAAGATCTCACCGACATGTTTCTCAATAAATTCGACCTGCTTGTATTTGATGGATTCCCGTTCGGCATCCATGGCCCTCCGCTCCTGCTGCGAAATGTGCAGACATTTGGCTTCCAGCAGGGCTTTATCTACCCGCCAGACCCCGTCCAGGTTCTTGGCTAGAATACGATGTACAAGCACATCACTGTATCGTCGGATGGGAGAGGTAAAGTGGGTGTAGTCGGCAAAGCCAAGGCCGTAATGGCCAATATTTTTGGTTGTGTATGCCGCCTTCGCCATCGTCCGGATAGCCAGTGGCTCCAGCATGCGTAACATTTCATTCTCCTTGGAGGCTTCCGCCAGCTTGTTGAATGACCGGGCCACCTGTTCAGGGGTTTTCACCTCCATTTTAAAACCGACCTCTTTGGCAAAGAGCACAAAATCATTGAGCTTGTCTGGGTCGGGTAGATCATGCACCCGGTACACAAACGGGATCTCCTGGCCTTCGCTTTTCTTCTGGATGAAGGCAGCCACTTCTTTGTTGGCCAACAGCATAAAGTCTTCGATCAACAGGTGGGCTTCCTTCCGCTCTTTGGTATACACTTCGATGGGCACTCCATCTTCATTCAGGCGAAACTTGACCTCCTCTGATTCAAAAGAGATACTGCCGTCCTTGAAGCGTTGCTTCCGCAACTTGGTGGCGATCCGATTGACATGCAATAGTTCCTCGACGTGGTCTCCGCTTTTAGAATCCAGGACTTCCTGGGCATCCTCGTAGCTGAATCGTCGATGCGAATGAATAATGGTCTTACCAAACCATCGATCAATCAATTTGTCCTGACTGTCAAATGTAAAGACAGCGGAAAAGGTCAGGCTGTCCTCATCAGGTCGCAACGAGCACAGTTCGTTCGACAGTCTTTCCGGCAACATGGGCAACACCCGGTCCACCAGATAGACCGAAGTACTCCGCTCGTAAGCTTCCTGATCCAGGGCGGAATCCTGTTGCAGATAATGGGTCACATCAGCGATGTGGACACCCACTTCGCAGCCGCCGTCTTCCAGCGCGCGATAAGACAAGGCATCATCAAAATCTTTTGCGTCTTCCGGATCGATGGTAAAGGTGAGGATGTCTCGAAAATCCCGTCGGTGTTTGGCCTCTTCCTCAGGTATCCGGGAGGGGAAGGCGTTGGCGACAGCCAGCGCTTCTTTGCCGAAATACAACTGAAAGCCATTGTGGACCAAGATGGCCTGCATCTCCACATCATTGATCGACTGGTCGTTCAACCGACCGGTGACAATCCCTCTGGGGTTACGCATTTTCTTGTCCGGTCCGGGCCATTCGGTCACCTGTACCACGACTTTCTCTCCGTCTTTTGCACCAGCCAGATCGTCCAGGCCGATGAGAATGTCAAAGGACACATTCAGCTTGTCCGGCACCAGGATGCCATGTTTTCTGGAAAGGCGGATCGTACCGATGAAGTTGTCATTGAGCCGCTTGACAATGCTGACGATCTCGCCTTCGGGACGTCCACCCCGGCGAGACTGCCGAAGGCGCACTTCAACGGTATCTCCTTGCAGAGCGGTGTTGACCGCATGTGGAGGGATAAAGACATCTCGTTCCAACCCGGGAACAGAAATGAATGCCGCCCCCGATCGGGTCAGATCGACGGATCCGATCAATGGCTCTTTGGAGCGTGGTGCCTTTTCGGGCCGGCTGCTTGCAGCTTTCCCCGCCAGACGAAATTTATCTTCGAATGCAGGGGTGATCACGTTGTTATCGACCAGCTTTGTTAACGCATGAAACACCGCATCTCGATTGCTGGATAGATCCAGTTTGCGAATGAGCTGTTTGGCATTGTATGCCTTGCGAGGATGTTGCTTGAAAAATCGGGTGATCGTTTGTTGAATAACCTGTTGAGCAGGCGCTTGTCCTTTGGACTTTTTCTTATTAACCATATATTCTTTGTGGAACAGATAGAAAGGTAAGAAGGTTCCCGGCGCCAGCGCCTTATCTACAGGTTAAATTGGTTAAACTCTTGATTTATGTACCTTTCGCCTGTCAACACGCCGGAAATGGACAGACTGACTAAAGTCTTACTCATCGCATGGCTGACTATCAATCTCATACAGGCATACTTTACCGAACTCTTCCATGACGAGGCCTATTACTGGGTGTTTTCACAGGTCCTGGATTGGGGATACAAGGATCATCCGCCTGTTACGGCACTGTTGGTAGCAGCTGGATCCGGACTCCTGCCGGGTGAGATCGGCGTCCGCTTGTTCATGGTGCTGGCCAGCACCCTGGCCATCTACCTGACCTGGCGTTTGATCAAACCGGAAGACCCTCGTCTATTCTGGTCTCTTCTCCTGGCCATGCCAGTGATGGTCTTGTTCGGATTTCTGGCTGTTCCCGATATTCCATTGCTATTGGGTGGCGTTCTTTTCTTCACCGTTTGGCGCGCCTATCTGGATCGCGATGATTGGCCGGTCACTCTGGCCCTCTCCCTTTGTCTCACACTGCTGGCGTACACGAAATACCACGGTGCCCTTCTCTTCTTCTTTGCTTTACTTCCAAATCTACACCTGGTTCGACGAAAGAGTTTCTGGTGGATGACAGCTCTGACCAGCCTGCTGATTGTCCCTCATCTGCTCTGGCAATACGATCACGATTGGTTGTCATTTCGGTACCATCTGGTGGATCGTGCCGGTGATTTATGGAAGTTTCGATTTGTGTATGAATACCTGGGCAGTCAATTGGGGATCTGGGGGCCCTTCACGGGCATCCTGTTGTGGATCGCAGCCGTGCGCTGGCCCTCCAGGGATCCCTTCGAAAAAAGTCTGCGTTGGGTCGCACTTGGGTTCTTACTCTTTTTCTTTTACCAAAGCTGGACGCAACCCACGGAAGCGAATTGGACAGGGCCTGTATTTTTTCCCCTTCTCTATCTGGGGTACCACGATCTGAAAAAACGACCTGTGACCAGGATGTGGGCCATTCGTCTTTCACTGATCACCATAACCCTGTTATTGATCGCACGGATCTATTTGATCTGGGATTTTATTGGTTTACCCAAAGCACCGGAATATCACCATTGGGATGAATGGGCTGCCTTGGTCGAAAATGTTGCTGGCGACGTTCCCGTCATTTTTACAAATCGCTATCAGCGCCCCAGCAAATATTTATTCTATTCTGGCAAACCGGGGTATTGTCAATCCACAGAATATGACACAGGCACGCAATATGATCTACTCTATGCCATGGAAGAAAGCGTACAGGGAAAGTCTGTCTGTCTGGTCACCGAAAATCCACCGGAATATATGCAATATGACTCCATCGCTACGGAGACTCCCGTGGGCAGACCACTGGGCTTCAAATGGGTAGACGATTTTCGTTCCTACAACCGGATCTGGTGCCAGCTGGATACTGCGGCTAGAACCTTCCCCACCAACCGGGAAATTGAATTACCAGTCACCATCACCAACCCGACAGACCATTTGATCCAATGGGAGATCACCGGCCCCCGAAGGGTGACTTTTGAGTATATGTTCATTTATCAGGATGTGATCCGACAGGAAGGTCTGGCAATGCCTGAAATTCCCATTCAATCATTGAAGCCGGGCGAATCTGTTCGCACCACTATTCGAGTTAAGACCCCCGTTGAAAAAAAGGAATACCGTTTCCGTATGGCCTGGCGGGTAGAGGGGCTGTACCGGGGAAAAAACAGTGGTTTCTATATGCTGGACATCCAATGATTCAATACAACGGCTAACGGCATACCCGATCAGTCTGGTAGGATTCGTTGATACACCACTGTCTTCCCCAGCGTGTCGATGACCTGATAGGATTCCGATAATAAATCAGTGAACATGCCGGGGTCACTCGTCAGATCAAAGAAGCAAAAATCTGGTTGTGCCGCCACTACTTTTCTGTATTCTTTCAAGGTGTCAATTTCCAATACAGTCCTGAAACGATCATCAAAGATCAGACTGGGGTGAGGATAGGCAATCGGCGGACGGATATCCAATAGAAAATACAGGACCTGAAAATTTGATGTTCCTGTGTATACCACGGGATCCTGAATACCTGATGCCTGGATCAGTTCATACGCCTGATGTTGAGGGTCCTCATTGGCCACATAGTCCTTGTATTGCAAACCGGCATTCAGCACGAGAAAAACACCCAGGATGGCATAACCAACGCGTGGTATTTTTAACCATGATAACCAACCGGGTAGTACAGTGTCTGGATGCCAAACCAGCCCTGCCAGAAGAGCGAGGGCGGGGATCATCGATATAACATAGTGCCCAAAGTTATTTTTAGGCATCAGAGCGGCCAGGAGCGCCAGGAACAACCAAAGCAGATAAAATGCAGTGACCGGCACCTTTTTCATGGACAGCCTGGTCACTGTTACCACCGCCAGTATGGTGATCAGAAAATAACGGATAAAAAAGTCGGGGATCAACGCCCAGGTGAATGATCGGTGTGCATTTTCCAGGTACCGGCCGGGCAGGAAGAATTGATGATCGATAAATACATCCAGTGCATCCAGACGGATATACCACAGCATGATCATCAACAGGGGGATCAACGACATGGCAGTCATGGATCCCAATTGCAGGAGTTTCCTCCCCATTTTTTCCTTCTTGTTAAAGATCCTCCAAAGGAGGAATAAACCCAGGGCAATGGCATCAAAAAGGACAGCTTGCTTGATGATCAATGCAACTCCGATACTGAATCCCGCCAGAAGGAAGGACCACCATTGCCTGGGCCATCGAAATACGAGCCAGATCGCCAGGATAGCCAGGGAAGAAAAATAGATCTCTGTATTGGGCGACACGCCATAGAATGTGAAAAGGGAGATCATACCCAGGTAGAACATCCCGGCCAACCATGCCGCCGGACCATCCGGGCACCATTGTTTTTGAATATCATGGATAAGTGAGGCGGTGATTCCGATCCAAATGGCTGTCAACAGCCGCAGAAAAAAAATGGAATGTCCGGCGATCTTGATAAAAACGGCGTACAAAAGAAAGATGCCGATCGGCTTGGTGTCAAAAATATCCAGCCAGTAATGCTGGCCATTCAGCAGTTCGTTGGCGATGACCAGATACGTACTTTCATCATGATCGATGACGAATGGAAAAAAAGAAAAGAACCGGAATGCAATAGCGAAGCCCACATAGGCCAGACCGATCAGAAGCGAGGATTGTTTAGACAATGTTAGGTGGTCTTGAGGTCAGGATAATAAGGGGGCCAACCAACGACGTGCTGTATCTCGACTCCACCCCTTTCGATCTGCATAGTCTTCCATTTGGTCTTCCCCGATCCGGCTGATCGGGAAATACCGGCTTTTTGGATGACTGAAATAAAATCCGCTGACCGAAGATGCGGGATACATGGCAAAATTCTCAGTGAGGGATATTTGAGCTTCAGCTTCCACATCCAATAATTGCCAGATGGTGGATTTCTCACTGTGTTCGGGACATGCCGGATAACCGGGGGCTGGACGAATGCCCTGGTACGCTTCGGCAATCAGCTCCCGAATAGAAAGACTTTGTCCGGAGGCATACCCCCAGTATTTTTCTCTGACCTGTTCGTGCAACCACTCTGCTGCCGCCTCGGCCAATCGATCCGAAAGCGCTTTGAGCAAAATGGCATGATAGTCATCGTGGTCTTCTTTAAATCGTTGCAGATGAGGCTCTATACCCAAACCAGCCGTCACGGCAAATACGCCGATATGATCGGTCAGACCGGAAGCGGCCGGAGCAATAAAATCGACAAGGGAATAATTCGGGATCCCTGCCGCTTTTTTGACCTGCTGCCGCAACATATGGAATGGGATCTCCTCCGCATTCTTCTGCACGATCAGATCGTCCGTCTCGTTTCTGGTCACCGGAAACAAACCGATCACGGCGTGAGCGGTCAACCATTTCTCCCGGACCACCTGATCCAGTAATGTCTCTGCATCCCGAAATAATTTGGTAGCCTCCACACCCACTTTTTCATCCTGGAGGATGTCCGGGTATTTACCCGCCATCTGCCAGGTTTGAAAAAAGGGAGTCCAGTCAATATAGGCGCGCAACATGTCCAGGTCCAGATCCTTGAATACATGCTTTCCGAGCTTTGCGGGAACCGGCGGCGTATAGGTATCCCAGTCCGGCAGGAATGCATTTTTCCGGGCTTGTTCGATCGAGATCAATGTTCGGCTCGATTGCCGTTGATCACGATGCTCTCTGATCCGCTCGAATTCGTCTTTTGTTTCCTTGAGCAGCGATTCCCGTACCCCCGATTCTTTGGATAATAAATGAGATACTACAGGCACACTTCGGGAGGCATCCAGGACATGGATGATCGGACCGGAATATTCGGGCTCGATCTTGACAGCTGTATGCGTTTTGCTGGTGGTCGCCCCACCGATCAGCAAGGGAAGCGTCATCTTCCGTCGTTGCATCTCGCGGGCCACATAGACCATTTCGTCCAGGGAAGGGGTGATCAGGCCACTCAGTCCGATCACATCCACATGTTCATCCATGGCCGTCTGCAGGATCTTGTCCAGCGGAACCATCACCCCGAGATCGACGATCTCGTAATGATTGCAAGCCAGCACGACGCCCACTATATTCTTGCCGATATCATGCACATCTCCCTTCACTGTTGCCAGGAGGACCTTGCCTTTCGACTGGCTGTCACCTTCCTTTTTTTCTGCTTCAATAAATGGGGTGAGATAGGCCACCGCTTTTTTCATCACCCGAGCACTCTTGACTACCTGGGGTAGAAACATCTGTCCGGAACCGAAGAGGTCGCCGACCACACTCATCCCATCCATCAACGGCCCTTCGATCACATGCAAGGCCGCTTCCACTTCTTGCCTGGCTTCCTCCGTATCCAATTCAATAAATTCGTCGATGCCTCTGACCAATGCATGCTCCATTCGTTTGGCCAGCGGCCAGCTCCGCCATTCCAGCAGCTTTTCCGGTCGTGCTGTATTCTGCCCCTGATTGGCCTCGGCAAAACTGGTCAGTCGCTCCGTCGCATCCGGACGGCGATTGAACAGGACATCCTCCACCAGCACCAGAAGGTCCTTCGGAATATCCGCATAGACCGTGATCATACCGGCATTGACAATGCCCATATCCATACCTGCGCGGATCGCGTGATAGAGGAAGGCTGAATGCATGGCCTCCCGCACGAGGTTGTTCCCTCGGAAACTGAAGGAAAGATTGCTCACCCCTCCACTGATCTTGACTCCTGGGCATCGTTGTTTGATCAGCCGGGTCGCTTCAATAAAGTTGATCGCATATTCATTGTGCTCCTCGATCCCCGTGGCCACGGCAAAGATGTTGGGGTCGAAAATGATATCCTCCGGTGGAAATTCCAACTTGTTGATGAGGAGGCGATAGGCCCGCTCGCAGATGTTCACCTTGCGTTCGATGGTATCGGCCTGACCGTCTTCATCAAAGGCCATGACGACCACTGCCGCACCATACCGACGAGCCAGGCGTGCCTGGCGGAGAAATTCGGGGATCCCCTCCTTCATGGAAATGGAGTTGACCACACATTTTCCCTGTACACATTTTAGACCCACTTCGATCACGCTCCATTTGGAACTGTCGATCATGATCGGCAGCCGAGCAATATCCGGCTCGGCCATCATCAACTGGAGGAAACGGGTCATGGCAGCCTGACTATCCAGCATCCCCTCGTCCATGTTGACATCCAGGATCTGGGCTCCAGCTTCCACCTGATGGAGGGCGACCGTCAGTCCCTCATTATAGCGGTCCTCCAGAATGAGTCGGGCAAATTTCTTGGATCCGGTCACATTGGTTCGCTCGCCGATATTGACAAAATTGGCGTCGGGACGGATCACCAGGGGTTCCAGTCCAGACAAGCGCGTATAGGGTGTTGGTGTGCTCTTTACCCGGGGTGTGACACCGGCAACATGCTCCGCCATCTCCCGAATATGCGCGGGGGTGGTGCCACAACAGCCGCCTACGATATTGACCAGTCCGCTGGAGACAAAGTCTTCAATATGGTCACACATCTGATGCGGCGTCTGATCATATTCCCCCATTTCATTGGGAAGGCCAGCATTGGGGTAGGCGTGGACAAAGCAATCGGCGATCCGGCTGAGTTCTTCGAGATAAGGGCGCATCTCCTGAGCCCCCAATGCGCAATTCAATCCGATACAGAAGGGGCGGGCATGTTGGACAGAGATCCAGAAGGCTTCCACTGTCTGCCCACTGAGGGTGCGCCCACTGGCATCGGTGATCGTGCCCGAGATCATGATCGGCAGCCGGATGTCGCGTTCTTCGAATAGCTGATCAATAGCAAAGATGGCGGCCTTGGCATTGAGGGTATCAAAGATGGTTTCGATGAGGAGGATATCCACTCCCCCATCGATCAGGCCTCTCACCTGGTCGGCATACGCCTTTCGCAGTTCGTCAAAAGTAATGGCCCTGAATCCGGGATCATTGACATCCGGTGAAAGGGAGAGGGTCCGGTTGGTCGGACCGATGGCACCGGCCACAAAACGAGGCTTTTCCGGGTTGGCCTCCATGGCGATATCGGCCGTCTCGCGGGCGAGTGTGGCTGCTGCACGGTTGATCTCATAGGCCAGATCTGCCATGCCATAATCCGCCAGGGATATGGCATTGGCATTAAAGGTATTGGTCTCCAGGATATCCGCGCCCGCCTTTAGATATTCCAGATGAATGGATCGGATAATGTCCGGTCGGGTCAGGCACAAGAGGTCATTATTGCCTTTGAGGTCGTGCGCCCAATCCCGGAATCGATCTCCTCGATACCCCTCTTCCTCCAGCTTGTATTGCTGGATCATGGTACCCATCGCTCCATCTAAAACCAATATGCGTTCCTCTAGAGCCTGGAGAAGCGTATTCTTTTGTTTTGCCATAATTAAAAGTCCATGCGTACGTCCGGCAGATTCCAGCGGATGCCGCCACCGATCATTTGTACGTTCCGTTCACTTGAAGCTGTCTTCTCCATCCGATTGAAAAAGGACGCCTGCAGATAGAAATGATAGAACAATTCATACGTGGCATCTATGCCCAATAAAAAAATGTCTGTTTCGACACCCTGGCCTGTGGTATTGTCATAGTCGCCGATCCGGCTTTTATAATTCCGCAGTAGATCACTGCCATAATTCTGACCATTCGTATCTCTGCCTGTGGAGGCCATCATCATTCGCCCCTGGATCACCCAGCGACGTGCAGGCTGGTACCTGCCTATGACGATCAATTCTTTGAAGTTGGCCCCGAGCGGATGTGCCAGAGGCATATTGTAATGAGTATAATTGCTCAGACTGTCAAAATGCTGATAGGTGTAGGGCCGAACCTGATTGTATTCCACCTGCAGATCCAGATGGTCGATACCCGCCACATCGATCGCTTTGATGCCGGCCTGAAAACCGTATTTATTGGCCCACCAGCCCCGGTTGTCCAGAAAGATCTCCTTGAATTTAAATTCATCCAGAATGACCTGCCCGTAGAGTTGAAATCTTTTCAGAAAACGCCAATCTGCATTTAATCCCACCAGCACATTATCCGGACTACCCGTGAGATGCTCTACGCTGCGATATAAAATGACCGGGTTGAGATATTGCAATTCGAATTGTTGTGATCGGTTGTACACCACCGATTCAAATAAGCCGATGTTCAGATTGGGCAATATATCGACACCGAGATAATGTGCGGCCATATATTTTTTCGGAACCAATTTGTCCCCACTGATCGCGTTGGCGGAAGACGCCGATAATTCTGCAAAAATATTCTGGTACGTAAATCGTCCCAGGCGGGTCAGAAATTTGAGATAGAAATAATTATTTGAAAAATCGGACAGTAGAAGGGATCTGTAACCCTGACCAATAAAATGCCGACCATGACCGAACTGGGCATGGATATGGGGTATGATCCGAAAACCGACATACCCCTGCGCATTCAGATAATCCAATCCATTTTCAATATCCAGCACCGAACTTGTATAGGTCTTGTACAATCCATTGCCAGGCAGGGCTCGATGATATTGGGTGAAGTCGCGCACATAATCTGGAAAAGACGCTTGTGTCTCCAGAATTTCGGTGGCAAAGTAGATCCGCTCATCGATGCCACCCCGGATCCGGATGCCGCGTTGATTGGCAAAGAACAGGCCCTGATCACCACTCTGACTCAGACTGAAACGAAGGAGAGGGTTGACCTTGACATAGAACGATGGGCTTTGAGTCTCCCACAGATTGGCCGGCGTGCGGTAGAAGGTTTTCCAAACAGGTTTGCGGCTGAGCACATACCGGGCATGGTCTGCACTGGCCATGACATGACTCTGACTGGTGCGTTCGCGACCTTCATAGTCGACAAACCGGATCGGTGCCCGCTGTTTGGTAAAGCCTTCATAGGCGCCTGGCTGGACCAGCCATTCGTTGTTGTCCTTATAGATCTCAAAGAGGTCGAAGCGATCCTGCACACCGATGGGTGTGGAGGTGGCGGTATCAAAACGCATGGCCAGGGCGGCGACTGCATCCCGGTTCAGGGGGTACAAGCCAGACGACACCAGCCCTCGCTCGCCAGTTTTAGTGATGATGCGTTCGATGATCCGGGCGTCGTCACTACCGGGGTCCAGGCCCAACACCTGCCCTGTCAAAGGCAAAGGCAGGCCACAAGCCAACAAAAGTAGAAGGACATGGATCCGATACATAGGAGGCGAAAATACAGCCCGTGGACGACATTGATGACTGGAGGGGTCTCGATGATCAAAATAGATCCCGCATCCGATCGATTGGCATTGGCTGGAAGAAAAGGGCACCGCAGCCAACCGCACTCCATGATCAACCACTTTGTCGCAATAACGAAATAACTCCAACACGAAATAACCCGCATTGCCCTGTTCTCCATCACCATCATTAAGCATTGAGGAATAGGGTAACATTCAAAAACTTCAGTTCCGATCATATCACTCATTTGTTTCCAATTGCAGTTTTATCGTATTTCAATTATTTTGGACACATGAGATCATTCTTCCGCTGCACGGATGACCAAGAAGCAACCTTTCGATGCGCCAAGCGCACCAGATGTAAAATGACTATCCCAATGTTGAATACCTGGAATTCCAAATTTTCAATGAACTGCAACCCGGGATTGCCTGGGATGTTTATCGTCTTATGGTTCTGCATGTCGGGTTCGATCATCCTCACCGCTCAGACACCACTCTATTTCAACATCATCTCCCACAACGAATCGTCCGATCCGCTGGACTATGATGGCAACCAGGCTGACTACAACACCATACGCCCCCTGGTCAACGCCCTGTGTGACACGATCATAGCCAAACAGGCGCGATACAATATGCAGGTCGATGCCAACTTCATTCGTGGTGTACTGCAATGGGAGGATGGCAGCACCAATCCGTCCAACCTCCTCGAGTGGGCCCACAATTCTCCCTTTATCGACGTCGACGGTCACAACCATTTCATCCCTAAACCCGGACCCGGTTACAATCCTTACAACTTTACCGATCTGGCCCATCTCCTGGATTCCTGTGGCGTCCACCTCACCCATCATACCCTGGGAGGTGTGACCTATGCCGATACCGTCGTCGGAAATGTGACCCTGGTCGAAAACTGGACCCAATACACCACACCGAAGGCCGGCTATTCCTTCCCCGATGTGTTTTGGCAGGCTGATATCGTCTGGGGAACGGCATCGCCGGGGCATGTGGCCGACTATACCCACTTCGGTATCTGGAAGCCGGCCGGCGGCTCCTCACCAACACAATTTGGCACCCACGACCCAAACGGTGTCATCACCCATATCGGTGGCGGATGCAAGGAAGATGTCGGATATATCCTCGTCAACGGAAAGCTGACCCACTCAACTGATGAGGTCATCGCCAACATCAAACAGGTCGTCGATGATATTCAGCAGATACCACCCTCTTCGAATGATTTCTACACGATGAATATGCTGATCAATTTCAGGGACATCCCCGAGATTCCGAAATTCGCCGACTCCATCGCCCGCATCATCGACGGTTTACAGCCCGATGTCGAAGCGGGAAAAATCATCTGGGCCACCCTTGGCGAAAAATACGATCTCTGGTATGCCCAGCATCCGGACCCGAACGATTACTTCAACTACGATTGTGCAGATATTGTCCTGTCTACGGATGAAGGGTTTGCAACAGAAGACCTGACTGTCTATCCGAATCCGACCTCGGGGACCATCTGGTTCAACGACGGATGTTCGCCAGAACAGGTGCTTCTCTTCGACATGCTCGGGAGAACGGTGAAGTCCAGCGTTGATTTTTCAAACCAGATAGATCTGACCGGATTGGTGAAAGGTGTCTATTTCCTGAAGATCGACAATTACCCACCTGTGAAAGTGATCAGGAACTGACACGTTTGTAAGACAAACGTTTTGCCGCTTCCATCCGGTTGAATCCTTCCGTCAACGGTTCATTCCACCCAGGATTTCGGGATCATCCCATCTGGTTTGCTTGGCTTATTCTAACCTTCTTATCGGCCATATCAGGAGAGCGCCATTGGGACTGAGGTCTATGAAATCAACTAGAGAATAGGATGTAGCCACCACCATCCCAACAAATTTTCGATTTGTGTCCAAATCAATACATACTGCTGGCTTGATTTTGTCATTTTCGATTGGGCTTCCCATCATGGGTTTGATCCTGAGGTTTTTAAACATAGGATATGATGAATATCACTGTACCCACTGAGTTCTCGCACGTTGATCGCCTCTTCTGAATCAGCTATCTTTAGGCGAATAATTCTGTCCGGTTTCTATGTCCCCATTCATCCATCGGTTGTATATCTCCAGCCTGACCGCTATTGTGATCATCGTCACTTTCTATCTGGCTATCAACGGGTTTCAGTATTATAGCACCACTCTGGAAGAGCGTTTCTATCACCCGTATCACGATTGGTTCAAACCATCCGGCGCCTTCGGGCATGGCCTGGGCATTTTCGGCACCCTCCTCATTCTGATCGGTGTTTTTGGGTACATCGCCCGCAAGCGCTACCAGTTTCTTTCCCGTTTCGGACGGTTAAAATACTGGTTGGAGTTTCACATCTTTCTCTGCACCCTGGGGCCGATCATGATCCTTTTTCACACCGCCTTCAAGTTTGGTGGGATCGTTTCGATCAGCTTCTGGAGTATGGTCGCAGTAGTGGCCAGTGGAGTCATCGGCCGATTTATCTATATCCAGATCCCCAGAACCATTGAGGGTCGGGAATTATCCCTGGAGGAGATCCGTGGTCTGCAGGTGGACCTGTCGGGTACTTTGCGAGAGAAATACAACGTTTCGGAAGGGCAGGTCGACCAATTGATGCAAACCATTCAGAGCCAGCCCATCGATTCAGGAAATCCATTGGTTCGGTATTGGAAAACGCACCAGGAAGACCGACGCCGGTTGTCCCGGGCTAAAACCATCATGAAAGCGTCCGGTTTGGACCGAACAGCCATGAAGACCGTAACCAAAATCATTCGCTCTGAAATGGTCATGAACCATCGGATCGAACGTTTGCAGACCATGGTCATGCTGTTTAAATACTGGCATGTGGCCCACCTCCCTTTTGCCCTCATCATGCTGATCATCTTGGTCATCCACGTAATTGTTACTCTGCTCTTTGGCTTTAAATGGATCTTTTAATCACAACCACCTATGGAAGAGATCCTAATATACGGCCTTGTTTTCCTGATCTGTCTGGTCATCGTGGTGATCTATATGCGCAAGCTGAAGAAGGCTTCTGAGGAGGTAGAAGCCAAGATCGACCAAGCCAAACAGGATGGACTTTTCGAGCCTGTATCTCTCCACCCCGTCATCGATCTGAATACGTGCATCGGCAGTGCTGCCTGTGTCGCCGCCTGCCCCGAACAGGACATCCTGGGCCTGGTCCGGGGAAAGGCTTCTCTGGTGAATGCCTCCCATTGTGTCGGTCATGGTGCCTGCTTCCACAGCTGTCCGGTGGAGGCCATCTCCCTGGTGATCGGAACGGAGAAACGGGGCGTGGACCTGCCCCACGTCAACCAGAATTTCGAGTCCAATGTACCGGGCATCTACATCGCCGGCGAACTCGGCGGTATGGGTCTGATCAAGAACAGTGTCGAACAGGGGGAAGCCGCCGTAGAGAGCATGGTGCGTGGCGGGATCTCCTCTGAAGAAGGCTGGCATGACCTCATTGTCATCGGCGCCGGTCCGGCGGGCATCTCCGCCACCCTGACCGCGACCAAGCACAAACTATCTGTCCTGACCCTGGAACAGGACACCCTTGGTGGAACGGTGTTCACCTTCCCCCGATCCAAGATCGTCATGACCGCACCGATGGATCTCCCCCTTCACGGCAAGGTCAAATTATTCGACACCAGCAAAACTGAACTCCTGGATTTATGGAACAGTGTGCTAGGTAAGAATCAAATCAGCATCCGGGAGCATGCAAAGGTCGAGGACATAAAAATGGTGCCCAAGGGTTTTGAAGTGACTATCAAAACGGGCGAAACCTTCCGCAGCAAACGCGTGTTGCTGGCCATCGGCCGCCGGGGCAGTCCTCGCAAACTGGGTATTCCCGGAGAGGAAACCGAAAAGGTGGCCTACCGTCTGCTCGAACCGGAGAATATTCAAAACAAGAACATCCTGGTGGTCGGCGGTGGCGATTCAGCCATTGAGGCGGCCCTCTCTCTCATGGATGAGAACAAGGTCACCCTGTCGTACCGGAAAGATGCCTTCAGCCGGATCAAACCCAAAAACCGGGAGAAGATCCTGGCAGCTATGGAGGCCAAACAACTGGATGTCGCCTTTCTCACCAACCCGGAAAAGATCGAACACGATCATGTTGTGCTCGGTCAGGACCAGGATATGGAACCCATCCATCTGCCCAATGATCAGGTCTTTATTTTCGCAGGAGGAGAATTGCCGACGCAATTTCTGGAAAAGACCGGCATTCAGATCACCAAACGGTTTGGCTATACGGTTAAAAAACACCGATAATGAACAGGCGAATTCAACAGACGATCATCATCCTCGGCATCCTCCTTTCTGGAGTACTGGATGGGTATGGTCAGTTGTCGCCCGGAGAATTGACCCGTTCTCATGCCGACCTGGAAGGTCTACGAAATTGCACGCTTTGCCATGTGTTGGGGGATAAGGTCTCCAATGATAAGTGCCTGGATTGTCATAAGGTGCTAAAGTCCCGGATCTCTGCCCGAAAAGGATATCACGCCAGCCGGGAGGTCAAGGGGAAGGAATGTGCCACCTGCCATAGTGAGCATCACGGTCGGAACTTCGAGATGATCCGATTTGAAGAAAAATCATTCGACCACCGGCTGACCGGCTATGATCTGACCGGTGCTCACAGGAAGATCGATTGCCGGGACTGTCACAAACCCGACCGGATCAGCGACCGGGAGATCCGAGCCCGGAAGAACACTTACCTCGGCCTGGGTCAGGAATGCCTATCCTGTCACGAAGACAGCCACCAGCGGACCTTAGGCACAGATTGTGCCTCCTGCCATACCACGGAGGCCTTTGCGCCGGCAACCCGGTTTGATCACAACAAAACTGATTTTGCCCTGGCCGGAAAACACCGGGATGTAGACTGCGCGAAGTGCCATCTCAAGGAGACTCGGGAGGGGAAATCCTTCCAACGGTTTGCAGACGTATCCTTTGACCAGTGCAGCACCTGTCATGAAGATCCACACCAGAACCAACACCTGAAGCGCTGTGATGAATGTCATACGGAACAGGCCTTCTCCGACCAGCGGAGACTCTCCCGGTTCAACCATTCCCGGACTGCCTTTCCATTAAAAGGCAAGCATCAGCAAACGTCCTGTGCCAAATGCCATTCCTTTGATGCCTCCCCCCGAGTCCTGTTTACAGATCGGTCGGGCATCCAGACCTCAGATTGCGTGCAGTGCCATGAGGATGTCCATGAGGGTCGGTTTGGGACAGCCTGTGCCGAATGCCACCAGGAAGAGTCGTTCACCCGGATCGATGATCTGGACAACTTCAATCACGGTCTGACCGAATTTGCCTTACTGGGAAAACATCAACAAGTGGACTGCCGGGATTGCCACAAGGAAAGCCTGACGGACCCGCTTCCTCATAATACCTGCGCTTCTTGCCATACCGACTATCATGAGGGCCAGTTCACCAGGGAGAATATCACGCCCGATTGTGCGGATTGCCATACTGTCGATGGCTTTCAGGGTAGTTTGTTCTCGTTTGAAGATCATGCCCAAACGGGTTTCCCTCTGGATGGGGCGCATCTGGCCACCCCGTGTTTTGCCTGTCATCTCCAGGGAGAAAAATGGCAGTTCAAGGACATGGGATCCACTTGTGTGGATTGTCACGACGATGTGCATGCCGGCCAGATCCCTCAAAAGTATTATCCGGACAACCGATGTGACAAGTGCCATCTCACTTCACGTTGGCGCGACAGTCAGTTTGATCATGACCAAACGCCGTTTCAGCTGCTTGGAATCCATGTTCAGCAAGAATGCCGGGCCTGTCATGTGCCTGAACCTGGCTTTACATATGGAAAGTTTGTAGATTTGGAAACTGCATGCAGCTCCTGTCATGAGAATGTTCATGACCGACAATTTGAACTGGAAGGCGTTACAGATTGTGCTCGATGCCATGGTTTTGAAGGGTGGTCGGCAGACCACTTCGACCATAGCCAAACGGCCTTCCCTCTGGAAGGAAAGCATGCAGAGATCGACTGTGACGCATGTCACAAAGAAGTGGTACAGGAAGGTGTAACTTTTGTGCTTTATAAGATCGAACAATTCGAGTGTATAGACTGTCACAAATAGGATTGTTATTGTTGCTGGCCTTTTCCCTTTACGGCCAGTCACCCCATGGCGAACAATTGGCCATCAGTTGTTCCGACTGCCATACTTCGTCCGGATGGCAACCCCTGAGGGAAGACCTCCTCTTCGATCACGAGACCACCCGATTTGGTCTGGAAGGACAACACGCCCTTGTCGACTGCAAGTCCTGTCATACATCTATGGTCTTCTCCGAGGCCTCTGGAGAATGTATTTCGTGTCATGTCGACATCCATCAGCAAACCGTAGGTCAAGATTGTGCGCGATGTCATACGGCCAACAACTGGTTGGTGGATAATATCACCGAGATCCATTTTGATAACGGTTTCCCACTGGTCGGCGCCCACGCGGCCGTCTCCTGTTTTGACTGTCACCAATCCGAGTCCGCTCTTCGTTTCGACCGACTGGGAAATGACTGCATCAATTGCCACCTCCAGGATTTTCAATCGACCACGAGCCCGGATCACGTCAAGAACAACTTTTCCACCAACTGTGCGGAATGCCACGACATCAATCAGATCGATTGGAATACAGATAAGGTGGACCACAGTTTTTTTCCATTGACCTTGGGTCACGCCATCTCCGATTGCGCCCAGTGTCATACCAATGGCAGCTACCAGAACACTCCCACCGAGTGTGTGGCCTGCCATCAGTCCGATTTCCAATCCACCCAGGATCCCAATCATATTCAATCCGGATTTTCTTCGGATTGTGCCTCTTGCCATACGACCGATCCGGGTTGGATGCCGGCCGCCTATCAGGATCACGACGCTACGTATTTCCCGATCTACTCCGGCAAACACCAGGGAGAATGGACTACTTGTGCAGAGTGTCATACCGACCCGAGCAACTACCAAATATTTACGTGTACCACCTGTCACATGAATCCGGAGACGGATGATGCACATACCGGGGTTACTGGCTATACCTATAATAGCACTTCTTGCCTGGCCTGCCACCCCACCGGTGATGCAGGCGATGTGTTCGATCACAACATGACCGCCTTCCCACTGACCGGGAGTCATCTCAATGTGGATTGTGCTTCCTGTCATACGGCAGGCTATGCCGGTACGCCGACCGAATGCTCTGCCTGTCATACCCAGGACTTCAATCAGACTGTCAACCCCAATCATATTGAACTCGGATTTTCCATGGATTGCGCGGCCTGTCATACCACTGATCCAGACTGGAATCCGGCGCTCTTCCCCAATCACAATGATTTCTATCCGTTGAATGGGGCGCATGCGCTGATCGCCAACGATTGCGCCGTATGTCACAATGGAGATTATCTCAACACTCCAGCCACCTGTGCCGGATGCCATCAAACCGACTATGACCAGACCATCGATCCGAACCATGGGGCATTGATGTTCTCTACCGACTGTGCAACTTGCCACAGCGAATCGAGTTGGATCCCAGCAACATTCGATCATGACGGCCAATACTTCCCTATCTACAGTGGCAAACACGAAGGCGAATGGAATGCCTGTATCGACTGCCATACCAATCCGGCCAATTATGCAGAGTTTACCTGCATCACCTGCCACATGAATCCGGAGACGGATAATGACCACAATGGCATTCCTGGATACACCTACAATAGTACCTCCTGCCTGGCTTGCCACCCCACAGGAAATGCTGATGATGCCTTTGATCACAGCATGACTGCCTTTCCGCTGACCGGGGCACATGCCAGCACGGACTGTCTGCAATGTCATGCCTCCGGATATGCCGGCACACCCACAGAGTGCTCTTCCTGCCATATGATGGACTTCGAACAATCCGTCAATCCAAATCACCCGGTCCTTGGATTACCGACAGATTGTGCGGCATGCCATACCACCGATCCGGGATGGGAGCCAGCCACCTTCGCCATCCACGATGACTACTATCCATTAAATGGCGGACATGCCCTCATCGCCAATGATTGTGCGACGTGCCATAATGGAGATTACAACAATACCCCGAATACCTGTGTGGGCTGCCACCAGACGGATTATGATCAGACAACCGATCCAGACCATAAAGCACTACAGTTCTCCACAGATTGCATCACCTGCCATACGGAGACCGCCTGGCAGCCTGCCACCTTTGATCACGACGGACAATATTTCCCGATCTACAGCGGCAAGCACCAGGGCGAATGGGATCAATGTACAGACTGCCATATCAACCCGGCCAACTATGCCGAGTTTACCTGCACCACCTGCCATATGAATCCGGAAACGGATAATGAGCACAATGGTATTCCTGGATACAACTATAATAGTACATCCTGTTTTGCCTGCCATCCGACTGGTGATGCCAATGATGCCTTTGATCATAACAATACTGCCTTTCCACTCACTGGTGCACATACCACTGCTGATTGCATCGATTGTCACTCAGCCGGATATATCGGCACACCCACGAACTGTGATGCTTGCCATACGCCCGATTTCAATCAAGCTACCAACCCCAATCATACCGCTCTGAATTTCTCAATGGATTGTGCTTCCTGCCATACGACCGAGCCCGGATGGAGTCCTGCACAATTCCCGGACCACGACAACTTCTGGGTGCTGGACGGTGCACACATACCCATAGCCGGTGATTGTGCAGCCTGCCACAACGGCGACTACAACAATACTCCGAATACCTGTGCCGGCTGCCATACCCCCGATTTCAATCAGGCGGCTAACCCCAATCATACCGCTCTGAATTTCTCCACGGACTGTGCTACCTGTCATACGACAGATCCGGGTTGGAGTCCCGCACAATTCCCGGACCATGACAACTTCTGGGTGCTGGACGGAGCACACGTGCCTATCGCCGGTGATTGTGCAGCCTGCCACAACGGCGATTACAACAATACCCCGAACACCTGTGCCGGTTGCCATACGCCGGATTTCAACGGCAGCACCAATCCGAATCACCAGGCACTGGGCTTCCCTACCGACTGTGCGATGTGTCATACCACCGCTCCCGACTGGATGCCGGCCACCTTCCCCATTCACGACGACTTTTATGTCCTGGCAGGAGCGCATGCATTGATCAGCAATGACTGTGCTGCATGCCATAACGGGGACTACAACAATACGCCCAACACATGTTTCGGTTGTCATACTGACGACTACAATGCGACCATGAATCCGGACCACCAGGCTGCACAATTTTCCACAGATTGTGCTACTTGCCACTCGGAAGATGCCTGGATACCTGCCAATTTTGACCATGACGCCCAGTATTTCCCGATCTATAGCGGTAAGCATCAGGGAGAATGGAATGAATGTACGGATTGCCATATCAATCCGAATAACTTCGCGGAGTACAGCTGTACGGTCTGCCACCTGAATCCGGAGACAGATCAAAATCACTTGGGCATTCCGGGATATTCCTACAACAGCCCTTCCTGCTATGCGTGTCACCCGACAGGCGATGCAAACGATGCCTTTGATCACAGCCTGACCAATTTCCCGTTGACCGGCGCACATATTTCTGTGGACTGTGCCTCCTGTCACACTGCAGGATATCAGGGTACGCCGACCAATTGTGATGCCTGTCACATGACGGATTTCAACCAGACATCCAATCCCAATCATATCGCTCTGAACTTCGGGACTGACTGCGCACAATGCCACACTACTGAACCCGGGTGGAGTCCGGCCCAATTCCCGGATCACGACAATTTCTGGGTGCTGGATGGTGGCCATATACCCATCGCGAACGATTGTGCAGCTTGTCATAATGGGGATTACAACAATACGCCAAACACTTGCGATGGGTGCCACATGCCGGATTACAACCAGGCGGCAAATCCGAATCACATCGGGCTAAACCTGCCGACGGATTGTGCCTCCTGCCATACCACCGCTCCGGGCTGGATGCCGGCGACGTTTGCTATCCACGATGACTACTATGTATTAGATGGCGCCCACCTGCCGATTGCCAATGATTGCGCGGCCTGCCATAATGGGGATTACAACAATACCCCGAACACTTGCGCCGGTTGCCATACGCCGGATTACAACAGCAGCTCCAATCCCAATCACGTAGCACTTGGTTTACCGACGGATTGTGCCATGTGTCATACTACCAATCCGGATTGGATGCCAGCTACCTTCCCCATCCACGATGATTTCTGGCCGCTCAACGGCGCACATATCCCGCTGGCCAACGATTGTGCAGCTTGCCACAATGGCGATTATAACAATACGCCGAACACATGCTACGGTTGCCATGCAGCGGATTACAATCAAACCTCCAATCCGAATCACCAGAACGCTGGTTTCCCCACGGATTGCGTGATCTGCCACAATGAAAGTGGTTGGATCCCGGCGACGGTCGATCACAACAGTTTCTGGCCTCTGGAGGGCGCGCATGAGACCGTGGATTGCAACAGTTGCCACCAGGGGAATTACAACAATACGCCGAACACTTGTGCCGGCTGCCACACGCCGGATTATAACAGCAGCACCAATCCGGATCACAACAACCTGGGGCTACCCACGGATTGTGCCTTGTGTCACACTACTGACCCCGATTGGATGCCCGCCACTTTCCCCATTCACGATGACTTCTGGCCACTGACCGGCGCTCATGCGGGCATCGCCAACGATTGCGCGGCCTGTCACAACGGGAATTATAACAACACGCCGAATACCTGCTTTGGCTGCCACAGTGCGGATTATAATGGCACCAATGATCCGGACCACGAACAGGTCGGGTTCCCCACGGATTGTGAAGCCTGCCACTCTACCACGGGATGGACCCCTTCCACCTGGGATCATGACGGGCAATACTTCCCGATCTATAGCGGCAAACATGAAGGCGAATGGAATGAGTGCGTGGATTGCCACACGACGCCAGGCAACTATTCCCTGTTCAGCTGTATCGATTGCCACGAGCATGACGATCCGGTCGACCTGGCGGATGAACATGACAATGTTTCCGGCTATAGTTACAACAGTCAGGCGTGTTATGATTGTCACCCGACGGGTGAGGATTAATTCGAATCCTGCAAATAATGCGACGACTATCCCTCATTTCTGTTATGTTCATGGCCGCAGCAACCTGCTTCGCCCAGGAAAGAGCTGTGATTGGTGAAGGAACCATTTCTTACCTCTCGGCTTCAAATGCATACATCAAATTTGCAGACACAGAACTTATTCCGGTTGGTGACACCCTGTTTCTGAAAGCAGGCCCTGGAATGATACCTGCTTCTGTTGTGATCCAAAAGTCTTCGATCTCCTGTGTGACGATATGGATCGGCAAATCCGACCCAGCCATTGGCATGATCGTCTATGCTCTGGAACCAGCCATGCAGACGCCACCTGTTGAACCGCAACCGAAGGCGGAGGCCGTGGATACGATCTCTGTCACACCGCACCCCGGTCCTGCAGTCCGGGATCTGATCGATGCGGAAGATGATCTGGAAACAAACCCGGAGTGGAAGGAAAAACTGGTGGGCCGTATCTCTGCCGCCTCCTACAGTACCTTCTCCGATGATGCCCCACGGCATCGCATGCGCTATGGATTGTCCTTTCGTGGCAACCACATCAAAGGCTCCCGCTGGTCGACTGAAACCTTTATCACCTTCCGACATAATGACGGGGAGTGGTCGGAGGTGCAGGAGAATCTGTTCAATGCCTTGAAGATCTACAGCCTGGCCGTCCAGTACGAACCCACCCGGAATTCCATCCTCACCCTCGGCCGAAAGATCAATCCCCGGATCTCCAGTATGGGTGTCATCGACGGCCTCCAGTACGAGCAGTCGTTTGGTGCCTTCCAAATGGGTTTCATGGCCGGTTCCAGACCCGATTTCCAGGACTATAGCATCGACCCCAGCCTGTTTCAGGCGGGTGCCTACCTGGGCTATGCCACGCAGAAGGAGGGTCGTTCCCAACAGAACACGTTGGCCTTTATCGAACAGCGCAACAGCGGTCAGGTTGATCGTCGGTTTGTCTATTTTCAACATACCGACAACCTGTTGAAAAACCTGAATGTGTTTGCCTCCTGTGAGATGGACCTCTATCAAAAGGTGAATGAGGAGATCAGCAACACCCCCACCCTGACCAATTTTTTCACTTCCCTGCGATACCGCTTTTCCCGGACCCTCAGTGCCTCCGTTTCCTATGACAATCGGAAGAATGTGATCTTCTTTGAATCTTATAAAAGTTATATCGACCAGCTCATCGATGAGGAAACGCGCCAGGGGCTGCGGGCCAGTGTCAACTATCGCATCTTCAAGCGGATCTCACTGGGTGTCAATACCAGCTGGCGCTTCCAGAAGAACAACTCGAATACGTCCAGAAACATCAATGGGTATATGACCTTCAGTCGCGTCCCCTGGATCAAAGGCAATGCGACATTGACCGTCAATACGTTGGAGACCAGCTACCAGCAAAGCCGGTACTATGGATGTCGGTATACCCGCAACTTCTTCAAGGGCAAACTGAATGGGGACCTCTATTATCGATGGGTGGACTATATGCCTGTGTATTCAGAGATCAACACCCATCAGGATATCGCCGGCTTGAGTCTGTCCTGGAGGATGACCCGCAAATTGTCGTTGTACACGTATTTTGAAGAAACGTTTGATCCCCGGTATGCGTCTGTTTCCCGTTTCAATACCAAGTTGATCTATCGCCTTTGATATCCGAGTCCGCTTCTCTTCTCGTTAAACAAAGCTCCTTTCCTGGAAGAAGTTCTATTTTTAGCCTTCAATCACATCATTATGTTGTCCCTCCGTTTCCCTCTTCTTCTTGTTTTTGTTCTTCTGATGGCCAGCTGTGGCGATCAACCCAAGGTCATTGAAAGTACCGCCGAAAATACCGGTACAACCGAAGGCAGCAGTGTCCTGGACGAGATCACCAACTCGGCGTCGTCCACAACAGAACATCATGTGGAAGTGGTCGAAGTATTACACACTGAAAAATACTCCTACCTCCAGGTGAAGGAAGGAGAGGAAAGTCACTGGATCGCTATCCCCAAGAGTGAGGTGGAAGTGGGCGACCACCTGGTCTATAGGGGTGGATTGATGAAAAAGAATTTTCTCAGCCGGGAGTATAATCGGGTCTTTGAGACGCTCTTCCTGGTGTCAGACATCCAGAAGATGGCTCCTGAAGGTGCCACTGTATCTGGCGGCGGCATTCCCGGTGATCATCCCGCGATCGAACCGCCAACCTCCATCACACCTGCGGCAGGAGCCACTGGTATCTCCGAGCTGGTCAAAAATGCCAAAAAGTACGAAGGAAAGACGGTCAAAGTCACCGGCAAGGTGGTCAAAGTCAACCCCATGATCATGAATCGCAACTGGATCCACATCCAGGATGGCACGGGCGACAATCAGGATCTAACCGTCACCACAGCCGAAAACATTCCCTTGGGCGCCATCGTCACGGTGGAAGGCACCATTGCCCTGAATAAGGACTTCGGAGCAGGGTATCGGTATGACTTGATCATGGAAGGGGCGGTGGTGGTGAAGTGATAATTGTATTTCTGATCGCTTTCCTTGAATAGGCCCATCAGTACTTCATACCACAGCAATGACATTTTATCACACCTCCCAGGCAACAATAATCATAGTTCCATCTACCCAAGAAACCATTATATCGATGAACAGTACCTCCTCCCTTGCACTTTTGACAAACCAATCGTGAGTTATTGCAACACCTGCACAACTCACCCGAATCAATCCGCTGCTGCCTCTCCTCGGCCAACCTGTGCTGCTCCTCCTCAAAATTCCTGACTCGCTCATCCTCCTTCCACTTCCAATACGCTAATCGACCATTGTAGGCAGCCAGGAAACGCGCAAAATAGCCGTCCTCATCATAGATACGTGATATGGAAAACAGAAAGTCATAGTCCTCCTTGAGCCGATCCAGACTCCTCTGGTTCTCACAACTGTCGACCTCTGCACAAAGTCGATCAATATGTTCCTTCCAATACGCCCTGCATTTATTCCAATACAGCTTTTCCAATTCGATCTCCGCTTGATCCTTATCACGATATGCCACATTCTCACTGAACGAGCCAAATGCTTCAGAATGATTCTGATACCACCTCATCAATCCTGCTTGATCATCTCCTGTTCTGCTGCTCAGATCACTATATGATCGTTTTAAAAGGATTGCCCTTATGTCGACCTCCAGAGCATCGATTCGATTCATGATCTCCTCAAAGATATCCGTCTCTTTATCAGCTCCATGTTGAACTTCGTGTTTCAACTGCATTAAAAGAGACATGGCATAATACTGATCTTTGACCCTCTCGATTTCATTCAGCCGAGCGATATGACCCAAATGCACAGATGATATCTCCTTCTTTCCATGACTGGTCAAGGTGAATTCGAAACCATTTGCTCTCCCCTTGCGGTGGCCAACCAATACAAATCGATCGGGCAAGAATCCGGGCAGCTTCTCGTCACGATTCAATACATGATAAATCTCCATTGTGGTTACGCTCGGATAGCACACATCGATCAACTGCCTGCTATTCTTGGTCCAAAAGTCAAGTAAGGATTTCATCTCTACAAGAGGATATTTCTCCTGGGGAAGCAAATACACCTTTAAAATGGTCTGATCGACAATATTGCCAGGATCCAGTAGCAATCGCACATGCCGTCCATTATGTTTGCACATTATCCAATCCTCCCCCAGATAATTGGAATAGCTATGATCATCGGTAATTTTCCTGATCCATCGCCCATTTTGTGGATACAACTGACCCTGTCGTAAGGCCACTTCGGCCCTCAACTCCTGCACCATACCTGCCTGGTCATCCTGTCGGTGAAGTACATGATTCGGAGCAACGTTCATCTCCGACAATTGAACAATCCTGTTGGGAGGTTCAGGTGTAATCGACTTGTAATAGGCCAACTGCTTGATTCGAAAATTTCTGTACGGGGTGGCATCGCCTGAATTCATACTGAATAATGCCTCATGTGGTCGATTAAAATAAATATACCCATCTTCATTCCGATACCCACTGAAGATCTTCTCAACGGTTGGCCTGCTTTTCTTCATTTTCTGAAAATATTGGTACTTGGCATAGATCTCAAGGTTTTTCTCAAAGACGACCAGTCGAAGTCTCGAACCCTCCACATCCGATGAATAGACACCATCAAGAAGCGATTGAGAATACCCTCTGGATCCGGATATCAAAAAAAGAAACCCGATGGCAACCACCTTTCCCAGAGCACATGGAATTCGAAGAACAAGATCATTGAAAATCATGGAAATATGGATTAATAACTGTTGTCTCATTAAATCCTTCAGCGGAAGAAACAATTGCTACTCATATATACCAACTCTGGATTCTCCCTTTACCTTCTATTCCTTATTATCTTCGCTGAAACTGTTGTATCATTTAAGACTATTGACACAACATATAGTCCGTCTCTCATTTCAGATGGGATATCAATATCATCCCCAAATCTATAACCATATTTTTTCAAAACACATATTCCGGACAAATTATATACTTTTATTATACATACATCTGTTTCTAATCCCGAATGTATAATTTTCATTTTATCAGAAACCGGATTGGGAGACACAATTACGTTACGTGTAGGAATTTCCCCATCTATTGATGTCATAATTGAATCAACTCCAATCCATTTAAGTGTAAATATTTCTTGCTCAAATACATTTTGATCTGGATAATTATAAATTGCAATACTTGTATTTTTAACTCTCACTCCTCCCTCGTTATCAAACATCTGGAGAAAAATTGTATCAATATCTCCGGCACCTATCGGATAATCTGGAAATTCTGCAACAATTCCTCCCCAAGAAGGCTGGACATTTGTTATAACTATCGAGTCTGTATAGACATTTTCAAACAAAAAGTAAACATCATGTACAGTTTTCGTTTGCACCTCTCCCAAATCAATCTCACCAGGCAATAAATCAACCAGGTTCTGAGCCTTGACTTTATAGCAAATACTCAAGGCCACTATAAATATTAATACTACATCCTTCATAGTGCTTCCAAATTTATTAATTCAAACAGAAAAACGAACCATTTTTTTGGGTTCCATGCCTACCCTTTTGGTAGCTGCAACTTTGTGCACATATTCGACCATTTCATGAATACACCTGCATATTAATTAATCCCATTCAGGAAAGCTCCTGCATAAAGATAATATATTCAAATGACTAGTGCCATGACTCTATCCGCACAAATTTGTGAAAATGCGATGCGTTCGCGTCCGCTGGGATGCCTAATCTATACTACTCATTCATCGCAATCACAGTCTGACCTTGTGCTTTCCGCACATGAGAAGATGGATGAATATCATTCTGACGCAGACATGACCCTGCTCCTCCCAGCATCTATGAAGAGGAACCCCATTTCCACAACAGTAGTTAAAGATTTATACCTCTGCTCTGGAATGATCTTGCCTGCTGCGTGGTCCACCAGGATACATTGCCAATCTACTCACCCACTCTCGCGGTGTGCTAACACTGTCCCGATCTCACGCCTGAAGAGAACCATTCTTGTCCTGTAGAGGCATTTACAGACTTAGAATAAACCATGCATCAAGTTTGGTTAAAGTATACATCAAGCATTGCGGAAGGATTATCCCGGCCTAAAACAGGCCCATTCTCCTCCTTACCCTTCTGCGGTTCTTCAATGCTGCTTCACGAATCTGCAGGATTCGCAGATTACTCCGGGACATTTTGTGATCCAGGATACTGCCGGGTTCAGGGACCGGGAGCCATCGCCACTGCATCCTCCTATCGCTCCACCGCCAGGTACTCCGCATAGCGCAATCCGGTCACGATCAGGTTGCGACGGTCCAGGGCCCGCTCGCGAAAATGATCCAGGGTACCCGCCGCCATGCGCCGGCCGTTGACGCTGACCACATGCGGATCAGCCAGGACGGACAGATCCTCCATCGGATCGCCGTCGACCAGGAGATAGTTGGCGCGCTTTCCGGGTGCGATGGTGCCCATATCCCCCAGGAAGGCGTGCACCCGGGCAGGATTGGCCGTGGCCGTCTGCAACGCTTCGAAAGGACTCATGCCCGCCTGCACGTAAAATCCGAGCTCCTCATGAATGGACGCCCCCGGCGGGGTGATCCCGATCCCCGCGTCGGTCCCACAGATGATCCGCACCCCCGCCTCGTGCAACTTGCGGATGGCCAGCAGGTGGAAGTCGTGCTGCATGCGGATCTTCTCCCCAATGTCCGGGTCCTCCGCACGCGTGCGGGACCACCGGTCGAACTGGGCCCGACTGTCCACACGGCGGATCAGGGGGTTCATGGCGGCCAGGGCCTCCTCCTCCAGGATCTCCGGCTCGGTGATCAGGCGATGGATATTGGCAAAGACCACCGCCGTCGGGCACAGGGCCGATCCGGGATGGGCGACATAGCCGGCAACCACCTCGTCCAGTTTCATCGTGTCCAGATGGTAATCCAGCGGCTGCTGGACGATGTCCTCGACATGCTCGATCGAGCGGATGGGCTCGCGGAAATGCGCATAGTAGGGCAAGAGGCACTCGGGTGCGCTACCACATCCAGGCCCCGCTGTCGGCTCTCTGCCAGGATGGCCTCGAAGAGGGGCGGGGTCAGGCCGTTGTAGGTCTTGATCAGATCATAACTACGCTCCGCACAGGAAGCGACCTTTTCCCGGGCCTCTTCCACCGATGTCAATTGCAGGTTGTCATCCCCGGCATAATCGGGACCGGTCAGCTTTGGCGACGAAGTGTAGAAGGCCGGACTGAGGATCTCCCCCTGGCCGATCTTGTCCTTCATCCGCAGATGCATGGGCAGTCCCCACAGGTTACGTACCGCGGTCACCCCGCTGGCCAGGTAGAGCCCCAGTTCGCATTCATCCCAGACATGTACATGCATGTCCATCAGTCGGGCAGGAGGTACCCCCCTCGCCGTCCACCTCCGGCAGCCCCCCGGCGGCCAGATCAGGCCCCATGGCCTCGATCACCTCGTCGCGGATGCGAAAACTGTGGTCGAACAGGACGGTGTCGGCCGTCATTGGCAGGACATGCACATGGCGAAGGATATAACTGTTCTCGGCCGCCTCCGGCACATGATCCACCTGCAGGTAACCGGTGAGCATCCTGTCTGCCAGGATCACACCCGCGACCAGCAGGAGGAGGAGTCCCACCAGGAGCCCCAGGATCTTCAGTCCGTTGACCAGATACCTCATACGGCAGACGGATTGGTCCGGAAACAGGCATAGATCAGCCAGATGGCAAAGCCCAACTCTCCGAGTGCCATCGGCAAACTCAGAACCATCTCTGCCTGATGCACCTGCTCCAACATGGCTGGCAAGAGGGCCTTTGCACCATGAACACCTGTGTAACATATGCCGGCAACCACCAGCAGCCAACCCCATATCCGAGGCACAATATCAGATCGCAAACTCAAAATGCCCAACCCCAACAGATGCAATCCAAAGAGAGCCAGACTGCCTGACCAGATGACTTCAAACGAATGGAGAGACGCCATGATATCAGAGGTCTCCGCAGCGCTGGAGATCCGCCCGATGACGGCAAATAAATGGCTGATCGCCAGACCCAGAAATGCCGTATAGACCAGCCGAAGGCCGGCAGTCATAAATGACAATGTACTGTGAATCGGTTTGAAATACCGCAATAACGTCAATGCCACGATGACATCCAGAACCAGGATTAAAATCCACCCCAAGGCCCCGACTCGGAACAATCCAAGTCCGTTACGAATATTTTCCACTGTTTGACTATCCTGATCGGGAAGGACCATTCCGTTGTACACATACCCGAAGGAAAAACCTGCCACGACTGCCATCAGCAGGAGGGAAACACCGGCTAGCAATCCTTGCTTTTGTCGATCGTTTGTCACCATTTGTATTCTCTTGAATGAATCAGTTGAATTGATTGCGTACTCACATAAACATCATGGCCTTGTTCACGCCATTCTGATTGCCCAAAATAGCACATTGTAGAAATTCAAAGTGATGATTATCCATAATAATGCGCTCTAGTATTATTCCGAACAGATGCCGAAATTGATATTTGAATTTCTCCATAATAATCTGCGAGAAATAATACTTCGGACAGCTCCTTATAGTATCCGATAAATCACGAATAAAACACCGATCAAAAACAGCGTGGTAAAGATCACTTTGTTGTATCGTGCCAACCACTCGGGTAGAAAAATATCAAAATTGTCCTTTGTAGAGGAGGAGTATTTTCTCGCCCAAATCGTCAAAGGGCAGAACATTCTGAAAAGTAAAAGCACCAATCCTTCTCCCAGGACCAAGCCAATGGCTATCCAGGTATACACCTGGACATCATTCGCAATCCCGCAATACAAAATATAAAAGATCACTGCGACAAAAAACGCCCAGATCAACGTATGCAGCCATTTGATGGCCAGGAGTCGTTGGCGATTGTTCATGGGCGTTGGGTAATGGGTATTGGGTAATGGGTATTGGGTATTGGGTAATGGGTAATGGGTATTGGGTAATGGGTAATGGGTATTGGGTATTGGGTAATGGGTATTGTGGGTCCTCATGATATAGGTTGACAGCTCTCCCCCCTAAACCCTAAAAACTGTGAATAACTTTCGTGTAAGTTACTAAATGGGGATTTACCTTTCAATTGCTAGAACGAAGCGGAGGCAGGCTCTGCTGGGGAGCAACCTGCCAAGGATTAGTTCTA